>CAYOAF010000001.1:0-18099 GCA_964401855.1 uncultured Dehalococcoidia bacterium
AGGCCAATCTCCCCGATGACGGTCGAGGTGGTCCCTCCCACGGCACCTGCGGCCAGGTCCGCGAAAAACAGGACCAGGAGGATGCCCATGGCCACCACGGCCGCTACGATCTGGTTGCTGGTCAACGTGGAGCACAGCACCCCGACGGACAGGGAGGCGGCCCCGTAAAGGAAAAGGCCCAGATAGCCCGCGTAAATCGGGCCGGGGTCGGGGCTGGCGAAAACCACCAGAAGGACCACGTAGTAAGAGGTCAGGGCCACCGTGGCCACCAAAAACACCAGGCTGGCCATGTATTTGCCGGCCACGACTTCCCAATCTCGCACCGGAGCGGTCAGCAGCAGCTCAATGGTGCCCAGCTTCTGCTCCTCGGCCAAGAGACGCATGGTCAGGGCCGGGGCCAATAGAATCAGGATGATGACCGCCCCTTGAAAGAAGGGGGCCATGGTGGCTATGGGGAAGGGGTCGTTCAGGTCACGGGAGAAAAAGAAGCCGGAAAGGACCAAGAAAATCAAGCCCACGATATAGGCGGTGGGGCTGCTGAAGTAGACCTGTATCTCTTTCCAGGCCACGGCCTGGGCGGTGCGCATGGTTAGACATCCTCCTGGGTGGTCAGCTTCAAGAAAATCTCTTCCAGACTCATTCCCACCGATTGCATGCTAAGCAGGCTCCAGCCGCCGTTCACTATCGCGCGGGAAATCGCGTCCCGAGAGTCTTGGCCTTGGATTACTTGGACGGTGTAAAGCTCCCGCCCCGGATCAACTGAAGCCTCCCGGCGGCCAGCGGGCCGGTGGGTCACGTCGGAAACACCATTTACCTTGCGCAGCGCGGGCAATACCTCAGCTACCGGCCCGCCTACCTCAACCATCAACCGGTCAACACCCTGTAGCCCCGCGGCCAGGTTGCTGGGGGTATCTTCAGCTACTATCCTACCTTCGTTGATAATCAGCACCCGCTGGCATATCATGCTGACTTCAGGCAGGATGTGGCTGCTGAGCACCACTGTCTGGGACCGGCCTAGCTCCTCGATCAGGCTCCGGGTTTCAACCACCTGGATCGGGTCGATACCGATGGTCGGCTCGTCCAGTACCAGCACCTCCGGCTCGTGGAGGATGGCCTGGGCGATGCCCACGCGTTGCCGGAAACCCTTGGACAGTTTTCCGATTATGGTCTTGTGGTAATCGCCCAGCCGGCAAACGCCGACAACTTCACCGATACGTCTTTTGATGGCCTTGGGGGGCATCCGCCGAAGGGTCCCCATGTACTTGAGGTAGCTGGTGACGGTCATTTCAGTGTACAGGGGCACCGTCTCCGGCAGGTAGCCCACGCGCCGGCGCACTTCCAAGGATTTCTCCACCACGTCGAAGCCGCCGAGGGTCACTTTGCCGCTTGTGGGAGGCATGAAGCCGGTGAGTATCCGCATACAGGTGGTTTTTCCGGCGCCGTTGGGGCCCAGGAAACCGAGAATTTCCCCTTTCCTGACGTTGAAGTTCACATCCTGTATCGCCGGAAAGGGGCCGTAATAATGGGTCAGGCCCTCGGCCTGGATCATCATCGAATCCAAATTTCGCCTGCCAGGAAGATTTAGGTATTGCGCCGAAGGGCGGCAATTGCACTAGTATATCAGTGATGATATTCTATACCACTAGTTTTGCCAAGGCGTACGCCAACGGATAACGGGATATATTCGGCGCATAGGCAGGGAGTTAGGATGCACTTGGTGATCGACGGCTACGGCGGAGACACAACCAAAATGTGGGACACCCAACGGGTCCGGGACTTCTTGACCCACTGCCCGTCGATACTGGGGATGACCCGCATCACCGAGCCAAAGGTCCTCGAGTACGATGCCCCAAAGCCCGAGGACGCGGGAGTATCTGGGTTCGTGATCATAGCCGAAAGCCACATCAGCATCCATACGTTTCCTCGCCGCAGCTACGTCAACATCGACATCTTCTCCTGCCTGCCCTTCGACCACGATCGCGCGTTGGGCGAAGCCAAGGCCCTATTCGGCCTGGAGGAGGTTAAAACCTGGCTGCTGGACCGAGGCTTGGAATGGCTGGACGAACGAGGCGGTCTGGTCGAAACGATGGGTCAGCGGACGGCCCTGGAAGCCGGAGGAGCCGGTCGCAACCGTGACTGAGAGCCGTGGACCGTCCTGGATCTCCCGCGATTTCCTTGCCCTTTCCGGGAAACGGCACACGCTGGACCAGTCCAGAGTCGTGCTCATTCCGATCCCCTACGATAGCACCACCTCATTTCGTAGCGGCGCGCGCTATGGGCCTTCCGCTATCATCGATGCCTCCGCCGCCCTAGAAGACTACGACCTGGAGTTGGACCTGGATGCCTCGCTGGTTGGAATCCACACCACCGAGGCACTCGAACCCCACATGGGCGGACCCGCTCTCATGGTGGAGCGGGTGCGGCAGGCTGTCGGCCATTATGTCCAAAAAGGAAAGATCGTCGGTGTATTGGGTGGCGAACATTCCGTTGCAGTCGGGTCGGTACAAGCGCACCTGGAAGCATACCCGGACCTGTCGGTGCTCTATTTGGATGCCCATGCCGACCTGCGAGACGAATACATGGGCACTCCTTGGGGCCACGCCTCGGGATCTCGCCGCATACACGAGCGGTGCCCCTTGGTGCTGGCGGGGTTGAGAAGCCTGTGCTCGGAGGAACGAGACTACATCCGGTCCCATGGGGTCCCGGCCTATTACTGGCCGCCACCGGGCGATGGCGCTTCATACCTGGGGGAGATCGCCAGCCTCCTGGGCCCAAACGTGTACGTGAGCGTGGACCTGGACGTTTTCGACCCATCGCTGATGCCCGCGGTGGGCGCGCCGGAGCCCGGGGGAATGAGCTGGCGCCAGGTGACTTCGCTTCTTCAAGAGATCGCAATGGCCCGCTGCATCGTAGGGTTTGATGTGTGCGAGTTGTCCCCCGGGGAAGGACCGGCGGCCTGCTCCTACACCGCGGCGAAATTGGTGTACAAGCTGGTAGCCTATGCGGCGGCACTTTCTCCCTCCACTCAAACATCCGGGGACCGGGGCCAGCATTGATCCGTGTCCGTCCGGGGCTCGACGCCTGTTGGCCGTAGGAGAGTAAGTGCGAGCCTCCCTCCGTCTTGGCAAGGTCTTCGGTATCCCCATCGAGGTGAACGCGAGCTGGGTGCTCATCTTCCTGCTGCTCACCTATATATTGGCCCAGGAGTTCGAATCGGCGCGGCTTGGCTGGCCGGTGGCGCAACGTTGGTCCGTCGCGACGGTAATGGTCATGCTGTTTTTCTTGTCGGTGCTGGCCCACGAGCTTAGCCACAGCGTGGCCGCCAAACGCCAGGGCATCCCGGTTCAAAGCATAACCCTTTTCATCTTCGGTGGCGTGTCCCGGCTGTCCCGCGAGCCGGGCCGCCCCTGGAACGAGTTTACGATAGCCGTTGTTGGCCCTTTGAGCAGCATCTTCCTGTCGGCTGTTTTCGGCGGCCTATGGTACCTGCTTGGTACCGGTGATTCCATCCTGGAGGTGGTGCTGTTCCTGCTTGCGTGGACCAACCTGTGCCTCGGGGTTTTCAACCTCTTACCGGGTTACCCGCTGGATGGCGGGCGGATCCTGCGGGCAGCAGTTTGGGGACTCACCAGTAGCCACCGGCGGGCCACCAAGGCCGCCATCCGTTCGGGGCAGGTCATCGGCGCGCTAACCGTGGTTTTGGGTGTGACTCTGAGCATCTTCGCCGACGCCGTCAACGGCATTTGGGTTGCCCTCATCGGCGGCTTCCTCTTCTCCGTGGCCACCGCCAGCCATAGGGAGGAGTGTTCCTGGGAGGTGGTGAAACGGCGGGGGCAGGATATCCTGGGTGGATAGGTTCTGGAGACAAGATACGGGGATGAAATACAGGCGAGGACTGACCAAAACGTCCATTCCTATCCGGTCTCCTCGCTTCATGCTGTGCTAAAATAGCACAGCATGAAGCGAGGAGGTTGACGATGTCGAACCAAGGGATCGTGTACCTGGACCATGCAGGGACTACTCCGATGGACCCCAGGGTGTTGGAGGCCATGACGCCTTACTTCACGCTGCAGTACGGGAACCCTTCCAGCATCCACGCAGTAGGCCAGGAAGCCCGCTACGCTTTGGATGAGTCCCGGGAGCGCGTGGCCCAGGTGCTCCATTGCCGCCCCCGCGAAGTGGTGTTCACCGGCAGCGGCACCGAATCGGACAACGCCGCCATTCACGGCGCGGCCACGGCCTTGCGAGAAACCGGTAACCACATCGTCACTTCGAGCGCCGAGCACCACGCGGTGCTCCACACCTGCCAGCACCTGGAAGGTCTGGGGTTCGACGTGACCTATCTGCCGGCGGATGACTACGGCATGGTCCACCCCGAAGCGGTCTACAATGCCATCACCGACCGGACGACCCTGGTCACCATCATGTACGCCAACAACGAGATCGGGACCGTCAACCCGATTGCCGGGATCGCCGAGGCGGCCCATCGGAGGGCCGGCGAGTTGGAACGCACCATCGTGGTGCATAGCGATGGCGTGCAAGCCGCCGGCTTCCTGAGCATTGATGTGGGCCGGCTCGGGTTGGACATGCTGACCCTTTCGGGCCACAAGTTCTACGGACCCAAGGGTACCGGAGTGCTCTACATCAAGCGGGGAACGCCCTACTTGCCCCTCGTCATGGGGGGCGGGCAGGAGCGGGAAAGGCGATCGGGGACCGAGAATATTCCTGGCATCGTGGGGCTTTCGGTGGCCTTGGAACTGGCCGATGCCCAACAGGAAGAAGCCAGCGTGCACTGCTCCGCGCTGCGGGACCGGATCATTGAGTTCGTTTTGGATAGCGTTCCCCAAAGCCACCTGAACGGCCATCCCACGGAACGGCTGCCCGGCAACGTAAACTTCTCCTTCGCGGGCGTTGAAGGGGAGCCTATATTGTTGGGGCTGGACATGGCCAGAATAGCCGCCTCCAGCGGCAGCGCCTGCAGTTCCGGCTCACTGGAACCATCCCACGTGCTGCTGGCCCTGGGTCAATCGGCGGAACTGGCCCGCGGCAGTCTACGGATAACCTTGGGCAAGGGGAACACCGAAGAGGAAGTCGAGTACCTGTTGAAGACGCTGGTGAACCTGGTGGGACAGTTGCGCCAGCTACCCACGCTCACCACCACTGGCGCATGACAGAGGTCAGGTAACAGCAATCGCCTAACCATATTCCCCATATTCCAATGTGGGCGGCCGGCTTCAGACGAAAGCGGTCGCCGACGAGATTTGGTGTCCTGGATGCAAAAACGGAAACTGGTTTTCTGGACCATCGTCCTTCTGGCGGCCCTTACCTTGGCCGCCTGCTCGGGCAGATCCTCGAACTTTGGGAAATACTATCAGGGCCGGACCTTGCACATCAACATTCTCACCATCGAGAGGGTGCCCGAGCTTCGCTATGCCACCATCGACCCTGAAGACGTGGTGCGGCATTGGCGGTTGGTCCCCTCGGCCGATGACTTGGAGCTGGTGATGGTAAACCTCAAGGTGGAAAACCACACGGCCACCAGCGCCATCGTGAGCGTGGACCAGCAGGCCGCCCAGCTCCGGGATTTCGTGCAGCAGACCTACGTCCCCATCGACCTTGACCGGCGTCTGTACCAGGACTTCAGAGGCCAGGCCGCGGTTGATGTCCTGGTGGACCAGGGGCAGTGCTTCGATCCGAACCAGATGTATATCACCCCGGGAACGATGGTCCGCTGGATCAACGACGGCTCTGGAGTCCAACACGTGAAACTCAACCTTGGAACCGGCCAGGGGGATGCCGATCCGGCATCAATCGGTCCGGGGCAAAGCTACACTCACACCTTCACGGAACCGGGGTCCTGGAAGTACCTATGCGGCGAGGAGGGCCTTCCGGACCAGGAGGCGATGGTGGTGGTCGAAGAGATGGACGGTCAACCCATTACAGACGTACGGTCCATCTTATTCGTCCACGGCTCGTTCGACCTGAAGATGGACATGGGGATCGACGGCTGGATAATGTTCGAGACCCCCAAGGACACCAAATTCCGCGATTTCCGTTGGCGGGCCGGGGATTCCATCACCATCACGTTCTGAACGGCCATGTCAAAACCGACCGCCGAGCACGCAGAACTATGGACAATCTCTCCGCGTCCCCTTTGATCCCAGCGGTCAGACGCTATGGGCTCCGAGGGATCAGCCGCACCATGTTCGAGCAACCGCAGAACGCTTGGTTGCTGAGTGCATAGGTTGGACCTGGCTTCTCCCGCAAAACAAGCTCAGCCGGCTGGCGGAAGGCCATCCCCGGCTTGGCGGCGGCTTTTTCACCTCTCCTTTGGCTCCTCTATCCCCATAGCCGGCATATTCACCCCCGAATCCGGCATGGTCGCAGCCATGGCTGTCGTGTCCGCGGGCGGGCTCGGGCTGGACCTTTCGCGATTCCAGCTTTCGTGGTTGAACCGGCTGTTTCTACGCGGGTTGGCACCCCTGCTGAAGAAAGAAGAGGACCGGCGCATTACTGGGGCCACCTACATGGTCATCGCGGCTCTCTTCGCTTTTCTCCTCTTCGGATCATCGGTGGCAGTGCCCGCTCTGCTGTTTTTGTCACTGGGTGACCCAACGGCGGCGGTGGTGGGGCGGCGGGCTACGGGGCCCAGGATACGGGGTAAGTCACCCTTTGGTACCGCCGCCTTCATCGCGGTCGCGCTGCTGACGATAGCGGTGCTGGCGGGCGCCGGCGCGGTGGACTACCACTGGGGGCTGCTGGTGGGGGCAGGCATCGCCGGACTGGTAGAGCTGGCCTCCGTGCCTCCGGACGACAACTTCACGATCCCGCTGGCCACGGGGGCGGCCATGTACTTCATGGGTGTTTGAGGACTCGAAGCAACTGACCCACATGCAGTCGAACCCACCTAGATCAGCCCCCGCCGTCGAACCGGATGATCTCGGCCCGCTCTCGCTGGAACTTCAGGTAGGCCTGTTTGCTCAGCACGGGCCGGTGCGCTCCAATCACCTGTTTGGCCTTGGCAGCATCACCGGCCAGCAAGTCAATCACCACCATGGCCATGACCTTGGCCGGGTTGACCACCGCCACCTCATAGTCGTTGACCAGGTACTCTTTGCTGTGGCCGGGTCCCTCCGCTCCGCCGGTGTACGGATGGCAAACCGGGATGATGTGGCTCAGGTCTCCCATGTCGGTTGACCCGCCCCGGTTCCGCCGCGCCGGGATCAACAGGGTCGCCCCCTCTCCCAGCAGATCGGCTGAACTCTGTCGAAACAGTTCCTGGAGAGTCGCGTTCTGGCGGAGTGGGAGGTAGCCCGGGATGTTGGTGATCTCCACCGCTGCTCCAACCGCCAGCGCTCCGGCCTTGAAGCAGCGGTCCACCACCGCGGCGTTGCCGACCACCGCCCGGGGGGTTGAGGAGCGGACGCGCCACTCCAGGCGAACGTCGGCCGGAACGGCGCTGACAGCTTCGCCGCCTCGGGTCATGATGCCGTGGACGCGTACCGTATCCTCGGCCCGGTGGGTCTCCCGGTTGGCGTGGATGGCTTGCAAGGCGAAGGTAGCGGCGTTGAGGGCGTTGATTCCCCGGTGGGGAGCGCTCCCCGCGTGGGCCCCGCGGCCCTTGAACTGGACGTATTTCACGAGGTGACCGTTGCTGGTGCCCCCCAGCGCGAACAAGTTTGCGCCCATGTCACTGGCAGTGTGACACATGATCGCCATGTCTACGTCGTCGAACTCGCCCAGCCCGATCAGCTCCTGCTTGCCCCCTAGGAACTCCAACCGGCCCGCCTCCCGCAGCTGAAGCCGGCGCTCCACCTCGATGAACTCCTCGGCCGGGACGGCGAAGGGCATTATCTCTCCTGAGAGTTGGCCCAGTACCTCCGGGGTAAGCAGGCCCATGACGGTGCCTAGCATCATCCCTATCTGGCAATGGTGGCCGCAGGCATGGGCCGCGCCCGTCACCGGGTCGGCAAAAGGGTGCTCTCGCACCACCAGAGAGTCCAACTCGCCGAGTATCGCGACCCGTGGCCCGGGCCCGTTCCCGGCCAGGACCCGTCCCTTGACACCGGTGATGGCCAGACCCGGCCGGTGCTGGATCCCCAACTTTTCGAACTGGCGCGCCACCAGCCGCGAAGTTCTTTTTTCCGAAAACCCAGCCTCCGGGTGAGCCAATATATCCTGGGCGATACCGACGATCTCCTTCTTGTTCTTCTCGATCGTGGCACAAGCCTTCTGCTTGAGTTCCGGGATCGTTAACATAACATTCATCCGCCGTTGAAAGTCTCTTCCGAAGCCATCGCGCGCATGAACATCAGGTACTCGTCCTTGCTCATTGCAGGCTGGTGCCCGGATATGATTCGGCCCGCCCTTTCCGCCCCGTCCGCCAGCAGGTCCACGGCCGTCCCGGCCAGGGCCTTGGCCGCGGTGACCACCGCCAGGCTGTAGTCTTCGACCACGTAGTCGGCGCCGTGGCCCAGCCCCACCGCCCCGCCCACGTAGGGATGAATGACCGGCATCAGATGGCCGACATCACCCATGTCCGTGGAGCCGGTGCGGTGACCAGTGTGGCCGACGTTCTCCTCACCCACCAGATCCGCCGCGTTGGATTCGAAAACCTTCGCCAGGTCCGGATCTTGCTTCAATGGCAGGTACCCGGGGATGGTCTGAATGTTAACGCTGGCGCCCACGGCCATGGCTCCAGCCTTTAGCGCTCGGTCCACCTTCCGGTTGGCGTCCAGGATGGCGTCGATGGAACGGCCCCGAACGAAGGTTTCCATTCGAACGTCGGAGGGGACTGCACTCACGGCTTCACCGCCCTTGGTGATGATGGGGTGGACGCGGACGGTGTCCCCGTCCTGGAAGGTCTCCCGGTTGAAGTGGATGGCAGTCAAGGCCAGCGTGGAGGCATTCAGGGCGTTGATCCCCAGGTGGGGCGAGCCCCCGGCATGGGCCCCGCGGCCGATAAACTGGATCTTTTTGGCCAGGGTCCCATTGTTGGTCCCCTTCATGCAGAGCCGTTTGTCATCCGGGTTGCTGGTGGTGTGGACCATCATGGCCAGGTCAACGTCGTCGAACTCGCCCAGGCGGATCAGCTCCGGCTTACCGCCCAGGAACTCGATCTTGCCTTCGCGGCGCAACGAGTCCCGGTATGCGATCTCGATGTATTCCTCGGCGGGCACGGCCATCATCACCACACGCCCGCTCAACGCCGCCAAAACGTCGGGCTGCATCAACCCGAACAGGGCGCCGAAAACCATTGGGAGCTGGCAGTGGTGGCCGCAGGCGTGGGCCGCGCCTGTGGCGGGGTCAGCGAAGGGGTGCTCGTTGACGATCAGAGAGTCCATCTCGCCCAACATGGCCAACGTGGGGCCGGAGCTTCCGCCGGTCAACTCCGCCCTGATACCGGTCAAAGCCAAGCCGTCGCGAAAAGGGATACTCAGTTCGGCCAGCTTGTTGGCCGCCAGGGCCGAGGTCTTGGTTTCCCGAAATCCCGGCTCCGGATTCTGTAGGATCGTTTTCGCCAGGCTGACAATTTCGTCGGCACGAGCGTCGATTTCTTCAAACGCCCGGCGCTTGAGTTCCTCTCTCGATGGCATGCGGCCTCCCTGAACCAGCTTGCCCCGATTGTAGCAGAGGGTGCGCGGAAAAGGTATATCAGCGGTCAGTTCTCGGCTTTCAGCAGCCGGTCAGGAATGATCGGCGGAGAGCACAATTAAGGACAGTAGCGTCCGAGAGCTCTTTGCGCCATTGGTTACGTGCTGACTCCCAAATACCAACCGTTGACCGCTGACGGCTGACCGTTAACGGCCGAGGTGTATAATGACGGGTCGTTGGCGACGAAGGTTGCGATGAAGATTGTAATAGCCCCTCAGGGGTTTAAGGGCGGCGTGTCTGCCCTCCAAGCGGCCAGGGCCATCGAGCGCGGGGTGCGGGCCGCAGTGCCGGAAGCCGAAACGGTGCTGGTTCCGGTGGCCGACGGTGGAGACGGGACTCTGAACGCCTTGGTGGACGGCACGGGCGGCCAGGTCTTCCGGAGCACCGTGGCGGGCCCCCTGGGCTGGCCCTTGCAGGCCGCGTGGGGGGTAATGGGCGACGGCCAAACGGCGGTGGTCGAGATGGCTTTGGCCTCGGGTCTGGCCCTCCTGCCGCCACCGCGGCACAATCCGCGGGCCACAACCACCCAGGGCACCGGCGAAATCATTAGAGAAGCCCTGGACCGAGGGTTCACCCGTATCATCGTCGGACTGGGTGGCAGCGCCACCAACGACGGCGGGGCCGGGATGGCCAGCGCCTTGGGGGCCCGGTTCTTGGACGCCGCAGACCTCCTACTTCCCGCCGGCGGCGCCGCCCTGGCCCGGCTGGCCCGCATCGACGTGTCCGGCCTGCACCCCAAACTGGCGGGCGCCGCCGTCGTCGGCGCGACCGACGTAACCAACCCTTTGTGTGGTCCCACCGGCGCCTCCACCGTCTACGGCCCTCAAAAGGGCGCGACGGCGGAGATCGTCGAGGAGCTTGACTCGGCCCTGGAGAATTTCGCCCGAGTAATACAGCGGGACTTGGGTCAAGACGTGGCGGAGCGGCCCGGGGCCGGGGCGGCCGGTGGGCTGGGAGCTGGTCTGATGGTATTTGCCGGAGTGGACCTGAGGTCGGGGATCGACATGGTCTGCGAGGTGTTGGGGTTCGACGCGCAACTGGAGGGCGCGGACCTGGTCATCACCGGTGAAGGCCGGGCCGACCAATCAACGGTCTACAACAAAGCGCCGGTGGGCGTGGCCCGCCGGGCCCTGGCCCTGGGGGTGCCCACTATCCTGCTGGCCGGGAGCCTGGGAACGGGCTTCGAGGAGCTGTACCAGCGCGGAATAGCGGGCATCATCTGCATCGCCGACCGCCCCATGCGCTTCGATCAAAGTCTCAGGCGTACGGAAGAGCTTTTGGAAGGGGCGGCCGAGCGGGCATTGCGGTTGATGCGGACCGGGGCCAGAATCAGGTTCGACGGCTAGGTGCGAATCTGTTGAAAAAGCAGCAATCCGTGGCGCGTTCGACGTGGAGGTTCGGATGACATCCGTGGATAGTAGGACCCTCACCCGGCAGCTAAAGCAACGGGCGCTGGAGCTGGGGGCCGATGTGGTAGGCGTGGCTCCAGTCGAGAGGTGGGAATTCCCGCCGCCTCCCGACGTGGAGCGGGTCCCGGTTTATCCGCCGACGGGTTACGGGCCGGCCGATCTGATGCCAACGGGGCGAAGTGTAATCGTACTTGCCATCGGCCAGCTGGGCGGGGTCATCGAGTCCAACGTCACCGACGCGAAGACCTCCTATGCCTATGGGAACTACGGCTACGTGCATCTCAACCGTGCCCTGAATTCGATCTGCTTTGACCTGGCGCGCTGGCTGGAGGCCCGCGCCTGCCGCACGTTGCCCTTGGGTCCTTCCATGGGCGGGCGCTACGATCACGCAGCGGATGAGGACGAGCGCATCATCGCCCCGTTGTACGGGACATTCAGCCTGAAGCGTGCCGCGGTGCTCGCGGGGATCGGCCGGAAGGCCAAGAACGGGCTGGTCGCCAACCCCGTGCTCGGCGTCCGGATGCGTTTGGCCTGCTTGATCACCGCTGCTTCCCTGGAAGGCGACCCCCTTCTGCCTGGTGAGCCCTGCCCTCCAAGCTGCACGGTCTGCACGGAGGTGTGCCCCACGCAAGCCATCACCTCCGACGGTAGGGTCAACCACTACAAGTGTGCTTCAGATTGCGGCAGAAGGGGTAGCAACTGGGAAGATATCAAAGAGATAATGAAGGAGGGCTATCCCGTGGACCTTCCCGGCGCCGACTATATCGCACCGGACCGGTTCGCCATCGACGGCGCCGGCAACCGGTTGTGCAAAGTCGCCTGCCTGGCCCTCTGCCCGTTGGGCAAAAACCTGTCCCCGGACGTGTTGCGCCGGGCCAATGGCTGGGAGATGTCGAATCCGAAGGTGGGGCTGACCGGTTTCCCAGCAAGCCACAGCCCGAAGGGGTGACCGAACGCCCCGGGCGGTCTGGAAGCGAGCCTCCCCACCCGGTGCGCTCTTTGACGAAGCCAACCACCTGCCGGGCCAGCTCGATGGAGCGGTCGGCGTCGACCAAGTCGAAACTGTGGGTTAGGACATTTCCGCCAAATCGTAGACTGGGACCTGAGCGGTGCGCTTCGGCTTCTTTTCTGACCAGACCAGCCGCTGCGCTTCCTTCAGCACACCCGGCCGGATCAGGATCTCACCGCATTGACGGCACACCTCAGCGGGCACATTTTCCAAGATAATGACCCTGCCGTTGTACTCCTGCGGATGGGCGACCTTGTCTTTCTCCAAAAGGCTTCCACAAGACGGGCACAGGTTCATGCGCCTCAGAGTCTCTGTGACCAAATGAATTCCCTTCGCTACTCCAGCAACACCAGGTGCACCTCTTTCGGGCCATGGACGCCGACCACAAGTGTCTGCTCGATGTCCGCTGTGCAGCTGGGGCCGGTGATGAAGTTCAGGTAGCTACCCATCTCGCCGCCCTCCCGGTGGTACTCAAGGCGGCGCAACAGGAAAAAGTCGTCCAGGGTTTCGAGCACCTCTTGAGGCCGCACCAGGGCCACATGCACCGGCGGGACCACCGACACCAGCCGGCCAAGCCCCTTGCGGGCCAGCAACACCACGGAACCGGTTTCGGCCAGGGCGTAATCGGCGCCGGTTATTCCGATTCCGGAGGCTAGTATCTCTTGCCGGAGGGACTCCCTAGAGCTGGCTTCCCCCTGCGCCACGGTGGTCACGGAGAGGCCCAGGCCTCGGAGGGCCCCGTCGACCGGCGCCTGTTCGAACACTTCTTGGCCGGTGCGCACCACCTGTTCGACGCCCAAAGACGCGGCCAGAGATTTTATGTAGCCTGCGGCCTCTTCGTAGTCCGCTGACCGGTACACATTCCAGCCGCCAAGCTGGGCCATCCGGGCCAGCCGGTCCATGAGGGCCGTCCGGTTTTCGGCCAGTCGGCGGTGGAGCGCGGCGGCCTCGGCTTCCAGGTCGGAAAGGGTATCCTCCAGCCGGGGGTACGGAGGGTGGGGGGGGACCGCGTCTCGGCCCAGCGCCCGGCGCACCGTGGCTAGAAACTCGCCCTTTGGGGTCCCCGGCGGTCCGGCCATGCTAGGCGTCAACGTCTGGCTCCTGGGACAAACCCCGCCGCCAGATTTCGTGGAAGGTTCGAGGTGGCAAAGCCGGAAGGTCTCGGGCCCTGGTCCAGCGAGACAAGAGAGGAAGCGGAACCCGGCGGACCCACCGGCCCTTTCTGGCGAACGGGGATAGCGGAATTTTCAGCAAGGGTGTCTGCAAAAAGCGCCCCACCTTGTGGAAAAAGGACAGGCGTCCCGGGTTGCTCATCAGCCGGGCGTAGCTCCGGGCCAGCAGCCTTTCGACGGAGCCTACGGCCCTCTCCTCCGGATCCGGGCTTTCCGCCAGCTTGTGACGCAGATGCAGCAGCATGCGCGGATGGTCTATCCTCAGCGGGCAAACATCCCGGCAGGCCCCGCAGAGGCTGGAGGCATAGGGTAGAGCTTTGGCCTGTTTCAATCCCACCAGCATGGGAGAAACCACCGCGCCGATGGGGCCAGGGTAAACCCAGCCGTAGGCGTGGCCGCCCACTTTCTTGTACACCGGACAGATGTTCAGGCAGGCCCCGCAGCGGATGCAATAGAGGGCTTCACGCAGGTCCGGGTCGGTCAGCATCCGGGAGCGCCCGTTGTCGACCAGCACCAGGTGGAACTCCTCGGGGCCATCTTCGTCTTCCTGGCGGCGTGGGCCGGTGGTCATGCTTACGTAGCTGGTTATCCGCTGGCCGGTGGCCGAGCGGGGCAGCAGCCGGAGAAAAACGGCCAGGTCCTGCAGCGAGGGAATGACCTTCTCCATCCCGGTGATGGCGATGTGGATGCGAGGAGCGGAGGTGCAGAGGCGCCCGTTGCCTTCGTTGGTGATGATGACCGTCGTGCCGGTCTCGGCCACCACGAAGTTGGCTCCGCTGATGCCCAGGTCCGCCTGGAGGAACTTCCCCCGCAGCACCTCCCGGGCGGCGCGGGCCATCGCTTCGATATCGTCCATGTGGGGCAGGCCCAGCTTCTCGGCAAACAACTGGGCCACGTCCTCCTTGCTCTTGTGCAGGGCCGGGGCCACCAGGTGGGAGGGCGTCTCCCCCGCCAGTTGGATGATGTACTCGCCCAGGTCTGTCTCGTACACGTCGACCCCTTCCGACTCTAGAACGGGGTTGAGCGCCAGTTCTTCGGAGACCATGGATTTGCTCTTGGTGGCGATGCGCACGTTCCGGGTCCGGATCAGGTTCGCGACGATGGCGTTGGCTTCTTTCGCGTCGGCGGCGAAGTGAACCTGACCTCCGGCCCTGGTAACGTTGTCATAGAGGAGTTCCAGGTAGTAGTCCAGGTGGTTCAAGGCGTGGGTTTTGATCTGCCTGGCCTGCTCTTGCCACGCCTTCCACGCTTCAGGGGTGACCTCATCGATGGCCACGAGTCTGGCGTTATCGAAGCCGGAGCCGACCCGCCGCAGCGCCCGCTGGAGCTGGGGGTCTCGCATGGAGCGCTCGGACGCCTTGAAAAAGTCGCGCGTCTTGATTTCGGCCACTTGTCGTAGTCCTTTCGCCTTGGCTATTGTCACGGAAACGGGGAACCGGGCGCGTCCTTCCGCCCCTCCAGGCGCGTGTCACGGTGATAGCTGCTCGTCCAACATCATTTCTCGTGGTGTTAGTGGCGGCCAGCAGGGACGGCTGATTCGTTGGGTGTTACGCCGTCACGCCGCGGACGCCGGGTCAACTCTCTGGTCCAGAACCTGCGCCAGGTGTTGCAGTCGGATGCCGGATCCCCGCCGGCTGAGGGCGCCCCCAATGTGCATCAGGCAACCCATGTCGCAGGAGACCAGGGCGTCGGCTTCAGTTGACATAATGTTCGTTACCTTGTCAGACAGCATCCCCTCGGAGATGTGGGGGAATTTGACCGAGAAAGCGCCTCCGAACCCGCAACAGGAGTCCGCCTGGGGCAGCTCCCGCAACTCCAGACCACGGACCTGGCGAAGCAGGCTCCGGGGCTCGTCTCGTACCTCCAGCCCCCGAAGCTGGTGGCAGCCGGGGTGATAGGTTACCGTATCCGTACAGCTGGCTCCCAGGTCCTCGACTCCCAGGACCTTGACCAGGAACTCGGAAAACTCGTAGACCTTGGCTGACAGCTCCTGGGCCTGGCGCAGCAAGGCGGGGTCGTCCTGGAAGAGTTCAGGGTAGAACATCCGCATCATGACAGCACAGGAGCCGGAGGGCACCACCACGTACCGGTTTTCCGCGAAGGTGCTGAGGATTCTCCGGGCCAGCAGCCGTGCCTGCCCCTTGAATCCGGTGTTGTATACCGGCTGGCCGCAGCAGGTCTGCTCCTGAGGAAAATCGACGTCTACCCCCAGCCGTCGCAGGACCCGCACCACGCTTACCCCAACCTCGGGATAGAGCTGGTCCACGATGCAGGTGACGAACAGAGAGGCTTTTATCTGGGAATCACCGGACATTGGGAATAGTTTCCCTCATCAGGGTTTTGCGGGTAAGTTTAGCAGACCCTCGAAACCGCGGCAACCGCGGGTCAGGCAACCAGGACGACGTCCAGCAGCGCCACCCGGCCTTCATTCACTGCGGCCAGCGCATTGTGGAGTGCGGGCTTCAGCTTTTCCGGGTCCTCTACTCGCTCACCGTAGCCGCCGAAGGGTTCCACCAGCCGGGCGTAGTTGGGCCCCGCGATGTCCACGCCGTGGAACACCCCGCTGCCGGCAACGGCTCCTTCAGGGTAAAAATCCAGGTGGGTCCGCTTCATAACGCCATAGCCCCCGTTGTTGAAGACCACGATCAGAATGGGCAGGTTGTACTCTCGGGCCGTTCCCAAGGCGGGGACGATGGGGTTGTAGAGAAGCGATCCGTCTCCCTCCAGGGCCACGACCGTACGCTGCGGGGCCGCCAGCTTGGCGCCCAGGGCCAGGCCGAGGCCCAGACCCAGCCCGCCGGTGGGATGAATATAGCTCTGGGGCTGGTTCCACCGGACCTGCCGCAGGATTGCCTGCCGGTGTGTAATGGTCTCCTCAACGTAGATCGCGTCCTGCGGCATCACCTCGTTCAGTGCGGCGCATAGCCAGTCCGCATCGATTGGCTGCCGGTCCTTGGCCGCAAGGGCGGCGGCTTGACAGCTTTCTTCTAGTTTGCGGTGCTCGCCCGCCCAGTGGTCCCTTCGCTCCTTCAAATCGCCCTTACCGGAGGCGCCGCCGACCCGAAGGCTTTTCACCAGCAGCTTCAAGGTAGTGGCCACATCTCCTTCCAGGTAGATGTCGGCCTGAAGGCTCTGGTACGCCATCTGAGCCTTGATGGGGTTCTCGCCGATGACCACCACAGTCCCGTGGCTGGGGCGGGAGTTGGGCGGGTACCAGGGAACGCTGCTCCCGATGACCAAGAACAGGTCCGCTTGGCTCTGGAAACGCTTCACATCGTAACCCAGGTGGAGAGGGTGGTCTTTGGGAAAGTTGGCGTACAAGGGGGTACGGCCTTCGACCACCGGCATGCCCATCAGCTCGGCCAGCTCCACCAGATGTCCGAAAGCCTCCACGCCCCGTCCGGCGGTGTCGGTCACCGCCAGGGGGCTTCGGCTGGAAGCGATCAACTCTGCTACCAGTTCTATTGCCGCCATCTCCGGCTGGGTCTTTGGCGGGGCGGGCACCTTGCGCGTTCTGGAAGGCGAGGTCCATTCGTGGAGCATGGTTTCGAGGGGAATGTTCAAGTAGGTGGGGCCTTTCGGCACCCGCAGCGCCAGCTCTCCTGCCCGGCACAAGGTGTCATATAGGGTCGGCGGGCTGCTCACCTGGCCGCTCCATTTCACCACCGAGTCCACCAGCCGGTTGGCGCCGCCCACGATGCCGTGGTTGCTCATCCATTGCCACCCGGGATCGAAATCCGGGTCTTCTCCATAGGTGGAAGAGCCGCCAGAGCACACCAGCATGGGGATTTCACCCTGATTGGCCCCCTCCAGGGCCATCGACGCCTGCAGAAGTCCCACGCCCGCGTGCAGGAGGAGTGCCTGAAGCCGGCCGGTCTGACGGGTATACCCCATGGCCATGGCCACCGCCAAGCTCTCATGCCAGCAATGGATGTATCCGGGGCCTTCGGCTTCGTTGGCCCGTTGTCGGGCCAGCGCTTCCCACACCGGCGGCCACTCCGTCCCCGGTGAGGAGATGATGTAATCGACATCCAGGTTCCGGAACGCCTCTAGAATGGCTTCTCCACCGTCGTATGCCTGGCTCACTGCTCAAGTCCTCCTCGTATTCACGGCTTTGGGAACCTGTTATTACCAGTTCCGGCGGCGTAGCGTCTCATCAATTGAACCCGAAGCGGGGACCGCCGGCAAGACCTGGTACTCAGTCAACTTGGTTTCAACAGCAGAATGTCGTTACTCCGAAAACAGCCTTCGGTGGCGCCCCTCCTCAGGGGAGGAGAGTACGGCATGTGCTGCTCCGCCCTCGGCGGAGCAGCACATGCCCCTTTCCCTCTCTCTTTCGCAGACATCCTGGTAAAACATGCCAACTTCTTTTCGAGGGCCGTGATGCTGGTTGCAACCGGCATGAATGACATCCCGTCAAAACCAGGTTGGTTGAGTGCTACTCTCCTTGGCCCGCTACCTCTGGGGTTCGATGATTACTTTCAAAGAGGACCGGGCCTCAGCTGTGAGTTGGAAACCAAGGCCGGTCTCCGCCAGCCCCAGCCGGTGGGTGATCATCTCGCCCACCCGCACCCTTCGGGCCCGGATCAGCTCCAGCGCCGTGGACAGGTCGGCGGGGCTGGCGGCGTAGGAGGTGGTGAGGGTAACGTTATTCCGAAAGAAGGTGTCGTTCACCGGGACCGAAATTGTGACACCCGGCTCGGTGGGCGCGAAGAAAATGACCGTGCCACCGCGTTCCACCGATTCCAGCGCCTGCTGGAGGGCCGGAATAGCCCCGGTGCAAACGATTACCAGATCGGCCAGCCGGCCGTCGTTGACCTGACGCATGCGATCCGGCACATCTTCGCTCGCCCGG
>CAYOAF010000002.1:0-3389 GCA_964401855.1 uncultured Dehalococcoidia bacterium
TACCGGTATTTGCTGGACGACACGGTGGTACAGGTGCGCGCCGACCGGGAGAAGACGGCCCCCTACGGCCTCCACGGCGGTCTGTCTGCCTCCACAACCGAGGTCACTGTCACCAAGGGGGGAGAGACGAAACCCATGCCAACCAAGTTCCTTGACACCCTCCATTCCGGCGACTCCCTTCGTATCAAATGGCCGGGAGCCGGTGGCTATGGTGATCCCCTGGAGCGAGACCCAGAGGCGGTGCTTTGGGACGTCGTCGAAGACAAAGTGGGTGTTGACCGGGCCCGAGACATCTATGGCGTCGTTCTCGACATGGAGCATCGCGCCGTTGATTGGGAGAGGACAGAGCAGATGCGGGAGAGAGTTACCAAGGGACGCCGGGAGGGCGCCTAACCTGGACGGCGCCGGCCCCATCCTTCCGGGACCACGCGGTGATAATCCCGGGGCACCGTCCGGCACGACCCATCAGATCACCCCGGAGCCGGTGAGGCGTCTCTCAACCTCGCCGTGTGACGATTCGCATCGGTATCTGCGAACCGGGACGAGTGAGCACCGCTGGCGTGGCCGCCCCGGAAGCCGGCGCCCACCGAGGAACATAAGACGCCGCGGAGTGGCTGTTTGTAGCGTCGCGCACCATCCTGTTTATGTTGGTTAGCCCGTTCGTGTTGGTCAGCTTGAGGGTAGCCCTTCGGTAAGACCGCTACCTGAACAAACTACCCTCAACATACGGGGAGCGTTCGCCAGCCAGGCGCGCCTGTTCAAAAACGCCTTTAGGAGGTCAGGATCGTTATGGCAGAGGAAATCCGGCTCGGAGTCGATGTAGGCGGCACTTTCACAGACGTTGTACTGTTACAGGCCAACGGAACAGCCCTTCCCAAAAAGGTGCTCTCGTCACCGCCGGACTTCGGCACCGCCATCAAGGCGGGTGTCCAGGAGATACTCAAGAGCAACAGCATTGGCGCTGGCCAAATCCAGGAATACACCCACGGAGCCACGGTGGCCACCAACGCCATCCTGACCCGAACCGGAGCCATCACCGGACTGATCACCACGAAAGGCTTTCGAGACGTGCTGGAAATCCGCCGTATGCGAATGCACCGGTTGTACGACATCAACTGGCAGAAGCCCGAGCCCCTGGTGCCTCGCCATTTGCGCATGGAGGTGCCCGCCCGGATGGGCCCCCATGGCGAAGAGGTAGTCCCGCTCGATGAAGACGCCGCCCGCAAGGCTATCCGGCGGTTGATCGAGGAAGGCGTGGACTCCATAGCGATCTGCTATATCAACTCTTACGCCAACGGCGCCCACGAGCGGCGCACCCGGGAGTTGGTCCGCGAGTTGGCCCCGAAACTAGCTGTGTCGACCTCCAACGAGGTCCTGCCGGAGATCAGGGAGTACGAGCGTACCAGCACCACGGTCATCAACGCCTATGTCCAGCCGGTGGTGGACGCCTATTTCCGCTCCATGGAATCGGACGTCAAAGAAATGGGCATGGACACCCCCATCATGGTGATGCAGAGCAATGGCGGCATGATTCCCTCCGAGACAGCGCGGCAGTTCCCCTGTCACGTCATCGAATCGGGGCCTGCCGCCGGGGTAACCGGTGCGTACCACCTCAGCAAACGGATGGGCATCGAGAATGTCATCACCCTGGATATGGGCGGTACGACGGCCAAGGCGGCCATGATCGAGGACGGAGAAATCTCCCGTTCCCCTGAATACGAGGTGGGAGGAGAACTCAGCATCGGGCACCGCCTTTTGAAAGGCAGCGGCTACCTCTTGCGGGTACCTTCCATAGACATTGCCGAGGTCGGTGCGGGCGGTGGCAGCATCGCCTGGGCCGATGCCGGGAGTGCCCTCAAGGTTGGTCCCAACAGCGCGGGCGCGAAACCGGGTCCCGCTTGCTACGGTCTGGGCGGAGTGGAGCCCACCATCACCGACGCCAACGTCCACATGGGCTTGACCAACCCCGAGCACCTGGCCGGCGGCGCCCTCAAGATCTACCCGGACCTGGCCGATAAGGCGATCAACGACGGCGTGGCTGCCCGGCTGGGCCTCGACATAACCGGCGCCGCTTGGGGTATCCGCGCCGTGGCGAACTCCAGCCTCATCCGGGCATTGCGCGCCGTGTCCACTGAAAGGGGCCGCGACCCCCGGCGCTTCACCCTGATCGCCTTCGGAGGCATGGGTCCGGTTCACGCGCTGGACCTGGCCGTTGAACTGGGCATCACCAAGGTGGTGGTCCCCCCCCTTCCGGGGCTGTTCAGTGCGCTGGGGCTGCTCCTTGCGGATGTGGAGCACCATCTCATCCAGACCCAATACACCGACACCAGTAGAATCAACTACGATTCAATCCACGGCGTCATCGACAAACTGATGAATGAGGCGGTCTCCATGCTGGAGCGGGAGGGGTACGACACCGCCCACCGCTCGGTTTCGCTTTCCGCCGACACTCGTTACGTGGGCCAGGACTTCGCTATCACCATACCTCTGCCCGGCCGGAAGCTGGACCCCGCCATAATGGCCCGGTTCGTCGAGGAGTTCCACCAGGAGCACCGCAAGACCTACGGCTACGATTCCCGGCACGAAGAGGTGCAGATCGTCGCGCTGCGATGTGTCGCCAGGGGTTTGCCGGAGACGCCGAGGGTGCCTGGGCAGCTAAATATCGACCCCCCGAAAGATTGGAAGCCGTCACCTTCACGAAAGTGCTATTTTGGGCCGGACCGGGGCTGGGTTCAAACACCGGTCATGACGCGGCACGATCTGGGGGCCAAGCCGATGGACGGCCCCGCCATCATCGAAGAGGACAACTCACTTACGGTCGTGATACCCGATTGGAGGGCTCACCTGGACGAATGGTCCAATATCGTGGTGGAATCGAAATAATGTATGCTATGGCCACACTGACGCGAGGGTAGCGATATGGTACTGACCCGCCAAGACATACCCACCGTTCCCGCCGAGGCCCGAGAGCTGTTCCGGCAAGGCAAGTGGACCCAGCGTACCAGCGGCCTCTGCGTGGGCTATGCCAACGCCAACCTGTGCATCGTGCCCCGGGATTTGGCCTTCGACTTCCTTCTCTATTGCCAGCGCAATCCCAAGCCCTGCCCGGTGCTGGAGGTGCTGGACCCCGGAGACCCCATCGTCAAGAGCCTGGCTGCCGGCGCCGACATCCGCACCGACCTGCCCAGGTACCGGGTGCTGGTCCGGGGTGAGGTGGTGGACGAGCCCACCGACATTACCCAGTACTGGCGGGACGACTTGGTGACCTTCCTCTATGGTTGTAGCGGCACCTTCGAGGGCGCCCTCGAAGGGGCGGGAATCCTGCCTCGCTGGCGGCAGGGGGAAGAGTCGGGGGCGGGGCTCTACCGCACCAACATCCCCACCGTGCC
>CAYOAF010000003.1:0-3866 GCA_964401855.1 uncultured Dehalococcoidia bacterium
CATAGGTGAGATCATAAACGAGTGCCACCGGGTGGGCCTCAAGGGAGTCAACACGCGGCACGAGCAGGCTTCCGCCATGGAGGCCCACGCCTACTCCCGGGTGACCGGCAGGCCGGGCGTCTGCATGACCACCGCCGGCCCCGGGGCGACCAACGCGGTGACCGGCGTTGCCAACGCCCTAGTGGATTGCTGCCCGGTGATAACCCTGGGAGGGTCCAGCGCCATGGCCCTGTTCGGCAAAGGGGGCTGGCAGGAGCTTGACCAACTGGCTGTATTCAAGACCATCACCAAGTGGGCGGACCGGGCCATGGAGACCAGGCGCATCCCCGAGGTGATAAGCGACGCCTTCCGGCATGCGGTTTCGGGGAAGCCGGGGCCGACCTACGTGGACTTGCCCGTGGACATAATCGAGGGAGAGGTGGACGAGAGCGAAGTGATCTACCCCGTGCGCTCTCGCACCACTGCCCGGCCCCCTGGGGACCCCAACCTCATCAAGGAAGCGGCGGAGATGCTAGTCAAGGCGGAGCGCCCCATCGTCCTTGCCGGCACCGGCACCTTCTGGTCCCAAGCGAGCGCGGAGTTCAAGGAGTTCGTGGAGAAGACCAATATTCCGTTCTTCACCACGCCTCAGACCAGGGGGATTGTCCCCGACGACCATGACATGTGCTTGCTGGGCGCCCGTTCCGCAGCGTTTCGGGAAGCCGACGTCGTTTTGGTCATGGGCACCCGGTTCAACTACATGCTGGCCTTTGGCCAGGCCCCCAGGTTCAATATAGACGCGAAAGTGATACAGGTGGACATCGACTCCGCGGAGATCGGCCACAACCGGGCGGTGGATGTCGGCATCGTCGGCGACGCCAAGATGGTCTTTCAGCAGCTTACGGAGGCCATCGGAGACCGAAGAAAGGGTTCCAGTGCCGCCTGGATCGACAAGCTGCGGGCCCAGGACACCGCCAACAAGGAGCGGCAGGAGGCCCAGATGGAGAGCAACGCGGTCCCTATCCATCCCCTCAGGCTGTGCAAAGAGGTCAGGGACTTCATGGACCGGGATGCCATCCTGACGGTGGACGGGACGGAAATCCTCAACTTTGGCCGCCAGTCGATCCCCAGCTTCAACCCAGGCAGCAGGCTGAACTCCGGCCCCTGGGGGAACGTCGGGACCGGAATCCCCTTTGCCATTGCGGCCAAGGCCGCCCATCCGGACCGGCAGGTGCTGGCCTTGACCGGCGACGTCTCCTTTGGCTTCAACGGCTTGGAATTGGAACCGGCGGCCCGCCAAGGCATCAACATCATCACCATCGTGAGCAACAATGCCGGCATCGGCGCCCGGGCACCGGAGCTGAGGGAGACGAACTACGGCCAGTACATGGGCTTTCGAGACTACCAGAAGATTGCGGAGGCCTTCGGCGGCTACGGGGAACGGGTCGAAAAGCCCGAGGACATCCGGCCCGCGCTGGAGCGCGCCGCGGCGTCCGGAGTGCCCGCTGTCATCAACGTGATAGTAGAGTCGGACGTGAAAGTCGTCACCCAGGCCTGGTCGGCTTACCGGCCCGGGTCCATGGGCGTAAAGAGAGACTAGACGGCCCAAGACACCACACGAGCCGGCCGGCCGGCATCCACCCTGGGAAGCCCGGGCAGGGGTGATAGCCGCCGGCACCCCCGATCCAGGCCAGGCGCGATCAGTGACCTCATGAGGCCCTCGGGGACCTGACCCCGAGGGCCTTTGCCCTGGCAGCTACGGCTGCCGGATGACCCGCAAACCTAGCATGACCCGTGGTACAAGAAATGGGGCAAGCCCAGGCTACGGCAGGGCTTGGTTGGCCCGCTTGAATCCTTACCGGTTCACGAAGCAACTGAGGAGGCGTTAATGGCCAAGACAGTGCGTACGGATGTCGATCCTTTCTTTTTTCACTATCCCGCAAATGCGACCATAGTCACAAGCCACGCCCGAGGCAGGGACAACGCCATGGCGGTCGCGTGGCACACCGCCGTCTCCCGCAAGCCGACTATCTACCTTGTCTCCATTTCTCCAAAGCGGTTCACCTTCGAGCTTGTCGTGGAGTCGGGAGAGTTTGTCGTCAACTTCATGCCCAGAAACCAGGGGGAGTTGGTGGCCATGGTGGCCGGGTGCAGCGGCCGGGATGTGGACAAATTCCAAGCGCTTCAGATAGCGTCAAAACCCGGGTCCCGTGTCAAGGCCGCGGTACTGGAAGGTTCCCACGCCGCCTATGAGTGCCGGTTGGTGGACCGTCATAGCTATGGAGACCATGACCTGTTCGTTGGGGAGGTTGTAGCGGTTCAATGGGAGGCATCAGCCTTCACGAGCGAGGGGTTGCTTGACGTAGAGCGCGTTCCTCCCATCGTGTACTTGGGTGAAGACCGCTACGCCACAGCCGTCGGGAACGATTACCTGGACCGGGAGGCGTTGATCAAAGCACACTCGCGAGGAAGCTCTGCTTGACCGAAACCGGCCTGGGTTCGTTCAGACGGGCGGGCACGGGACAGGCACTCAGCCGGGCAACGGACTTGCGTCTGGGGAAGTGGCGCCGGAGGTTGGAGTTGAACCCGCACCCCCGTCACGGCTGCGGTTTTAGGTCTGATTGAGGCCATAATCGCTGCCATCAGCCAGCTTGGCGATATGCTCAGCGCCCACGGAGCCGCTGGAACCAACGTTATACACCCAACGTTCGCGCAAGCTCCGCAGGCGGTCCAAGAACTCTTGAGGATCGGCGCAAAGCTCCTCGATCGTTTGAGGTATGTCGCCCAACGCCAGTGGCGAGACAACCGCACCCAGCTGGTCTCTGAGCTGCACCTCGATGGGGGGCACCGGCAACTTCTCGTACTCCCGATTGTTTACCTTGCGGGGCACGTCTACGAATAGCACCGGGCGTTCGAAGCCAAAGGCATACTCGAAGGCGGCGCCGGACCAATCGCTGATCATGATGTCTGACGCCGCTAGTGAATCCTCGGATGAGATGTTGAAGTCGAAGCTGACGGAAGGATTGGAATTGTGCCGCCGGGTCAAGCTGGCGATTACCTTGGGGGACCTTTTCAGGGTCATAGGGTGGGGCCGAACTATGACCCGATGGCCGGCGGCGAGCAGCACTTCCATCAGAGCGGGTCCGCACGTCTCCAGGAGGGCATCTTCACCCCAGGTGGGAGCAACGAGCACTTGCTTCGCAAGGCCGGCGCCCCGGGCTGCCGGCCGCGACTTGACCGCCGCTGAATCAAGGATCGAGTCCAGTCTCTGGTATCCGTGGTCAATCAGCGTCTTTGGTTTGAGGCCTAGGAGTTCTTCCCTGGCCCTAATCTCTTCTTCGTGATGTGGCCCGACACACATGATGACGTCGAATTGGTCGAAGGCGGCTGGACGGTAAATCATGTGGGTGCTGACCATCGAGTGATGAACATACACGTATTGAACCGGTAATTGAGAGCGCTTGATGTGAAAGCTGCCCAGGTCCGGCATGGTCATGACCATGACGCCCGCGTTCAGAGTTCGGAACAGCACGGTCCTGGCTGTGCCAAAACCCAGGTAGAACGGACGTATCTGTTCATTCCGGCTGTTGAGCACAGGGTCATTGGGGCTCGACGTGATGTAGCAGATCTGCCTTCGCAGTTTGCCGGTGAGCTGCCGGATCATCCCCTCGAAATGGACCCACGAACCCCCGTCTTCGGCATAGAACACAATGGACCGAGCCTCCCAGCCCAAAGCATAGAACCTCAAGAGGTCCTGCCACGGTCGAAGCAGGGTTCCGAAGGGCAATTTCAACTCACCACGCTCTAGTACCCTGTCCAGGTAGAAGTGACCAATGTCATTCTGAGGGAAGCGAAGAATCTCGTTGCTGCGCTGAGTGTAGACCGTC
>CAYOAF010000004.1:0-17133 GCA_964401855.1 uncultured Dehalococcoidia bacterium
GGGCAGCTACACCACGCCGATACAGGTGGACCCATTCTCCGTCTCCGCGGAGGAGAAGCTTCGGCTACTGCTGGAGGCGGACCGGGGAATGGCCTCGGTCCGGAGAATCAGGGTCCGGCAGGGCAGCCTCATCTTCATCAAGCAGCAGAAGACCTTCGCCAACACCGAGGGCGCCCACGTGCGGCAGACGATCTACGAGTCGGGCGGCGGCGTCCAAGCCACGGCCGTGGGCCAGGGTGAAATCCAGCGCCGCTCCTATCCCCAGTCCCAGAGACGCCATCAGGGCTGTGCCGGGTGGGAGTTCATCACCCGGATGGACCTGGCCGGGAATGCCGAGAGGACTGCCAGCGAGGCGGTGGCTCTGCTCAGCGCCGATCCCTGTCCCAGCGACCTCACGGCCACCGTCATCATCGGCGGCTCCCAACTGGCCCTCCAGGTCCACGAGTCGTGTGGCCACGCCATCGAGCTGGACCGGGTGATGGGCGCCGAGGCGGCCTTCGCCGGGACCTCGTTCTTGACCACCGACAAGCTGGGGGACTTCCAGTACGGCTCCGAGCACGTCAACATCACCGCCGACAGCGTGCGCCTGCCTGGCCTGGGCACCTTCGGCTGGGACGATGAAGGCGTGCCGGCCCAGTCAACGCCCATCGTCGAGAACGGCAGATTTCTCGGATACCTGATGTCCCGGGAGACGGCGTCCGTGCTCGGTCTGGCCTCCAACGGGTGCATGCGGGCCTCGTCCTGGGACCGCATCCCTCTGATCCGCATGACCAACGTCAGCCTGGAACCCGGCCCCTGGGAGCTGGAGGACTTGATCGCGGATACCGAGGAGGGATTCTACATGGAGTGCAACCGCTCCTGGTCCATCGACGACAAGCGGTACAACTTCCAGTTCGGCACGGAGCTGGGCTACGAGATCAAAAAGGGCAAGCTGGGGCGACTGCTCCGCAACTGCACCTACACCGGGATCACCCCCCAGTTCTGGAAATCTTGCGACGCCGTGTGCAACGAGAACCACTGGGAGATGTGGGGCACCCCCCAGTGCAGCAAGGGCCAGCCCGGACAGATCGCCCACACCGGACACGGCGCCGCCCCGGCCCGGTTCCGGGGTGTGAGAATAGGGGTGCTGAAGTGATGGGCCGCGAGGAATGCGAGGCCATCCTCGGCCAGGCGTTGAGTCTTACGACGGCCCAAGAGGCCGATTTTTTTCTCAGCGTACAGGAACTGGCGCTGACCCGCTTTGCCGACAACGCCATCCACCAGAACGTGTCCCACGCCGGCGCTCAGCTTCACATCCGGGCCGTGATGGGCCGTCGTCTGGGGCGGGCAGTCACCAACGACTTCAGCGCGGAAGGGATCAGGAAGGCTGTGGAGCGGGCGCGTCTCAACGCGGAGCTCATGCCGGAAGACCCAGACTTTCACGGCCTGCCCGCTCCCGCGCCGCCCTCGGTGGTGCCGTCGTACGACGAGGCTACTGCCCAATTCACTCCCGAGGACCGGGCGGAGATGGTTGGGACGGTCTGCCGCCAAGCCCTGGCCCAGGGGTTGAACGCTTCCGGGGCCTGCCGCACTGGCGTCCAGCAAATCGCGGTGTTGAGCACCCGTGGGGTCCAAGCCTATCATGCCGCGACCTTCGCCGGGTTGCTCATCACCGCCATGAGCGACACCTCGTCAGGGTGGGCCAAAGGCGGCTCCTGGCGAGTCGCGGATATGGACGTGGGGTCGCTGGCCGAAGAAGCCACCGGCAAAGCTCTCAGAGGGCGCAACCCCCGGCCCGTTGAGGCCGACCAATACCCGGTCGTTCTGGACCACTACGCCGTGGACGATATCCTGGAAGCACTGAGTTTCTATGGAATGGGCGCCCAGGCAGTCCAGGAGGGGCGGAGCTGGATGGCCGGCCTCGCTGGAGAGCGGGCCATGAGCCCCCAGGTCTCCATCTGGGATGACGGCGTGGACCTCGAAGGCTGGCCGGCGCCCTTCGACGCCGAAGGCGTGCCCCGGCAGCGGGCGGACATCGTGTCCAATGGTGTGATCGGGGCGCCTGTCCACAATTCCTACACTGCCGGGAAGGAGGGCATAGCCTCCACGGGCCACCAGGCACATTTCACCGGTGGGCCCATGGCCCGTAACCTGTTCATGAAATGCGGTGACGCCGGGGTGGAGGATATGATAGCCTCCACCCGCCGGGGGTTGTTCATCACCCGCTTCCACTATACCCGGCTGGCCCATGGTAAGGGATGCGTGATGACCGGTATGACCCGCGACGGCACATTCCTGATCGAAAACGGCCGGATCAGCCATCCGGTTAAGGACTTGCGGTTCACCCAGTCCTACGTAGCGGCCCTGGCCGGAGTCGAAGCCGCCGGCCGACGGTCCAAGCTGGTGTTGAACGAGGTGGGCTTCGCCACCAAGATACCCGCTTTGAAGCTGTCCGGCTTCAACTTCACTGGCGTAACGTCATAGACACCCGGAAAGGTTTCGGGCGGTCCGCCGTTTCCCGGCCGGCTTCCCTTCGCCATACTTCTTGAGATTGGGGTTGGCGGGGTTTACTCCGGTTCGTCATTTCGACAGCCCGGGAGCTTGCCCATGGCCTGCGATGGCTGCCGCTTGGATTTCATAAACAGGCTATGCCGGCGGACTGCCCGCAACCGAGAGTTGAGCAGGCATGGGCGATAGGATGGCGGCTCAAACGGGCGCCAAACCGCGGCGGAGAATTTTCTACGGCTGGTGGATTGTGGTCGCCGGCGCGGTCCTCAATGCCCTGGCCGGAGGCACCTATTGGAACGGCTTCTCCGTATACTTCCTTCCGGTGACCCGCGACCTGGGCCTGAGCCGGACGGCCACCTCATTCGCCTACGGCATGGCTCGTCTGGAAGGCGGATTCGAGGGACCCGCGGCTGGGTATCTGGTGGACCGGCTGGGTCCCCGGATCATCATCGCCTTCGGCGGAGTGCTGGCCGGCGCTGGGTTCATGCTGCTGGCCTTGACTCACAGCTTCACCATGTTCCTGGTGGTGTACTTGGGCCTCCTTTCCATGGGCATGAACGGGGGGTTCAACCACGGCGTCATGGCGGCGGTCAATCAGTGGTTCATCCGCCGCAAGGGCATGGCTATGTCCATAGTCTCCTTGGGCCAGTCTGTCGGCGGCGCTGTTATTACCCCGGCAGTGGCCTTTATCGTGCTGACTATGGGCTGGAGAAGCGCCGCCGTCATATCGGGCCTGGCCATACTGTTCGTGGTGGTCCCCCTGTCTCTCGTAGTGCGCCGCTCCCCGGAGAGCGTTGGCCTGCTGCCCGATGGAGACCAGGCGCTGGCCGTCACCGGTGGGGGTCTCTCAACTACGAAACCGTTGCGGTTCAGCCGCCACATTACGACGGTGGATTTCACCGCGAGGGAGGCGTTCAAGACACGGACCTACTGGATGCTGGCCATGGCCATGGGCCTGCGAATCGCGGCCCACGGCGGGGTGTTCGTGCACCTGGTGCCCCTGATGGTGTGGAAGGGACAATCCGAGGCTACCGGGGCCTTTATGGTGGCCTTCGTATCCATGAGTTCAATCCCTCTCCGGATCCTTCTCGGCTGGGCCGGCGACAAGTGGGCCAAACAGAAAGTGGTGGGCATCACCATGATTATGTCGGCAACCAGCCTGGTGATTCTCCTGATCAGCGGAGGGGCCCTCTGGCAGCTGCTGTTCTTCGCCGCATTTTTCTCCTTCGCCGAGGGTGTTACCGGCATGTCCTGGTCTCTGGTGGGGGATTTCTTCGGCCGCACCAGCTTTGCCACCCTCAGGGGTGGGATCACCTTGGTATACAGCCTCCTATCCACGCTTACCCCGGTGTTCGCGGGCTGGGTGTTCGATACCACCGGCAGCTACTACTACGCCCTCATCCCCATCGTAGGAATATATTTGACGTCGGCTCTCCTGTTCTGGAACCTCCCCAAGGCCAAGCTCCCGAGCCGGGCGGCGGCCTCCACAACCGGAGACGCCTCGGCCGGTTAAGCGCCTATCCAACAGCCGTCCGCCGTGGCGACAGAACCAGGACCGCATTCTCAGCGAACTGTGCGCTCTCCGCTGTCTTGAAGTAGTTGGACGCCACAGCGCTTTCGGCGCAATAACGGAGGGGACGAAGGTCATGAAACGGGCGCTTATCATCCGCCATGCGGCACCGGAGTCGCTGGCCGCCAACTATCGGCAGGTGCTGGAGAAGCAGGGGTTCAAGCTGGAAGCGCTGAACGTCTTCGAGTCAGCCCCGGCCTACGGCCGGTTCTCGCCGCCGGACCCGGCCGAAATCAGCCTGATAGTGGTGTTGGGCGGGCCACTGTCCGCCAACGACGACTATCCCGCCCTCCAACATGAACGGGCCTACCTCAAGAAGGCGATGGACCAGGGTATACCGGTGCTCGGGGTATGCTTGGGCGCCCAGCTGATGGCCAGGTCCCTGGGCGGCGCGGTGCAGCCCACCGGCGGCTACCAGTTCGGCCTGCGCCGGATTTCCGTCACCGCCGAAGGAGACGGGGACCCTGTGTTCGGCAAGATTGCGGTTCCCCTGGTCCCAACGCTGCACGGCGACTGCTTCACCATTCCCCCCGGCGCGGTCAAGCTGGCCGAGGGCTTCATGCTATGCCGGGACGGCAGCTACCGGCGCATCAACATGGCGTTCCGCTACGGCACATCTTACGGGTTCCAGTTTGAACCGCAGCTAACCCTGGAAGAGCTTCGGGTATGGGACCGGGAGCTGGGCGACGACTACACACTGATGGGGGACCGGTTCGACCCCGGCGAGGAAGCGGCCAGGAACCTCAGGGAGTTCGCCAGGTTCGCTCCCTTCCACGAGGCGCAGATGCGGGAGATGCTGCTGGCGTTCTTACGCAACGCCGCGCTGGAGAATGTTTAGGGCAGCGCAATCACGAAGAGGTGCTAGTTGGGGGAGCGCCGGAGGGGCCGTAGGTTGCGACGTAGGGGGGGCTAGCTCCGTCTTGATTGTGGAGCATCCTACGGCCAACAATGCGGCCAGAGAGCAGTGGCAATAACCAACATTTTGTGTTTCATGGACCAATTATCTGTCGTTGAAATCGGTTTGTTTAGCTCCGGTTCAGGCGTGTTCCGGCCCCCCATTTGCCTTAGAATCAAGGTCAACGAGTGACACGACACCCGTACCTCAATCCAAAGGCAAAGCCCGAGGGCTTTAAAACGGGGGAAACACATGATCCGGCAATGCATGAGCAACGATTTCGGGACGGTCTTCGAGATCATCAACGACTCTGCGCAGGCCTACAAAGGGATCATTCCCGCCGACTGCTGGAAAGAGCCCTATATGTCCGAGGACGAGCTGCGCCGGGAGATCGAGGAGGGGGTCCAGTTCCTGGGCTTCGAGGAGGAGGAACTGGCCGGCGTCATGGGAATCCAACACGTCGAGGACGTTACCCTCATCCGGCACGCCTACGTCCGCACGGCCAGGCGGAATCAAGGGATCGGGGACCGGCTGCTGTCCCACTTGACCGCCGACGCCGCCCGCCCGGTGTTGATCGGCACATGGGCCGACGCGACGTGGGCCGTCCAGTTCTATGAGAAACGGGGGTTCCGGCTGGTCCCAACCGCGGAGAAGGACTGGCTGCTGGAGCGTTACTGGTCGGTGCCCCGGCGCCAGATGGACACCTCCGTGGTCCTGGCGGACGAAAGGTGGTTCGAACGAGGCCGGCCTTCCAGCCAAACTCCCCGGGCGGGCGAATCGCTTTGACACTCCGTGGAAGGCGAGCACTCCACCTCCATGCCGGTGATCCTGGGCCACGAGGACGCCACCATGAGGGTGCGGGACGGTGTCTCCTTTGAGCAGCTGGCCCTGGCGGATGGGGAATGAGAACCGGGCCGGCCGCCGCCCTGAACCCGGCAAGAGTGGAACCGGGGAGCACCGTGGCAAGCTGAGGAGCTTGCAGTATCCTTAGCGCTGCTAGCTGGTAGAGAACCGCGAGTGCGAACCCAGTATTTCTCCGATCTTGTCGGGCAGGTCCACCAGATAGAAGTCTTTGGAAATCAGCCCTACTACCCCCGGCACCGCAAAGTTTTCCCGGCCCTCAGGCCCAACCCCTTCCATCAGCAAGATCACCGGAATGTGCCGGGTCGCTTCGTCCGCCAGAAGCTCTTGAAGAACGGATAGGCTGTCCATGTCGGGCATCGCTGCATCCAAGAGGATAACGTCCGGTAGCTCCGCCCTGGCTTTGGCCACGCCCTCGGTGGCCGAACCTGCCACGAGCACCTCCCAACCGCCTACCACGTCGAGGCTGAAGCGAGCCAATCCCCGGATGGCGCTTTCACGATCAACAACCAGAATTCTCATCTTGGCCATGGCTGGCATCTTCTCTCACAGACGAATCGACCACTTCAATCAGCGGGATAGCCGCGGTGGGAACCTGGTACGCCGTTCAGTGGGTGTCGTAAGCGGACGAAAGAGTGGGATTCACCACCCCGGCGAACGAACCTCCACTCGTCATCTTCCAATGCCAGGTCACCCTCGCATTTGCCACAACCTCTGAAGCTCCTCAACATCGCATCCACAGCGTTCGCCGGTCCTCGCCAAGTCCAACCCCATGAATAAATTGTGGACCACCGCCGCCGCTTTGACATCACCAAAAGGGATGAAAAATGGGCTAGCCCCCAATCGGCCCCTGGACCTCAGGACGACCACCCGGACGGAGGGATTCTCTCTGCTGCGGTCCAGGCGGGTTTTCAGCGCCGCCAGCACCGCCAGGGACAGCGCGTTGCGTCTTCCGGGGTTGTTGAGGGTCAGGATGGCAATACCGTCGATCAGCTCGTACAGGACCGTTTCTTCGGACCTGGGTCCGCTCCTCGATGGCCAGGCTCAGTTCCTGTCGTAGCGGCCGTAGGTGCGGGCGAAATCGCAGAAGTGTTGCACCAACTCCTTACTCGCGTCTGGTGGGACCTCGCACCCCGAGGCCAGGATGAAGCCGCTATTGCCGGCGGCGGCGTCCACACAGCGCCGTATTTCGGCCTCAATCTCCTGTTCTTTGCCCGGCAGGAAAATATCGGTGGCAACGTTGCCGATGATGACTGCCTTGCCCTCGGCCTCCCGCATCATCTTTTCCAGGGATGAAGGGGTATCTATACTGACCGACGAACAGCCCGTCTCCACAATGTCTTTCATGATGGGGTCGATATAGCCGCAGACGTGCATCGCGATGCCTGTCCTGTGCTCTTTGAAGTGGTCCACCAGCTGGGTGTGGTAGGGTTTGATGAATTCCCGGTAGATCTTCGGAGAGATGAGGCTGCACGACGCGGGGGCCTCCGAGTAGCTCAGTCCCACCCTGACCGCTGAGATCGCGTCTCCGAACCTGGAGGCCAGTTCGGTGGTGAAACGCATCAGCTCGTGAACAAATGAGGGGTCGTCCACAGTGTCCATGATGAGCCGCTCTGCCCCCCGCATGGTCACCGCGATGGCCCAGGGGCCCACGATGACACTCCCCACCGGGGATTCCTCAATAGCCTGGCTTACTTTCTGGCAAGCCTCCAGGTAGTAGGGCAGACGGCCGTCCTTGCCGGGGTCCGGAACGCCGAGGCTGCCCAGGTTGCCCTTGTCCTCCAGCACGTACTTCTTTATCTGGCACACGGTTTCCTCTGGGAAGACCAGCTCATTGCCGGCTGCCTCGGCTTCCATGTTGAGGTCCGCCATGACCACCACCACGTCGGGCCGGTAGATCTCGAAAGACCTGATCTGGGCCTGGGCCAGCTTCCCGGCATCAGTCAGGTACTGTCTGATAGTGTAGCCGAACTCCCGGGCGGTGAAGGCCCCCAGGATGGGGTAGCTGGGCACCCGGTCGGTGAACTCCCTTTTGTATGCGGCCCTCACGTGGTCTCGGCCGGAGTAGGGGCTCATCATGTTTCCTCCTTATCGTGCTTGTTCCACATTTCGGCTGGGCTCAAGATTGGAGGGGGAAGCCCCCTTGCCGGGGATGGGCTGTTGGGGCCGGTCATCCGCACGATGCGTTATGGCTCGCTCCGGTCCCAAGTGGGCAGGGCAAAGTAGCCCTCGAAGGGAATCTCCACCCGCGGCGACAGCCCCTGGGCACGCTTGAGCCTTTGAATGTTATACAGATGGGTGGTGTGCTCGAAGTACCGGTGGCGGAGGGTTGCCGGGCACGTCCAACCCTGCCATGGTTTTCCTCCCTATTTCCGGATGGCCAGTTGATAACGGGAGCCTCGCCGCTCGTGAAGCCCGGCTTTTTGAGATTGGGAAACAGGCTAATAGGGCCGCACCCAGGTTTCGGACCAGGCCACGCAGGCGGTGCTGCTGACCCTGTCGCCCCGCATCTGCTGGTACACGTTGCCCTCGGGGACCAGACCGTTGATGGTGAGCTGGGCGCGCCGGGCCGGCAGGAAGCAGCTGTAGACCCCGTGGGCCCGTCCGGGAACGGTGCCGGCAGGGGCCGTGACCATAAAGGGCTCGACGAAGTCGTGCCAGGTCAGGGTGATGGAGTCCTCTTCGCTCTCGACGGTCTCGGTCCAGAAAGAGCGTCCGTCGCCGCGCTTCTCGAACAGGGCGTCGATCACCGGCAGGCCCTGGTCGGCGAACTCGGGGAACAGCATGCTCTCGATCTCCTCCTGGAGCCAGCGGGCCAAGGCGATGTTGTCCGAGTAGACCCGGACCTCATCATCGATGATGTCGCTCTTGATAAAGAGCACGTGGCCGGGACCGCCGGGGGAGATGAGGACCCGCCAGTGGCTGGTCCGGGTGGTCATGGGGCTTCCTTCTTCCTGGGACAGGCGGATGAAAGAGTTCTCCCCGGTTACCCGCACCTCGCTGGGGTCAGTGGGATTCGTCGTCGTCATGGTTGGGCCTCCCGTAATGTGTTCGACGTCTGATTCTGGCGACCATCTTAGCATCGCCGGCCGCGGCGGGCCACCGGGCGCACGGCCAAGAATTCTTCCTGCCGCGCCGCCCGGGCTACCGTCAGGAGTGAATGCAGCTCACCTCGCCGGTATAGCGAGCAACATTGCGAATGTCTCCGCCCCCTCCACACGTGGGACATGAAATGGCCGGGGCCGCCCTAGAGAGTAGGGCGGCCCCGGCGCTAGTACGGCCAACCGCTGCTGCCGGCCGTCTACGGGCTATTTTTTACCGGGAAACCAGTCCTCCTTCCAGGGGAAATCGCCACCCGCTGGGTCGTAGGCGGGCAGCCCGCGCTCCAGCCGGTCCCGGTAGGAGCTGGTGATCGGCTGGCTGTACGGGTAGATGCCGCCTTCGTAAGTGCTTGGGCCATTCTTGAAGTGCTTAGCCTGGTCCAACGTCTCCACGAAGGGCATGTTGATATCGTAGAGCTTGTCCAGCGTCTTGGGGCGGGGGCCGGCCTTGGAGACGTGGCCATAAAGCTCCCGGCCTACGATGCGCTCGCACATCCAGGCGCAGTCGATGAGCTTGTCGACGTCCGCTCCCGTTTCGATTCCCATGTCCTCGAACATGTGAACTATGTCTTCGGTGGGGGCCATGCCGGTGGCCCTGCCGTTGCCGCAGTAGGGGCAACCGCCGTAGCCGGCGATGGTGCCGTCCAGCTCCAGGGTATCTTCCGGGCCCAGGACGCGAATGGCGGCGTAGGCCGAGGCGATAGCCATGTTGCGGCCATTGTGGAGGTGCAGGCGGAAGTGGTTGACCTCCGGCCAGCGTTCCTTCACCCGGTACACGCTCTCCTCTACCTTGGCCGGGGTGCAATGGCTCATGGGGTCACCCATCGAGACGCTCTTCACCTGGATGCCCACTTCGTCCCATAAGTTGTGCTGGGCTTCGAACAGATTCATCACGGCATCCACCGGGAACGGTCCCAGGTAGTTGGACCCCCAGGTGGCGTTGCAGCCGATTCCAGCTTCTTTGACGTTCAACTCCTGGGCCTGGGCAATGATCTGGGGCCACCGCTCCATCTCCTGCGCCTGGGAGCGGTTGGTGTTGCGGCGGGTGAATACGTCGCAGAAGTGGCAGGTGAGCCGGGGGAATGGGTCCCGCTCAATGGTCAGCGGTGGCGAGTAGGCCTTGGCCCGCTCCACGCCCCTGGGGTTCAGGGCCAAGGCCGTGTACATGACTCCGGGAACGACTTTGAACTTGGTTACGATCTCATCGATCCGGGCCATCTGGGGCGTCCATTTGGGGCTGACGAACGAGCCAACGACGATGTGCTTCAAGCCGGTTTCAGAGAGGGCGTCCAGCAACTCGATCTTGTCTTCCACCGAGATCTCGGCGTCTTCGATCTGCATGCCCTCGCGCATGCCTTCTTCTTTGTATCTTACTGTGGGGTAATTAGCCATGGATTCCTCCTTTCCAGCTACAACGCGAGAACTGTTTGGGGACGGGGTTCAGGCCAACGGCGGGCGAAGTCACCATCCACCGACTTCCTACCGGCCTCCAAGCCGTCAGGCCGATTGTATGGCGCGGCCTGAGAGGTTGTCAAGAATTTCTACCCGTTCACTGCCTTGGGGACAGAAGGGCTGAGGCCAATCCTGGTGTCAGCTCACCCAGTGGGGTGGTCCCGTTCTCTTTTTCGCCAAGCCCTCGTCTCAAATGTTGCTCAACGGGCTCGGAATTGGCGGGCAGCGAAGAGGAAAATGAGGGATTGACAAGGTCATGCAGCAACGGCTACAGTACTAAATGCAGTTAAGTATGCCAGGCAGGCCGCTCCCGTGGCGGCCGTTCGGCGCACACCCGTTCTCCCAGCCACGGGAAAGCCCGGGGGTTCGGCAGTCCGAAGAGATCAAGCACTATGCAGCAAGAAGCCTATTGGGAAAACCTGGTCAAGCGCAGCCTGTGCCGGTTCCTCTTGCTGGCCCAACTGGCCAAAGGGCCGGTCCACGGATACGGCATCAACCAGGCCATGCAGGAGGCCTGCCAGGGGTGTTGCGAGCCTACCGAGGCGATGGTCTATTCCACCGTGAAAGAACTTCTGGAAGGGGGCTATGTGGAGTGCCGGGAGGAAGAGCATCAGGGGCGCCGCCGCCGGGTCTGTTGGTTGACTCCCAGTGGCCACGCCGCTTTCCGCTCCGCCGCCCGGGTCTGGGAGAAGATGCTGCCCAGGGTAGAAGAAACCGTGGCCCAAGCGCTGGCCAAACCGGCGACCGCCGGGAAATAGACTAGCTCACAGGAGGAGCATCATGACCACCAATTCGCAAGAAATCAAGAATCTGGTTAGGGAAAAGTATGGCGCCAAAGCCAGGGGCGTGATCGAGCTTGCCGACGTTTCGCAGCCCAACGACGGCGGCCAGGGCTGTTGCAGCCCGTCCGACATGGACCGGGCCCTGCATCTCTACAATGAAGGGCAGCTGGCCGGCCTGCCCGCCGAGTCGGTGGCGGCATCGGCCGGTTGTGGCAACCCCACTGCCCTGGCGGGCCTGCAACGAGGGGAAAGGGTGCTCGACCTGGGCTCCGGCGGGGGCATCGACTGCTTTCTGGCGGCCCAGCAGGTGGGCGAGGGGGGCCATGTAATCGGCTTGGACATGACCGACGACATGCTGAATCTGGCCCGCAAGAACCAGTCCAACCTGGGGCTGACCAACGTGGAGTTCGTCAAGGGCGAGATGGAGAACATGCCCCTGCCCAACGCCAGCGTTGATGTGGTCATCTCCAACTGCGTGATCTGTCTTTCCCCGGACAAGGACGCCGTTTTCGGCGAGTCCTTCCGCGTGCTATCCCCTGGCGGCCGGCTGCACCTGTCCGACATCATGGCCCTCAGCAGCGACGGGCCCAGCCGCACCGACCCCGAGGCCTGGACTTCCTGCATTGCCGGCGCTGAGGATCGGGAGACCTACCTGGGCCGGTTGCGCAGCGCCGGGTTCGTCGATGTCGAACTCACCGACGAGCAGGTCCGGTTCGACAAGGAAGATGGCGCACCGCTCAACGTGGCCAGCGTCAAGGTGGTGGCCAGGAAACCAGCGTAGCACAGGACGCGTTACCGGCGGCTGCCGGTAGCACGGGTTTGCCACGGAACCGTTACATCCTATTTGTCTCTGTGCCTCTGTGTCTCCGTGGCTGATTCTCATCGACTGCTCTTTCGCATGCGCCGCCGAAACCAGACCTGGAGTTAGCCTAGCCGGAAGCGCCGGAACGCCTCGGCGTACTGGAAGCCCACCTTGTCTCCCGCGCGGCTTCGCCATTGCCTCATGTGGGTTTCCGCCTCTTCGCCGGGCTTCTGGCTCTGATGCTGCTGTAGCGCCTTGACGGCCACGTCCATATGGCCGGTCACGTCCACGTAGTTGTTCGGCTCGCCGTGGCCCATCACCCAGACCTCCCGGACATTGTGGGGCTCCAGGCCCTCTTCGAGCAATTCCGGGAAGGTCAGACGGTCCCTGGCCGAAGGAAAAACGGCGGCCAGGGCCGCCTCTCCTGAGTTGAAGTGGTCCGGGTGGCCAAGGTAACCATCGCCGCTCAGTTGCCGCACCGGACTCATGCAAATCAGCACGTCGGGCTTGTGGCGGCGGATCTCCCGGGCGATGTCGCGGCGCAGATCAAGGGTAGGTTGAAGCATTGAGTCCTCGTACCCCAGGAACACCACGTCGTGGAGGCCCAGCACCTTTCCGGCGTTCCGTTGCTCTTCCTGCCGAATCTCGACCAACCGGCCGCTGGTCATCTCGGGGTCGTCGGTCCCCTTGCTGCCGTCGGTGCACAAGACGTAGACCACCTGCCATCCTTGGGCACACCACCGGGCCACCGTGCCCGAGCAACCCCACTCGGCATCATCGGCGTGGGCCACCACGACCATCCCCCGCCGAAACGGTTCTTCCTGCTGCGTCATCGATCTTTCCCCCGTACACTCTGATGAAACCATCCGCCGAAGACGGACCGCCAAGGATAAAGACCCGGCCTGGAATAGAGCCGGGTGTCAGATACGAACTCAGTCTCGCCGGGGCGGGGTCGGAAAAACATTCCATGAGGTTCCGGGCCGAAAAACGCCATGCCGCCGGTGAGAAAACAGCACCCTGAGCGCCTCTTTCAAGAAGGACAGGAAAGGGGACGGTCTGGCGGCGTCACGAAGGCCGGCGCGGGGTCCGCCCGGTCCCAGGGCCACGCCGGCGATGTACCCGGCTTCGCGATCGAGGCCGGCGGGTGGTGGCGCCGGGACGTTCCTCCAGGGCCGCCGGCGTGGCGGTCCGCTTACTTGCCGCCAGGAGGTCCGCCCGGTACCGGACCCACAACGCCTGAGTGACCACGGTCAGAAACAAGCCGGGCAGCACCATGACGGCAACCCAGACTGGGTCGGGCGCCTTCTGGAGCCGCCAGCCCAGCATCCCGCCCCCGCTGAGCAGCATGGTCCATGCCAGGGTCCTGACCAGCAAGCTGGAGTGCCAGGGGGAGCGGATCACCAGGATGGCCCCCACGGGCCAGAGGATGAACTGGGGGCCTATCGGCCAGCCCAGGATGAACGCGCCAATAAGAAACCAGTTCTGGTAGAACCAGGGACGGCGCAGTTCGGGAGGTGCTGGCTGCCCTTGCGTCATTAGCCCGTTGGCGAGGCGCTAGTTACGCGCCAGCAGCAGGTGGAACTCCAACATATCGATGGGCCGCTGCTCCTGGATGGACGCCGCGGCATACTCTATGCACATCCGGGCAAATCCGGCGTAGCGGATGACATTGGTGCCCAACACCACCAGGGGGACATCCCGCTTCAACTCCAGTTGCAGTTGACTGGCTTCCTCTTCGTCGATCCGCAGCTCCACCGGGCGTCCCGTCAGCCGTTCAATCTTCTCGCTGATCCGTTGAACGAAAGCCTCGTCATCCAAATCGGGAGTCTCCTGATTCCGCGAATATGGCCCCGGGCAGGACTCCAAACTTGGGACAGTCCACTCCCCTCGTAACCTGCTCCGATCCAGGATGGGCCCCCCGCTTCGAGTCTGGCCCGGCCGGCCCCCGGCACTCCGGTTGCCCGGTAAGGGTACGGCCGTAGCCGCGAAGGCGTCGGGTCCATTCTATCATCCGCTTACCGGTGATGTGAACCCAATCCCTGACCCGCACCCCCTCCCGATGCCGGAGGCCGCCCTACAGAACTCACCAACACTTCCTCGAAGGGTTGCTGTATGTGGAACGGCCGCCCTTGACACTGGAGATGGTGCTATCCATAATTGCCCTGGCTCTACCCAAAGAGCGGCGGCGGCGGGCCCTCCGTCTGGGCTCGCTGGCCACGCGGGGCGCCGTCACCCCAAGGCCCAATCGCGTGACCGCCAGGGATCACCCTGATCGCCGGTCAACGGGTATCCAAGAATACAACAAAGGCGGTACCGGCACTGGTCGAAAAGGTTTCCCCGGCAACCCTCAGAAGCCTGCTGGACGGCAGCTCCCAGTTCGCCTTGATCGATGTCCGGGAGGCCGGCGAGTACAACAGCACCCACATTCCGGGCTCCAGTCTGATACCCCGGCGGCAACTGGAGTTCCAGATGGCCGCCGCCGCCCCGTTCCGAGGCGCCTCCGTGGTCGTCTGTGACGACGACGGACGCCGGGCTGAGCTGGCCGTCACCACCCTGGAACGGATGGGTTATACCGGGGTCTCCATCCTGGAGGGCGGCATCAACCGGTGGACTACGCAGGGCTACCCCACCCAGTGGGGCACCAACGTGCCCAGCAAGGACTTCGGAGAAATGATCGAGGTGGTGCACCGGGTGCCCGAGATCGAGGCCACGGAACTCCACCGGCGCATTGAGCGGGGAGACAAGCTGGTCATCCTGGACACCAGGACCCCAGAAGAGTACCAGCGCTTCTGCATCCCCGGCGGCCGTAGCGTGCCCGGCGGCGAGCTGGCCCTGAGGATCTCCGACATAATCAAAGACCTGGACCCGGATACAGCGGTGATCGTCAACTGCGCAGGACGCACTCGCAGCGTCATCGGCACCAGGGTGCTGCAGAGGATGGGTTTATCCAACATCCACGGCCTGAAGAACGGCACCTCGGGCTGGGTCCTGGCCGGTTATGAGGTTGAGCGAGGCGCCAGCCGGGTCCAGCTACCCGAGCCCTCTCCCGAGGGCCTGGCCGCCGCGGAGTCCTACGCTGACCGGCTGGCCGCCGAAGACGGCGTGCGGTACCTCGACGTTCCGGGCCTCCAGGCCACCCTGGGCAGGCGGGACCGGGAGACCATCTACCTGATCGATGTTCGCACCAGAGAAGAGTACGAGGCGGGGCACATCCCAGGCTTCCGGTGGTTTCCCGGGGGCCAGGCGCTGCAGCGGTACGACGAGCTGGCGGTGGTCCGGAACAGCACTGTGGTATTCGCCTGCGACGGCAAGCCTCGGGCCACCTTCGCCGCCTCCTGGTACCGCCAGTTGGGTTTTCAGGAGGCGTTCGCGGTGGACGGTGGCGCCGCCGCTTGGACCGCCGCCGGCCTGCCCCTGGAGAAAGGCATGCCGGAAGAGCCTCTCCACGGACTGGCCGAAGCCCGGTCCAGCGTCCGCCTCGTATCCCCTCAGGAGTTGCACGCTGGACCGTCAAAGGCGGTGATTTTCGTCGATACCAGCCAAGACTTCGCCCAGGGGCACGTGGCCGGCGCCCGTTGGGTGCCCCGGGGCTCGCTCGAACTCCAGATTGGCGGCGTCGCCCCAACCAAGGAAACCGGCATCGGCGTCACCTGCAGCGACGGCCGGTCCTCAACCCTGGCCGGCGCCACCCTGAAAGAGCTGGGCTACTGGGACGTTTCGGTACTGGAGGGCGGGATGCAAGCTTGGCGGCAGGCGGGCCTGCCGGTGGAGAACGGATTGGCCGGTGTGATGACCTCGCCAACGGACGTGGTGATTCTCGGGGTGGACCGCAACCCCGCGGAGATGATGCACTACCTTCGTTGGGAGACCGCGTTGGGCGACAAATACCAGGCTCAAGCGGGTTGACGAGCGGTCAGCGGTCAGCGGTCAGCGGTCAGCTATCAGCTATCATGCCCCTGGTGGCCGGCCGGCCGGGCGCAGCGAGACGCCGGGGACACATCTCATTGAGACCTTCGATTGATCGTTGCTTTGGCGGCCGGCCTCAATCAGGGCATTGATCGTGACAAAATCCCCCTCGATCCCCCTTTTAGAAAGGGGGACCAGGGGGATTTCCTCGCGCATTGCTGGCCCCGACGGTCATTGGTGCTGTATCATAGATTATCATCGTCATGAACTGGTGAACCACCACATCCAAAAGGGAAGCTTGCCGCACACCCGCTCGACCGGCCAGGCCACGACTCCAATACCCGGCGCGGACCGGATGGCGCCCGGTGTTGAAGGTCCCGCCCACGGGTATCGCGCCCTGCCGGATGCCCCGGCGACACGGTGTGCCTCTTCAACATGAACGACGCGGTGAACGACGCAGAGCACGAAGTCAAGCGTTTTCCCGTCCCTGCCACGTTTCTGGTGGTGGTGGCGGCAACGGTCTTCCTCATCATCTTCTTCGGCGCTTGGGCGGTTTCCGCCGAGGTGAAAGAGCAAGACCGGAAGCTGTCCTTCGGCTTCGCCAACCGTGACGCCAGTACCGATGCGAATACCCTCGGCGCCGCCCAGAGTAGCCCCACGCCGGGAGAGGCCGGCGGGGGCAGCACGGGCGATACCTGGTGGGGGAAGGCCTTCCTCACAGCGTGCCCCCTTCATTGAAGACCTTTTCAAGTCTGCGGGCCCTGGCGCGGACGGTCCTTCGACATGCTCAGAGTCTGCACCGAGCTTGCCGAAGTGACGAACGGACGGAGCACTCTACTCCCGTTCGTGGTGAGCATGTCGAACCACATTCTCGAATGTTTGCCAAGCCCCGCGGCCGGATTGCCGCCGGTGTTGTGGCCCAAGCCGGGCCGGAGAGGTTAGCCTTGCGAAGCCCAGACGGACGCGAAACATGACCATCGTCCCAAAACCGAAGCCGGCGGTAAGGGCAGCCAAACTGCCCGGCGGGATTCACTACGGCTGGGTGATCGTGGCCATACTGTCGGTGGTACAGATCGTCGCCCAGTCCGTCGGCATGGCGGCCGGGGTGATGGTGCCGCCGCTGAACGACCCCGATGGCGGTTTCGGCTGGAGCATCGGTACCATCGGCGCCGGGCTGGCAACCTACTATCTCACCGGGGCCATCTTCTCCCCCATCGCCGGGTGGCTCGCCGACCGGTACGGCGCCCACAAGATGATGGTGGCGGCTGCGGTTCTCT
>CAYOAF010000005.1:0-11200 GCA_964401855.1 uncultured Dehalococcoidia bacterium
AGGCTGTGACAGCTCCCAGCCCTGGCCGGTACGAGGTCAAAGTGCCGGACACCGGGGCGATCGGTCGTATTGTAGCCCTCGCACAAGGGACGCCCTATGGTGCCGCGTTACACTTTGCTGCCTTCACTGGAGCACGCCGAGGAGAGATTATCGCCTTGAGGTGGGAGAATATTGATCTAGACCGGGGAGTTGCTTCGATTGTAGAGTCGGCCCAACGACTGCAGGGACGCGGGGTCGTCGTCCAGCGCACCAAATCGGCGGCGGGACACCGGGGAATCGCCATAGACCCCGATACGGTAGAGGCCCTGCGGTTGCACCGGGGCCAGCAGTTACTTTACAGGATGGAGCTAAACGGTGCCTACCGAGACAAAGGCCTGGTGTTCCCCGGCCCGTTGGGCGAGTTGCTAGACCCGTCTGTGTTGACTCGAAACTTTGAGAAGTTGGCCAGGGCGGCGGGGTATCCCGGAATGAGGCTCCATGATCTGCGCCACGGTCACGCGGCGGGCCTGATGAAGGCCGGCGTGTATCCCAAGACAATCCAAGAACGCTTAGGCCACGCTTCGCCAGCCTTTACTCTCCAGGTCTACGGCCATGTGGCGGCGGGTGCCCAAGTCGAGGCTGCAAATGCCTTCGCAAAATTGATGGCCGAAGAAGTTGGTTAGCAAAATGTTAGCAAAACTGAAAAGAGAAGGCCCTCGGGTTGTCCCGAGGGCCTCTTTTCGTGCCTAGTTTTGGTGGGCCGTGTGGGGCTCGAACCCACGACACCCGGATTAAAAGTCCGGTGCTCTGCCAAGCTGAGCTAACGGCCCGTATCTAGCCAACTCCGAATTTCTCGGGGTAAACCGGGGTTCGAGAACCGTAGTTGACACGCGGCTCGGCCGAAGAGTATTTTATCACCTGCCACACCGAAGGCAAAACCCCTTCGACGCTGCGTGGCTATCGTGAGAAGCCGGAGCGTCCTCCTTGCAGCAGTTCTTGAGCCTTCCGCCCGAGGGCGACCGCCATCGGCGGACTCAGCCCGACTCCCTGCCTCAGACAGCCCGCGCCGTTGACCCGTGGTGTCCGTAAAAAGTGGCGTATCACCACAGTGAAACTTGACACGTGGGCCATTTGGCTCTACCATCACTAATTGCCGGGCTAGCATCGAAAATCGTGATCAACTGGCAGGTTTACATTCCAAATCGCCGATACATCGCCCTTTTTCGGTCCGGCACTTGAAGGGCCTACTGCGAACAATGTGGGGAGGGCCGGAAATGAGGACCGACTGTAAGAACGTTGGGTTGAGGTGACGGGCGGACTGACCCGAGGGTAAACCCCTTCACAGCCGAGGCTTCCGGCGAAATCAAGGCTGGCCTCCTCGATCTTCTTTAAGGCTCCTGCGTCACCATCGGCTTCCTCTTCGGTGTTCACCCACAGCACGCTGGGATTTCAAATTCACGTGTTGGTGTGACTCGGAATTGCTTAAGGAGGATGATATGGGCTCAACAAGACTTTTCAAACCGCGTAGGCTGGTGCTCTGCTTTGCGGTGGCGCTGGCGGTGTTCGCCATCGCGTGCGGAGCATCCGCAACGGCTACTCCCCGACCCACCACCGCACCCGCCGCCACGGCGGTACCAGCCGCCACGGCCGCGCCGGTGGCAACTGCCGTTCCCGCCCCTACTCAGCCGCCGGCGCAGGTTGCAACCGGCAGTCTGGTCATCGCCCTCCAAGACTTTGGGGTACAGACCTGGGAGCCATGGATTGGTCCTTCGAGCCACGTCAGGGACTTCGTCTTGGAGCCCCCACTCTACAATGACCCGGAGACGGGCTGGATCGTTCCCGGCCTCATCACAGAGTGGGACATGTCCCCGGATGGCAAGGTCTGGACCTATTCCGCCCGGGAAGGCGTGAAGTTCCACAACGGGGGCGACTTCAGTGCCGAAGATATTGCGTTCACTGCCCGGTTTGGCCTGGAGAAAGAAGACCTGACCATGGACGCCTTTGTCCAAATATCGAAAAACATGGCGTCGGTGAACGTGCTGGACCCCAATCGCGTGGAGATGGTATTCAACAACCCCATGCCCACCTTTACCGTGGCTCAACTCTCACAACAACACGCCCGCTTCAACGTTTCGAGCAAGGCGTACTGGGAGGAAGTGGGAGAAGAGGTGGCCGTACGGAATCCCATAGGTACCGGACCGTGGACGCTGGTGGGCCAGACGATAGGGTCGTCGGCTACTTATGAGGCTTTCAATGATTATTGGGGTGGGGTTCCGCCCTTCAAGGACCTCGAGCTTCAGTTCATACCTGAGCACGCCACCAGGATTGCCCTTCTGAGTGCGGGCGAGGCGGATATCGTGGACCTGCCGTTGCTGGTGGTGGATGAGGTGGAGGCCGCCGGCTTCCAGATCGTGTTGACCCCCGGTGTGATAACCCCGTTCATGGTGTTCGGCGGCAGTGATCGGGTGGACTCGCCAGTCTATGATCCCGACCTCCCCTGGAACAAGGACCCTAGGGTGCGGGAAGCCATGGCCCTGGCCATTGACCAAGAGGCGATTATCCAGGGCATCTACAAGGGTCGGGCCCTGCCCGCGGCGGTCCCGTTCATGGCGGCCGGGGTCTTGGGGTTTGACAAGATCCAGCACCTGAAGCCTTACCCCTTCGACCTCCCACGGGCGAAGCAGCTACTGGCCGACGCTGGTTATCCGGATGGCTTTGACGTGGAGATCCGCACCGTCTCGCTTGGCGGCGCCCCGGAGCTTCCGGAACTGGCCGAGGCAATGGCAATCATGTGGGAGGCCCTGGGCCTGAACACCAGTATCCTGCCTTCCGACTGGAGAGCCCAGGTAGCCCCAGCTTTCAAGAAGCAGGAATCAATGCCCTACCTGATAATGATGCGGCACAGCACCGTTCCCATCCCTGATGTCAGATTGGCATCCTACTCCTCGAACTACTTCTACTTCGAGGCGGGGGCGGAAAACGATGAACTCGTAGCGCTTACCAAAGCTGTTACCGACGCGGTGGACATGGACGTGAAGGCGGATGCAATTGCCACGCTCAACCAGTTCGCCTACGACCGGTTCGCCACGATCCCCGTCGCCATCACGCCCACGGCGTTTGGCGTCAGCGACAAGGTGGCGGCATGGCCCACGGTACCCGGCGTCGTATACATACACAATGTTCATCTGATCACGCCTGGCAGCTAGATCCAGGCTCGACAAACGAGGTAGCCCTCCGGTCTGGCCGCTTCCTCGGCGGGACCGGGGGTACTCGGACGATATGACGAGGCCGACGAACCGGCCGGACCAACCAGTGGACAGAAACGAGACGGCCGGCCCGGCCCACGGGACGGCCGTCTCTTCATGCAGGGCGCCCGCGGCCCAGAGGTGAAGATAGTGGCGGTATATCCAGGGCCGGCTTCCGGTGATCTTCGTTCGGTAATTGCCGGTCACGGCGCATCATGTCTCAAGCACTTGAGGGATTTCCTCCTGTTGCCCGCTACCTCAAACTCAGTGTGCCGCCACCGCGTATAATGTGCGTACAATCGCCCTTCGACCTTCGGATACGCGCAGGATACCTGCCCGGTAGTCCCCTCGCGGGAATGCGGCTGCTGCGAGGAAGCACTTTTCTGGTAACTTCGGCAATATCAGTTGCAACATGGCCACTGGTGGGGTTAGTGACGAAGTGATCCCAGGGGAATAGCCAGCAATGCAGAAGTACGCGTTACAGCGCTTTTTTCAATCCCTACTCGCTCTGTTGTTCCTGACGATGATCGTCTTCACCATGACTCACGCGACCGGTGATTCGGTCAACATGCTGGTGCATGAAGAGGCAACGCTTGAAGACGTTGAAAAAGTGAGAAGATCTTTGGGGCTGGATAAGCCCCTGGTCGTACAATACTTCGTCTATCTGGGCGGTCTCGTCCGAGGCAACTTGGGGGATTCCCTACGGGAGCGGCGGCCGGCAACGGAAATCCTGAAGGAGAGAATACCCGCCACTTTCAAGCTTGGCCTCGTGGCTACTCTTTTCGCCACCGTCATCTCAATTCCGATTGGAGTCCTATCGGCGGTGAAGAGAGGGTCTTTTTTGGACCTGCTTGCCAGGCTGTTCGCCCTACTTGGGCAGACGGTCCCCCCCTTCTGGCTGGGCATAATCCTCATCCTCATCTTTTCGGTCAGCCTCGGATTGCTGCCGGTGGCCGGCGATGGCGGGCCTCTCCACTACATCCTGCCCGCCGTGACGGCAGGATGGTACATGAGCGCCGGCATGATGCGGCTCACTCGGTCCGCCATGCTGGAGGTATTGGACAGCGAGTACGTGAAGCTCGCTCGAGCCAAGGGGGCTTGCCGCCGCACCGTCATCTGGAAACATGCCTTCAGGAACACCCTCATCCCCGTGGTCACCTTCGGCGGTATGATGCTGGCCGGCCTGTTGCACGGCATCATGGTCGTTGAGATGGTCTTCGCCTGGCCGGGCCTCGGGAGGGCGGCATTGCAGGGGGTCTATGAAAGGGACACATCCGTCGTACAGGCCACCATTCTGGTGTTCGCTTTGCTCTACCTGAGTATGAACTTCATAGTGGACGTTCTCTACGCATATATCGACCCAAGAATACGATACAAGTAGCAGGTTTCAGACGTGATCCGTGAGAGGGCACACTTTTAAATGGATGGGCTGATGGTCAGGACCTTTTCACCGGCATACGGTGGGGTATCAGCATGAGCACACCGGTACTGACACGGGGCTCGCTGATCCGGGTCCAACGAATCAAGCACCTTCTCAGAGAAGCGCGGCGCGAGCCCGGCCTGGTGGTTCCCCTTGCAATACTGTGTTTTGCCGCAATGACCGCCATCTCGGCTCCCCTTATCTCACCCCATTCACCGACCCAGGGCTCCTTGCTGGAAAGCCTGCAACCGCCTGCCTGGCAGGAGGGCGGCAGCATGGACCATGTCTTTGGGACCGATTTCCAGGGTCGTGACGTGCTGAGCCGACTGATCTATGGCTCCAGGGTATCGCTGACCGTCGCCGGGGTGTCCATATTCGTCGCGGGCTTCATCGGTCTGGTCATGGGGCTGATGGCGGGATACTTCGGGAAAGTAGTCGACGCTCTGATCATGCGCATCGCCGATATCTTTTTCGCCTTGCCCATGATATTGTTCGGACTGCTCTTCGCCATGACCCTGGGGCCAAGTTTCCAAAATGTGATCATTGTGATCGTACTCACCATTTGGGGAAGATTCGCCAGGCAGGTGCGCGGTGAAGTGCTGAGCGTCAGGGAGCGGGACTTCGTGGCCCTGGCCCGGGTGGCCGGTGCATCGAACAGGCGTATCCTGATAACTCACATCCTGCCCAACGTGGCGAACTCAGTCATCATTCTTGCTACCTGGCAGGTGGGCTTGGTCATACTGATGGAGGCGTCCCTCAGCTTCCTGGGCGTAGGTATACCACCACCCACACCTTCCTGGGGGACCATGGTAGCCGACGGCAGGCTGTGGATTGCAAGCGCCTGGTGGGTGTCCGTGATACCGGGGCTGGCGATTCTTTTCACCATCCTTGCCATCAACATGATCGGGGACTGGGTCCGCGACTTCCTCGACCCCAAGCTCAAGCAACTCTAACGACGGCGTCACCAGCGGGTTCTTCGGCGCCCCACGTTCGATTTCGTCGGCACGGCGGGCAGCGGCCAAATGCCGGACTTCCGCGCTTCTAGCCGCCCGCCAGACGAGGGGTGATTACTCCTCGCCTCATTCCTCGCCCCCACAGGGAGAGGAGGTCACCTGGGACTCCAAGATCGAAGGAACACGTATAAGGAGGGATCTATGACCACCAATGAGCCTGTAGTCAAATACGAAAAACGAGGACAGGTTGCCTACATAACCCTCAACCGGCCCCGCGCCCTGAATGCGATAAGCAGCGAGCTGGTCCGGACCCTGACCGACGTTTTGCGAGGGTTCCGGGACGATGACGAAATGCTGGTCGCCATCGTCACCGGCGAGGGCGGCCGGGCCTTCTCCGCCGGGGCCGACCTGAAAGAGATTAACCAGGCGCAGACCGAGGGCCCCGGGAGGACCCTTTCAATCCTCCCGTTCCGGGATGTCAACCTCTGGAAGCCCGTCATCGCCGCCATAGACGGCTACTGCCTGGGTGGGGGCCTGGAACTGGCTCTCCAATGCGACATTCGAATCGCCACTCAGAAGTCGGCTTTTGGACTCCCGGAGCCCCGAAACTCCGGAGGACTGGCCGGCTTCGGCCTCTTCTACCTTTCGCGGACCATTCCCCTGGGAGAAGCCCTGTACATACATCTAACCGGAGCCCACATAGATGCAGACAGGGCCTACCGCGTTGGCTTGATCCAGAACGTGGTGCCCGACCGGGACGCCCTTTTCGAGGAGGCGGACCGGATAGCTGCCGAGATTCAGCTTTGCTCGCCCCTGGCCATCCGCAGCATCAAACAGGTCATTACCCAGACCCGTGACCTGCCCCTGGAATACGCGGTCAAGCTCGCGGAGCCCGTACTGGATGCCATCCTGCGTACTGAAGACCGGAAAGAGGCGTCGCGGGCTTTCGTGGAGAAGCGGAAGCCCCAGTGGAAGATGCGTTAGGCGGAAGGGCGGCGGTTAGGACGGCTGGTTGGTGATGCGACAGGCCGAAAAACGGTGGTATTGTCCGAAATAAAAGAGTAGAATTCGACAATACTCTCGATGGGGTCCATCTGGACTTCCGGGGGCCATCCGTACTATCATCAATTATGCAGGGTAATCGGCATGGGGTAGCGGCAAACGGCGTCAAGGCCCTAATGGACCGGGTGGCCGGCTACCTGCCCGAGGATTTGACGGAGCAGGTTGGCAGGGCCTTCGCCTATGCCGACGAGTGTCACCAGGGCCAGAAGCGCAAGTCCGGCGAGCCGTATATCGCCCACCCCCTAGAAACCGCCCTCTTCCTCGCCAACCTCCACCTGGATTCAGACACCATCATTGCAGCCTTGCTTCACGACGTGGTCGAGGATTGCGACGTTACCCTGGAGGAAGTGAACGCCCGGTTCGGCCCCGAGGCGGCCAAACTGGTCGATGGCGTAACCAAGCTGACCAGCTTGGACGTCCACCTCCACGATGCTGAGGGCCGCGATCCGGACCACTTCGATAACCCGGACAACCTCCGAGCTGAGAGCCTGCGCAAGATGCTGGTCTCCATGGCGGAAGACATCCGGGTGGTGCTCATCAAGCTGGCTGACCGGCTCCACAACATGCGCACGCTGAACGCGTTGTCGCCGGAGCAACGGAAACGCATCGCCCAAGAGACGCTGGATATCTACTCGCCACTGGCCCACCGGCTGGGCATCTGGGAGATCAAGTGGCGGCTTGATGATCTGGCTTTCCGCTACCTGGACGAGGAGGGCTACCGGGAGATCTCCACGATGTTGGCCGCCAAGCGTGAAGAGCGTGAAGCGTACGTCGAGAAGGTCTCCGGCCGGCTCCGGGAAGGGATGGAGCAGTTCGGCGTCAAGGGTGAAGTGGTGGGGCGGCCCAAGGGTATCTACAGCACCTACCGCAAGGTCAAGAAGTACGCCACCCAGGGCAAAGAGCTGCAGGACATATACGACCTGTACGCCCTCCGGGTGCTGGTGGACACCACGGAGGACTGCTATAAAACCTTGGGTGTGATTCACAATCTGTGGCACCCGATCCCGGGCCAGTTCGACGACTACATCGCCAACCCCAAGGAAAACCTGTACCAGGCCCTGCATACCACGGTGATTTGCGAGGGCGGCAACCCCCTGGAGGTGCAGATCAAGACCTACGATCTGCACCAGATCGCCGAGTACGGAGTGGCCGCCCACTGGCGCTACAAAGAGGGCAATTCCGGCGACCGGCGCTTTGAAGAGAAAATGACCTGGATGCGCCAACTCCTGGAGTGGCAACGGGAAGTGGTCGCCACCGACGAGTTCATCGAGTCGGTCAAGCAGGACATCTTCCGCGACCAGGTGTTCGTCTACACCCCCAAAGGGGACATCGCGGAGCTTACCGCGGGCTCCACCCCCATCGACTTCGCCTACAAGATCCACACCGAACTGGGGCACCGGTGCATCGGCGCCAAGGTCAACGGCCGGCTGGTGTCACTGGACACCACCTTGACCAACGGCGATACCGTGGAAGTCGTGGTCTCCAAGGCTGGGCGGGGGCCCAGCCTCGACTGGCTTAACCCCAACCGGGGTTACGTGGTCACGGCCAGCGCCCGCCCGAAGGTGCGCCTGTGGTTCCGGAGGCAGGCCCGCGACAGCAACATCCAGCGGGGCCGGGAGCTACTGCGCCGGGAGCTGCGCCGGCTCCATCAGCACCTGGGCGACGCTGAAGTGCTGACCATTTGCAAGCACGACAACATGGACGACTTTCTCGCCGCCCTTGGCTCCGGAAACATCACGGAAAGCCAGGTGGCCCACCGGCTGGCCCAGGCCCATCAGGAAACGGAACCGTCCCTTGAGCCGGTCAAGCCCAACGTGCCTCTCTCCAGCCCCAGCTCAGGCATCTCGGTCTTGGGCGTCGGAGACCTTCTGATCCGCGTGGCCCGGTGCTGCAACCCCATACCGGGAGACGATATTCTCGGCTTCATCACCCGGGTCCGGGGGGTTACCGTCCACAAAAAGGATTGCTCCAGCCTGAAAAACGAGGACGAGCAGGAGCGCATCGTAAAGGTGGAATGGGGAGAGGCCCGGGACCTGTACCCGGTCCGCATCAAGATGAAGGCCTACGACCGGGTGGGGCTGCTGCGGGATGTGACCGTCGCGGTGTCCGAAGAACACGTCAACATCGCTTCGGTGGTAACCCAGGAGCATCCCGACGGGTCCGTCACCATGGAGCTGACCCTCCACACCACCGGCCTGGACCAGCTTGGCAAGCTGTTCACCAAGCTGGAGACGGTTCGGAGCGTCACCTCCGTCACCCGCGACCGCTCCAGTATTCCCGCTCCAACCTGCACCTGACGGGCAGTGGGGGCAACAGCATACCATCCCTCACCGGCGCAACCCGTGCTTCCACCGTCTCGTGCCGTGGGCCTGCCCCATCGTCAACCGCTGTCGGTGCAACGGCGGCGGTTTCGTTGCTCCAAGTGGATCAGCCAGAGAACGATACTTGCCTAAGAACGCCTTTTGGAGGTAAGCCCAATGGCCAAGAGAACACCGGTCACACCCCCGGGGGCCGCCCCGAATCCGGCCCTCTCGCCCGGTATCCAGGTTGGAGATTTCCTGTTCGTTTCCGGCAATGTGGCCCTGGACGGTAGCGGCAAGCTGGTCGGCGAAGCCGACTGCGAGAGCCAGTCGCGGCAGGTCATGGCCAACATCCGAGCCATCGTGGAGGCCGCCGGTGCCACCATCCGGGACGTGGTCAAGATCACCTGCTACCTTACCAACGTGGCCGACTACCGCGCCTATAGCAAGGTGCGCTCCGAAACCTTCCCCAGCGACCCTCCGGCGAGCACCACCGTCATCGTGGCCGCTCTGGTCCGGCCGGAGCTGCTGGTAGAGGTGGAAGCGATCGTGCACCTGCCCGGCGGGGGGTAGACGCGGTCCTCGGTCGGGCAAAGAGAACCACGGGGAGCGCTGAGCGGAGAACAGGGCAAGCTTTGCCTCCCAGCGGGTCCCGGGCGGTTAACTTGAAGACCGGGTGCCTCCCGAGCGGCGCCTGGGCGCTACGGTGGGGCAGGAGGGGCCTGGCGCCAGGCGGCGGAGACGCACACTCGGATGATGAACAACCAGACCTAAGGTTTCGACTTGCCCGAAGATGAACGTCCGGGCTGGTTGGCCAGCAGCCATGCCGAGAAGATGTCTGCCTTGACAAGTTCCAGGTTATAGTGCTGTTTGACGATGCTATCTACTTCTGTGTAGTCAAACTGGGGCGCTTTATCATCCAAGGGCTCAAGGGCGCCCGGGAAGAGCGCTGAAATAATAGGGGCCGCAATTGGGTCGACGGCGGCTTCCTTCGCCTTCGCCGCTTCATATGCCTTCGAGGCTGCTCCGATAACCCCATTGTAATCTTCAACAAACAGTGGAATCGATACGTCGTCGTAGGGCGCGTTCGGATCGACCCATCTGTTGTGGTGCGCCTCCGTCTCCTTTCGTATAATCACACTTCGCTCAGCCGGATCGATTCCGACCAGGTCTTCGCGGGTCCAGCTTATGTTGACCGAATCGTAGACGTGCCCATTCCGGGCGCTCAGCACAACAGCATAGTCGGTATCGGGGGCCACCGCCAAGGGCGTAATTTGCAACGAGACCTTCAGCTCGCCGTTGGATTTAGACAAAAGTGGGCTTGGCGGGCAATCGGGCATATCACATCCGCTGGGAGCTTTCGGCGCGACATCCCTCACCGTTATCAAACTTGCCGGAGCAGTCCATTTTTTCTTGGCCTCCATTGAAGCGGTGGGGCCAAGGCCGTTGGGATAGGCGGCCCTCGTAACTGCCTCCTGGCCCTGGTCCACCCACCGCGTCAAGGCCAGCGGAAAGAGGGGCTCGGTGGCAAGGGCCACGGCAGCACCAAGAGCCGTAACAACTCGAACTCCGATATCTCTCGACTTATCGCCTGTGTGCCGATGTGTTCAATCCCGGCACCTGAGAACCGGCATCCGGGGATGCGTCAAAACAAGCGGAACGCGGCCGGCGCCGCCCACACGATCATCACGCCTGCGTACACCTAGTATGGACCGGCAAACCCACTGAGGAAATGGGGCTCACACCCATCGCCAAGCGTGAGATAAGTAAACTGGTGCACCGTGCTGGCACTGGCGGTGCCGGGGTTGTCTTGGTAGGCGCCGGAGGTAGAGCAGTGGGGTTTGGGGGAGATAATTGCCCGGCGTATGGAGCGTCAGAAACCAAGGCTCCGAGCCTGGAGATGGCTCGGAGCCTTGGCTTTAGAATCGCTACCAGGCGCTACCAAGTGACGACGTTCTGAGGCCGGCCCTCCAGGAAGGCGATGACGTTGTCCACCGCACCCTCGTTGAGGGCCTCTACCCCCTCGGGCGTCTGGTCCGCAATGTGGGGGGTGAGGACCACCTGCTCGCAGGAGAGGAGGGGATGGCCCTCCGGTAGCGGCTCCTTGTCGAACGTGTCGATGGCCGCGCCGGCCAGGTGCCCCGAGTTCAGGGCGTTAACCAGGGCCGCGGTATCCACCAGCCCGCCCCGGCCGCCGTTGACCAGCAGGGAGCCCGGCTTCATCATGGCCAGCTCCCTCTC
>CAYOAF010000006.1:0-16762 GCA_964401855.1 uncultured Dehalococcoidia bacterium
GCGGCGGATCCGCGGCAGCAGGGCAACCAGACCATGATGCTTTGGATGATGCCGCTGCTGATCGCCTTCTTCTCTTTTTCCTTCCCCAGCGGACTGTCTCTATATTGGATCGTTTCCAACATTATCGGGGTGGCCATACAATATTTTATTACCGGGTGGGGCCCCCTGTTCCCGCTTTTCTCGAAGGCGGCTCCAGATTCAGCACCAGTCCAGCCAGCGCGGGATCAGGCACCCGAGGAGATGGGAGAGAATGGAAACAATACTGATGAGCGCCCGAACCGTCGACGAAGCCATCGAGTTGGCGCTGAAAGAGCTAGACGCCGACCGAGACGAGGCCGAGGTCGAAGTATTAAGTAGGGGCAAGTCAGGATTCTTAGGCATCGGCGCCGAGCTGGCCCGGGTACGAGTCACCAGAATCTCCCTAGACTCCAACGCCGCCGCTTTGGCTTCAGAAACAGTCGGCCGGATCTTGCAGGCTGCCGGCGTCAGCGTTAGCCGGACCCTCCGAGCGGCCCACGACCCGGACGTGGGAGGCCCAATCATCGACCTCTCGGGAGAGGATTCCGGTCTCCTGATCGGTCGCCGAGGCCAGACCCTCCAGTCCCTTCAGTTCCTGGTGAATTTGATCGTCAGGAAGAAGTTCGGCCAGGAGGTGCGGGTGGCCTTGGATGTGGAACACTACCGCCAACGCCGGGAAGCCTCTTTGCGGGACATGGCCACCAAAGTGGCTTCCCGGGTCGTCCAGTCCGGCCGCAGCATACCGCTGGAGCCGATGTCGCCCGCCGACCGGCGAATCATCCACACCACCCTTGCCGACGACCCAGGCGTCTCAACCGAAAGCACGGGTGAAGGAGACAACCGGAAGGTGACTATCATGCCCGCGCGGAACGAGTGAGGCAGGGAGACTGATAGGCCTTCTGAGTTTTCATGCCCCGGTGGGGCGCCACCGACGGGTGACCCCCCCCCAACCCCCCTTTCTCAAAGGGGAGTTGAGGGGATTTTCAGAGCAGCGAAACGAAGAATCTCAGCGTAACAATGAGATTCTTCGTCGTCCCTCCGCGGAAGGACTCCTCAGAATGACAACCGGTCAAAACCAAGCTGACTGAGTACCAGAAGGGCGTTTTTCGAGGGATCAAACTCACCAACTGGTTGTAAGGGACCATGAGTCAACCACCGAAGTTGACCTATTCTGCGGGAGAAATATAGAATAAGAGTGTGAGCAGCGAGTTGGGCCCTCACGAACTCCGGTTCCCCTTCGACCACCCCAGAGAAGAGTGTGGCGTCGTGGGGGTGTATATGCCAGGCGGAGAAGCCAGCCGCCTGGCATTTTTTGGTCTTTTCGCCCTGCAACACCGGGGCCAGGAGAGCGCTGGAATAGCTGCCTCCAACGGTATCGGCATTAGAGTCCATGCAGAAATGGGCCTGGTCACCCAGATTTTTCGCGAGCCCGATTTTTACCCCTTGGTGGGGGACCTGGCCATCGGCCACAACAGGTACTCCACCACGGGAAGCAGCCAGCTCTGTAACGCCCAGCCTCTGCTGGTCGAAGGGCACCACGGACAGTTGGCCCTGGCCAACAACGGCAACATCATCAACTCTCGCCAGATGAAGGCACAGCTCCAACGAGATTGGGGCTGCTCGTTTACCTCGACCACTGACTCCGAAGTTTTCGCCTACCTGCTGGCCAATGCCAGTGGCTCCACCTGGGAAGACCGCCTCTTTTCCTGTATGCGCCAGTTGGAAGGGGCCTATTCCGTGGTGGCCCTGACCAAAGACACGCTGTTGGCTGCCCGTGACCCTCTGGGCATCCGGCCCCTCTGTTTGGGCCAGCTGAACGGGGGTTGGATTGTGGCCTCCGAAAGCTGCGGCCTGGACCACCTGGGAGCCACCTACTTGCGAGAGATTGAGCCGGGCGAAGTTATCGTTATTGACGAGAATGGGTTTCGCTCCGCTACCTGGACGGGCAGCCAGGGACGGCGCGCCCTGTGTGTCTTTGAGTTGATCTATTTCGCCCGTCCCGACAGCCGGGTGGGCGGTCATTTGGTCCACTCGGTACGCGAGGAAATGGGCGCCCAATTGGCCCGGGAGCACCCGGTTGACGCCGACCTGGTGATCGGTATCCCGGACTCATCAATCACGGCGGCAGTGGGGTACGCCCGGGAATCGGGCATTCCCTACAGCGAGGGAGTGATCAAGAATCGCTACGTGGGGCGTACATTCATCGAACCTGAGCAGCGGCTCCGGGACCTGGGAGTGCGGCAAAAGTTCAACCCTTTGACCGAAGTAATCAAGGGCCAGCGGCTGGTGGTGGTCGACGACAGCATCGTCCGTGGTACCACAACCCCCCATGTGGTGGGCCTGTTGCGGAAATCTGGGGCCAAGGAAGTCCACATGCGGGTCTGCGCTCCCCCCATCATGCATCCTTGCTACATGGGCGTCGACATGGCTTCCCGGCAGGAGCTGATCGCCGCCAACTTGACCGTGGAAGAGATTCGCCAGATGATCGGAGCGGACACCCTGGGCTACCTGGGCGTGAAAGGACTGATGGAGGTCGTCGGCGGCTCAAATGGAAGCTACTGCGCCGCCTGTTTCACCGGCGCTTATCCGGTCCCGGTCCAGCTGGAGCTGACCAAACTTGTCCTGGAGGAAGTCGGCCGGGGCCAGGTCTCAGATTGAGCCGGTTCATTCCCCGCCGCCACCGTTAGAGCCTGCGTCAAGGCCTTTCGCTCATGGCGCTTCGAGCCACGAGCGGCCCTTCGACGGTGCCAGGGCGGCCCGGAAGCCTCCGCCACTCCCTCTTGCCAACCGGTGCCCCTTGCTTTAACCTTCTAGATGCGGCAAGATACCCCGACCTGCCGCTGGGAGGTTGGGCCTCGGAGGGTACATACAGTTGGCGAGTGAATCCTATCGGCGTTCCGGGGTAGACCTGGACCTCATGGATGGCGTGAAAGAGCGAATCAAAGCCTTCGCCGCCATGACCCACGGGCCGGAAGTCCTGGACTTCGGGGGCAGCTTCGCCGGGCTCTACCGGCTTACTGGCTACGGGCAGCCGGTCCTCGTAGCCAGCACCGATGGGGTCGGCACCAAGTTGAAGATCGCTGCTGCCCTGGGCCACTTCGAGTCCATCGGGCAAGACCTGGTAACCCTCAACGTCAACGACATTCTGACCCGGGGCGCCCGGCCTCTCTTCTTCCTGGATTACGTCGCCTTCAGCAGTCTGGACCAGCAACGCATGGAGACCTTGATGCGGGGCATCGTTTGGGGTTGCCGGGAGGTGGGATGCGCCCTCATCGGCGGTGAAACGGCCCAGATGCCCGGAACCTACGCCGGCAACGAGTTGGACCTGGCTGGGTTTGTCGTCGGCGCGGTGGAGCGGGACCAGCTAATCGACGGCAAGGACATCGAACGCGGCGACTACATGATCGGAATCCCGTCGAGCGGGGTCCATACCAACGGGTTTTCCCTGGTACGCCGTGTCTTCGACATCGATGGAAACCCGTCGGTACTGTTCCGGCACTACGATGAGCTACGGCACCAACTGGGGGAAGAGCTGCTAGTCCGCCATCGGTGTTACTACCCGCTGCTGGCGCCGGCGCTGGGCCTGATCAAAGGATTGGCCCACATAACCGGCGGCGGCCTCCCAGGCAAAATGCCCGCCATCCTCCCCGATGCCCTGGCTGCCTCCTTCCGGCTCGGGTCCTGGCAAATCCCCCCTATCTTCAGCCTGATCCAGCAGGAGGGCAGCGTGGGCACGGACGAGATGTACCGTATCTTCAACATGGGGCTCGGGATGGTCGCGGTCTGCGGGGAGGAAAACGTGACGTCACTCCAGGAATCGATTCCCGACGCCATGGTTGTCGGCAGAATTGTCGACCGGGATGGCGGCCGCCAAGTACTTTGGGAAGAAGGCTGAACAGACTATTGAATACCGGGCCCCACCCACCCGGAAAAGGACTCATGGAATGGCAGCGCTCGTCCGCTGGTTGGCCCACATTACATAACGTGGCGGTTTCTGGAACCGTACCGGAAAAGGGGTAGGGGTGAAAGCGCTAATAAGTGTCTACGATAAGACCGGCATCGTAGAGTTGGCCCGGCGGCTGGCGGCGGCGGGATTCGAGCTAATCAGCACCGGCGGCACTTACCGCACCCTCTCAGAAGAGGGTGGGCTCCCGGTGCGAAAGGTTGCCGAGGTCACTGGCTCTCCGGAGATTCTGGAGGGCCGGATCAAGACCCTGCACCCGGTGATTCATGCCGGGCTCCTGGCTCGCCGGGACTCCCCGGACCACCTGGCGGAGTTGGCCAAACACGGCATCGAGCCCATCGACCTGGTGGTGGTCAATCTGTACCCTTTTGTGGCCACCGTGAGCAAGCCTGATGTGACGCTGGCGGACGCATTGGAGAACATCGACATCGGCGGCCCTACCCTGCTGCGGGCGGCAGCCAAGAACTTCCCCGCGGTCGCCGTCGTCGTCAACCCGGTGGACTACTCTTGGATGGCTGAAAAAATGGCCCGCAAAACCTTGAGCCTGGAGGAACGCCGCAAGCTGGCGGCCAAAGCGTTCCACCACGTTTCGGTCTACGATACCGCCGTGGCCGACTACCTTACCGCCACCCCCGCACCGGACACCCTGCCGGACACGCTGACCCTTTCGCTGAAGAAAGTGGCCGGGTTGCGCTACGGCGAGAACCCCCACCAGCAGGGCGGGCTTTACACTCTTGGGGACGGCCCCACCGGAGGCGTCGCCGGCGTTAGCCAGCTCCACGGGCGCGAGATTTCCTTCAACAACTTGATGGATGCCGACGCCGCCTGGCGCACCGTCCGCGACTTCGCCGAGCCCACGGTGGCGGTCGTGAAACACGCCAATCCCTGCGGCCTGGCCAGCCACGAGGACCAGGCCGAAGCATACCGGCGGGCCTATGAGGGGGACTCAGTCTCCTCCTTCGGCGGTATCGTGGGCTACAACCGGATCGTGACCGCCGCCACCGCCGCGGCCATGAGCCCCGTCTTCTATGAAGTGGTGGTGGCACCGGGCTACGAACCGGAAGCATTGACGGTCCTCAAAAAGAAGCGGAACCTGCGCGTCCTGGCGGTGGAGCGGATTGGGAACGCGCCTAACTACGATCTCCGGCCCATCAGCGGCGGCCTGCTGGTTCAGGCCCTCGACGCCGTCGGCGAAGATCCTGCAGCGTGGCAGACCGTCACCAACCGGGCCCCCAGTGAAGCGGAACTTCTGGACCTGACTTTTGCCTGGAAGGCGGCGAAGCACGTCAAGTCCAATGCCATCGTCTTCGCCAAAGACCGCACCCTGGTCGGCATGGGTGCGGGCCAGCCCAACCGGGTGGTCAGCGTCCACCTGGCCCGGCGAACCGCCGGTGACAGGTCACGGGGCAGTGTGCTGGCCTCGGACGCCTTCTTCCCCTTCCCGGACAACATCGAGCTGGCGGCAGAGGCCGGGATCACCGCCATCGTCCAGCCCGGAGGGTCAATCCGCGACAACGAGGTGATCGAGGCGGCCAACAACAGCGGCATGGCGATGGTCTTCACCGGCGTCCGCCATTTCCGCCATTGAGCACAGGCGAACGAATCGCCGGTTTCCGGGCCTCAATTTGGTATACTGGCCCTGGCATCAACAACCGCCATGAGCGAAAGCAAGATTGGTGGCTCAACCCCCTGCATCTCCCTCCGGCGATGAGGGACCTCGGAGGTTCATACCTCGGATGGTTTCATAGACATACCGACTCCGAAGGACACCTTGGCGGCAACGATACTTGCTCAGGAGCCGAGCTAGCTTGGACGCCTATCTGGACATCGAAACCACCGGCCTTTCCCAGCAAACCGACGAACTGACCGTTGTCGGCGTCTTTACCGACGACGGCGACGGCTCGACTCTGACTCAACTGGTTGGTGATGAAATTACCGTCGGCCAGCTTCTGGACACCTTCCAGGGGGTTAGCGCCCTCCATACCTTCAACGGGAGCAGGTTCGACGTGCCGTTCATCTGGAGCCGCCTGGGGGTAGACCTGGCGAAGGGCCTGCGACACCAGGACCTGATGTATGATTGCTGGGATCGAGGGTTGTACGGCGGGTTGAAAGCGGTGGAGCGGGTGCTGGGGCTCCAAAGAAAACTGCCGGATATGAGCGGCTTGGACGCGATACGCCTCTGGTGCCAGTACCGGGCCGATGACGACAAAGAGGCTCTGACTCGCCTCCTGGAGTACAACAAAGAGGATATCCTCAATCTCAAGACCTTGAGGGAACTGCTTCACGCCTAGGTGCGCCAACGGCGCCATTCTTGTATCGCAATCAACCGTGTCCAGGAATGGAGATAGGGATGAGCGCCACTGTAGACATCGTGATACCGGTCTGTAACGAAGAGCGGGCCTTGCCTCGCAGCGTCGTTATCCTGGCCGAATTCCTCCATTACAACCTGCATAATCCGTGGCAGATCATCATCGCCGACAACGCCTCCATCGATGGGACCCGGGCCGTATCTGAGATGCTCTGCGAGAAGTATTCGGGGATCAACTACCTTCACATACCGCAAAAGGGGCGGGGCCGGGCATTGAAGGCCGCCTGGCTGGACAGCAAGGCAGACATCGTCAGCTACATGGACGTGGACCTGTCGACCGACCTGGCGCATTTTCCCGAGCTGATCCAATCCCTGGAAGAAGGCTATCACGTCGCCATAGGCAGCCGGTTGAGCAAGGGCTCACGGGTCACCCGGGGCTTCAAACGGGAGTTCGTCTCCCGCAGCTACAACTTGCTGATTCGGTCCATGTTCTTCACCGATTTCCAGGATGCCCAATGCGGGTTCAAGGCCATGACCCGCCGGGCAGCCGAGGAGATCGTTCCCAAGATCGAGAACAATAACTGGTTCTTCGACACCGAGTTGCTGATAATCGCCGCCAAGCGCGGGTACGGGATAAAGCAGATACCGGTCAAATGGACCGACGACCCCAACAGCACCGTGAATGTCACCCGCACCGCCGCCGAGGATATCAAAGGGCTGCTGAGGCTGCGCTTCCGCGGCATTCCACAGGTTAAACCATCCAGCAAGGCCTCTCTTCCAAGGTGACGCCCCTGGCTGGGTCCAAATTCATAGGGAGGACATCGAAAAATGGAACTGGGACTAGAAGGTAAGAACGTTATCATCACGGGCGGTGGCTCCAACATCGGCCGGGCCATCGTCCACGCCTTCGCCGCCGAAGGCAGCAACCTCACCATCGCCGAGCTAGCGCCCAGCCACGGCGAAAAGGTGGCGGAGGAGGTGGCCGCCATCAACGGCGACGCCCGGGTCAAGGTCATCGCCACCGACGTTACCGACCACCACCAGGTCGGCCGGATGGTGGAGCAGTCGGTCAGCGAGTACGGCAGTGTCGATGTCCTGGTGAACAACGTGGGATGGACCATCGACCGGTTGTTCCTAGAGAAGCCCAGGGAGGAGTGGGAAAAAGAGGTGAAGGTCAACCTTTGGGGGGCCATCAACTGCTTCGACGCGGTAGTGCCCCGCATGGTCAAGCGGCAGTCGGGTGTGGTTGTCAGCATCAGCTCCGACGCTGGCCGCATGGGCGAATACCGGGAGGCAGTATACTCCGCCTGCAAGGGTGGGGTCATCGCGCTGAGCAAGTCCGTCGCCAGGGAGACGGGCCGCTACGGCCTGCGTTTCAACGTGGTCTGCCCCGGGTTGGTGGTGCCGCCTCAAGAGGAGTCCATCAGCGGCGAGAGCATGTGGAACCACATGCGGGATATATTCACCGACGACGTAAGGGAGAAGGCGGCGCGGAACTACATCCTCCGCCGGCTCACCACGGCCAAAGAGGTGGCCAACGCCGTCGTGTTCTTGGCGTCCGACGCGGCCAGCTTCATCACCGGCCAGACCCTCAGCGTCAGCGGCGGCTATACGATGATGTGAAGAATGGCGGACCGGCGGCGACCGGTGTCACGCAACCGGAAAGTCCCCGGCGCCATACGCGGTCCGGCATGCTCGTCGAAATTCCCTCTTACCCCCCTTTCCAAAAGGGGGGTAAGAGGGAATTTCTCGCGGCTGCGCCCTTGCAGAAACCGCCTGATTGGGTTAGATTCTTGCTGATGCCGTGGCGGGAGGGAGCTTAGCATGGCGGAAATCCATGCCGGGATTTCGGAAAAACAGCTTCCTGTTCTGGTGGAGCTGGCCGGTACTTTCGGTTTTGGTGACGGCCTGCACCAGTGCAGCGGCCCAGGCGGCGCTCCCGACGTTCGTGCCCGCACCTGCAACTGCGAGCCCGCTGACCCCCGAGCCAATGGACCCGACCCACACGCCACCCCTCCAACCATCTGCACCGGCCGCTTCCACCCCGACCCCCTATCCCACCTACACCCCTTATCCCACCTACACACCGTACCCGGCGCGAGGCCCGGCTAGCACGCCCAGACCGGCCCTTTCCCCAACCCGCCCTCCGGCAGCTGGCCCATCACCAACCCCTGAGCCCACAACCAGAGCCGAGCCGGACCCAACGGAAATACCGGCCACCGTACTGCCTCCGACGCCCGCTCCGGTTCCAACGGCCACACCGATGCCGACGCCAACACCGGCCGCCACGCCAACCCTGATACCCACGCCCATCTATGCGGCAACCTCAACAGCAACCACCACCCCTCAACCGTCAGCCACGCCGACGCCCACGACAAGACCCACACCCGTACCCACGCCGACGGCTGCCCCGTCGCCGACCGCAACACCGATCCCTCCGCCTACAGCCACTGCGGCGCCCTCTCCAACACCGGAGCCACTACCAAGTAACGCCGGATGCGAAGAGGGGCAGGTAGACGTAAACTCAGCTTCTGCCGAGGAACTGGAGCAGATCATTCATCTAGGGCAGGTCCGTGCTGCCGAGGCGGTTCAGTTGAGGCCGTTCAGTTCATTGGAGGACCTGGTTCGCATCAACGTGATCGCGGCGTCCCGCCTCGCCGACATCGTGGCCGAAGGTCTGGCCTGTGTGGAAGGTTAACCTGTCGAAAGGCGCTGAGTGTACGTGAGGCTGGACGGAAGAAGCTGAGGATCGGGATGGGAGTGACCGGCGTCCCTGGCGCGGGCGGTTTTCCTCAAGCCCGCCACCGGTTGGTGCTACGATTGCCGCTTTCCCTTGGAGTATAATCGGTTCGCCAGCGCTGCAAGAATTGTGGAAGGAGACGTTCAGAGATGAAAATCGGGATTGCCATGCCGGGAGTGCCGGACGGCCCAGGCTTGAAGCGTTTCGCCCAGCGGGCCGACGAGCTAGGGTTCGAGTCGTTGTTGCTGGGAGACCATATCGTGCTGCCCACCGGCGGGAGCCATGGGTACCCCTATACCGCCGACGGCTCTTTCATCCGAGCATCGGATACCCCGTTCCTGGAAATGATGACCCTTCTGGGCTATGTTGCCGCCTGCACCAACACCATCAGGATCGGGAGCACGGTGGTAATACTGCCTTACCGCAACCCGGTGGTCATGGCCAAGATGTACGCCACACTGGATGTGCTCAGCGGTGGCCGCATGATCTGCGGTGTGGGCGTCGGCTGGCTGGAAAAGGAATTCGAGACCCTGGGCGTCCCCTTCTCCCAACGCGGCATCATGAGCGACGAGTTCCTGGAGATCTTCAAGGTTTTATGGACCGAGCCGGACCCGTCATACCACGGCCGGTTCTACCAGTTCGATGGCATCCAGTTCTTCCCCAAGCCGGTACAGAAGCCCCACCTCCCCATCTGGGTGGGCGGGCACACCCGGGCCGCCCTGCGGCGCACCGCCAAGTACGGCGATTGCTGGCACACCACCCGCCAGACCCCAGGGTATGTCGCCCAGCAAATCCCCTACCTGCGGCAGCGGGCGGAGCGGGCAGGCCGCAACCCGGCGAACATCTCGATATCGCTGAAACGGACCGTCCACTGCACTGATGCGGGAGTAGCGGAGGGAACCGGCACGCAAAGCCTGGGGGCGCTGATAGTGCCCACCAAGGAGGTAATCGACGACCTTCACCATTGCCGTGAGCTGGGCATCGACCAGTTGACCTACGGCTTCAGGGCGGCGGGACTGGACGGTACGCTTCGGATGATGGAGCACCTGGCAGATCAGGTGCTGCCCGTGGCTCAGGGCCTGGGCTAGCCGGCCGGCCTCCGGTCCTGAAATCGCCCTTAGCCTACGAAGCAGCCATTCTGTAAATGGTAGAATGGCCCAGAGGTTCGAACCCCGGCTGGCCCACCACGCCAACAAGAGATCCCAAACAGGAAAAGGCTTGCAATTCCAACATAGATTAACAACATTTCTTGCCGAGGCGGCCAATGGCGCGAGGATATGAAGAATACCTGGATGAGATATCGAAACAGCTAATAGGAAAATAGGATATCAGGCAGCCTCCAGGGTGACCCTATAACCCTGGCGCTCGATGCATCGCCGGGTGCTCGGCCGCTAAAGCTGGCCGTTATGCCGTCAGGGATAACACGCAGTGAAAATGACAAGGTATTTCCAATCGATCCGTCTCCGGCCCGACCGGGCAATAGTCAATGACGAATGGATTCGACGCGTCATTGAGCGTCCAGAACGAGAGCACATCCAGTTGGACGGCCGGGTCCGGCGGTGGGCTAGGATTGACGAAATGGAAGGGAGATACCTGCGGGTAGTCTTGTTGCCCTATGGAGAGACAGTCCGTAAAGCATTTTTCGACAGAGGGTTGAAGCCATGAAAATCAAGTACTTCGATGACACTGATACGCTATGTATCGAGTTTCGTGACAGTGACATTGCTGAGTCGAAGGACCTCGATGAGAACACGGTTCTTGACGTTGACGACGAAGGAAACGTCTGCGCAATTACCTTTGAGCACGCGAGTCATCGGACCAACGTACGTCACTTGACGGTTGAAGGCATAGCGGCATAACATGCCCGTCCAGACGACGCCAAAAAGCGGCGCGGCTGATGGGCGGCGTCATGCACTAATTCACTCAGATAGATTGGCTACGGGGATCTGGCCTCCAGAATGCCCAGTTACATCGTCTAACAGTTCGCTTTCTGGTGCCGCAAGCTCACCAAAGCGGTCCGCGTCGGGATGAGCCGGTCCTACCGCGCGGAGCCCAGCGCCCGCCGCGCCTCCAGGTCGAGTTCTTTGTCCTTTATCGCCCGCCGCTTGTCGTACTGCCGCTTGCCCCGGGCCAGGCCCAGTTCCACCTTGGCCACGTGGCCCTTGATGTAGAGGCGCAGCGGCACGATGGTCAGCCGTTTCTCGGCCACCAGGCTGCGCATCTGGTCGATCTGTTCCCGATGCAGCAGCAGCTTGCGAGGGCGCCTCGGTTCATGGCTTAGCACGCTGGCCGGGTCGTAGGGCGCGATGTAGGTGTTCACCAGCCATAGCTCGCCACCCTGGGGGCGGGCGTACCCGTCCCGCAGGTCGGCGCGCCCGGCCCGCAGCGACTTGATCTCGGTCCCTTTAAGCACCAGCCCAGCCTCGTACCGGTCGAGGATCTCGTAGTTGTAGAACGCCCGCCGGTTGGATGCGATCTGCCGGAAGTGCTTCTGGGGTTCCGTGTCTTTCTTCTTCTTCGCCACGCCCTAGCCGCCCCGGGCAATCTGGTCCTTAAGCACCTCGATGGCCCGGTCCAGTTGAACGTCCTCGGAGTCGTCCCCCGTGCTCTCTTCTACGATATCGGGCGCGATGCCGGCCCCTTCAATCAGGGTGCCCTCGGGTGTGTACCAGTGGGCGACGGTGAAGTTGATGCCCGAGCCGTCATCCAGCGGCCACATGTTGTTGACGCTGCCCTTGCCGTAGGTGGTGGTGCCGATCACGGTTGCCCGGCCGTGGTCCATGATGGCCCCGGTCAGCACCTCGCTGGCGCTGGCGCTGAACTCGTTGACCAGGACCACCATCGGTACGTCCACCGCCTTCCCGCCGGACTTGACGTCCCAATCGCGGCGCTTGCCCTGGGCATCGATCTGATAGAGAACCAGGCCTTCGTCCAAGAACTGGCTGGTGACGTCCACCACCGAGGTAAGAAGGCCGCCGGGGTTGTTCCGAAGGTCCAGAACGATGCCGGCCCCTTTGGAGCGATTGAACCGGTCCAACGCCTTCTCGATCTCGTCTTTGGTGGTGCTGGCAAAACCGAACACCCGCAGGTGACCGATCTGTCCGACCTGCATCAACAAGCGAACGCTTTCCAGCGGGATCTTGCCCCTGGTTATCGTAACCAGCTCCGGCTGACTGTTGTTGAGATGCAGTACCAGGAGCGTTACGGCGGTGCCCTCCTCGCCCCTGATCTTGGTCACCGCCTCGATGAGGCTGATACCCTTGGTGCTCTCACCTTCGATTTCCAGGATGATGTCGCCCGGCCTGATGCCGGCCTCCTCGGCCGGCGTGTCCGGCATTGGAGCGAGGATTGTGATCCGTCCGTCTCGAATGCCGACCTCCGCCCCTATTCCCTCGAAGAACCCCTGAATATCCTGGGACTCCACCGAGAACTGATCCGGGGTAAGGTAAGCTGCATAGGGGTCGTCCAGCGCGTCCAACATGCCGCGAATTGCCCCGTCGCTGATCTCCTTGGGAACTAGATCGTCGCCGTCTATATGCTCCCGCGCCAGCAGATCCCAGACCTCCGCCATCCGGTTGAACTCCGCGGGCAGCCCCTCTGCCTCCGGCTCGGGCTCCGGCCCCGAGTTGGGGCCGGATTCCCCGCCTCCGCAGGCGGCGGCCACCAGCAATGCCGCCGCCGACATCACCAGGAGCGGGAAGGCCCAACGTAGACGGAATTTGGTCACGAATAAAGTCTCCTCGGGAAACGGATGATGGCCTCTGGACAACGGCGCGGGCCGTGGAGTGATTGCTTCTTCCAATTGTAACATAGGGGTGCCTGGACACCGCCTCCGGCACGCCTGCCGGCGCCTGGCCGCCGGGCGGCAATTCCCGCCGTCGGACGAGCGTTGACACTGGCAGCGGCAAGCTGCTAGCATGGCACTAGACTGCTCGGCGGAAGGTGTATTTTGGTAGGAATCGCCGCCTTTGGAGGGTATGTCCCCAGATACCGTCTCGGCCCTGAAACCACGGGCTGGAACTCCTCCCAGGAGCGGTCAATCGCGAACTTCGACGAAGACAGCGTCAGCATGGCGGTCTCGGCGGGTATCGACTGCCTGCGCGGCCAGGACCGCCAAGCCGTCGATGGCCTGATCTTCGCGACCACCACCCCTCCCTACTCCGAAAAGCAATGCGCGGCCATAATAGCCACCGCACTCGACCTGCGTCGGGATATCGTCGCCGCCGACATTACCGACGTTCTGCGGGCCGGCACCACCGCGCTGAAGTCGGCCTTGGACTCGGTGGCGGCGGGCTCCGCTGAAACGGTCTTGGTCATTGTCAGCGACAAACGGGCGGGCGCGCCCCGGGGTGACACCGAGCGGAACCTGGGCGACGGCGCAGCCGCGGCCAGAATCACCACGCCGGAGATCGCCCGCACCTTCCGCGACGACTATGTACTGGTAAAAGGATTGGGCTTGTCGGTGGGAGCCTACGGCATCATGCGCAACGACTGGGACTTTGTCCACTTCCCCGAGAGCGTCCGGGCGGCCTAGGCATCCTATCAAGAAGCCGGGATAACCAACCCCCGGGAGGAACTGGACCTGGCCATGGTCCACGACTGCTTCACTATCACCGAGATGATAATCTACGAGGACCTGGGATTCAGCCCCAGGGGCCGGGCCAACGAAGACGTGGAAGCAGGCACCTTCACCTTGGAGGGTGATCTTCCGGTCAATACCGACGGCGGGCTAAAGTGTTTCGGGCACCCCATTGGGGCCAGCGGCATTCGAATGATCTACGAAGTCTACAAGCAGCTCCAGGGTAAAGCGGGGGCCCGACAACTCAAGAAAGCCGGCCTGGACCTCACCCACAACCTGGGCGGCAGGCCCGGCTCCTTCACCTGCTCCGTGGCCATCTTCGGCGCCCGCGACTAGTCTGCGGGACCGTCCAAAGCGGCGGGGATAATGGGCGCCAATCGTGGACCTCAATAGTCCGCACCGTTGCCATGGCCCGGCCCAGGCTGGACCGGGTGGTATGACCGATTCTCCCATGGAAGGACCTTATGACGCAGTACGCATTGACGGAAGGACAGGAGATTCTCCAGCAGACCGTACGCCGGGTGGCCCGGGAGCAGGTGGCTTCTCGGGCGGCGGAGATCGACGCACGAGCGGAATACCCCCAGGACATGTTCAACCTGCTTCGGGATCTGGGGTTCTTCGCCCTTCCATTCCCTCCCGAGTACGGCGGTACCGGCTCTGTGCTTTCGGGCTGCCTGGCCGTGGAGGAGCTGGGGCGCGTGTGCTACAACACCGCCTACCTGTTGGTGGTGCAGTGGGTGCCATTTGGCGCCATCCTGGCCGCTGGTAACGAGGAGCAGCGCGGCCGCTTGCTGCCCGGCCTCGCCGCCGGGAAGCTGCGGAGCGCCATCTCCGTCACCGAGCCTACGGCCGGCTCCGACGTGGCCGGCATTCAGACTAAGGCCCAGCCGGACGGTGACGGCTACAGGCTGAACGGCACAAAGATCTTCTGCACCAACGCCGCGGTGTCCGACTTCGTGCTGGTGGCCGCCAAGACCGACCCGGAGGCCGGCACCAGGGGCGTCAGCCTCTTCATCGTGGAGCGGGGGACGCCCGGCTTCACCGTTACCAGAAGCGAGCATAAATCGGGGGCGCGGGGAGTCCCATCCTCAGAGCTTCAATTCGACGATGCCTTCATCCCCGCCGGAAACCTGCTGGGTACGGAGGATGGGGGCTTCAAGGTGGTGATGGAGGCCTTCAACCGCTCTCGCCCCATTATCGGAGCGCGTGGGGTCGGCCTGGCCCAGGGCGCCATGGACCTGGCCGTGGAGTACGCCCGGGAGCGCACCGCCTTCAACCAGAGGATCGGGGCCTTCCAGGGCCTGCGGTGGATGATCGCCGACATGGCCATCGAGATCGAGGCCGCCCGGCACCTGGTCTACCGGGCGGCGGCTGCCGTGGACGCGGGGCAGGCGGGCAAGGAGGTGGCCTCTCTGGTGGCCATGGCCAAGTGCTTCGCCACCGACGTGGCCATGAAAGTCGCGGTGGATGCCATCCAGGTATTCGGCGCGGCCGGCATCTCCACTGAAACCCCCATCGGACGTTACATGCGGGACGCTAAGGTGCTGCAGATAGTGGAAGGCACCAACCAGATTCAACGCAACATCGTGGCAGATGCGGTGATCGGACGGCTGTAGCCGAAATGGCGTGACCCCCGGGGTGAGCCGCCCGCCGGGAGGACCCGGCGCAAACCGGTTTCTGCCGAATGCGGGACGTTTGAGCCACCTGAGAGCATCGAAAGGAGCGACCATGGAGAGCTGGTATTACGAGGATTACGTGCCGGGCGAGGGCTTCCGGACCATGGCCCGCACCGTCACCGAGACCGACGTGGTGAACTTCATCGCCTTGTCCGGCGTCAACGAGCCCCTTTTCATCGACCAGGAGTTCCTGAGGCGTGAGACGGAGTTTACGGGTAGGCTGGTGCCGGGGTTGCTTACTTTCTCCATAGGCGAGGGGCTCTTCGTCCAGACCGGGGTGCTTCAAGGACGGGCAATCGCCTTCCTGGGTATGGACGAGTTGCGGTTCATTCGGCCGGTCTACGTGGGCGACACCATCCACGTTCGGGTGGAGACGAAAGAGAAGCGGCACACCCGGCGCGAGGATCGAGGAATCGTGGTAACGCGGCAGGTCATTCGCAACCAGCGGGACGAGGAGGTCATATCCTGCACCTTGACCCGCATGGTACGGCGCAGGCCCCCCGAGAAATAGGCATCTGGGGAAGCGCGCGGTTTGATTTAACGGTCATTCATTCACGACGATACTTCACATCAATAAACCACGGGCCACGAGCCCAAATTGGGGAGGTAGTGATGGGCGCTAGAGACCTGCTGCGCCAGCAATTTCGAGAGTGCAACGAGTGGCTTGCCGCCACCATGCAAGGAGTGACCACCGAGCAAGCGCACTGGAAACCCCCGGGCACGGCCAACCCCCTGGGCGCTGCCTACTCCCACGTGCTGCTTTCCCAGGACATCGTCGGCAACGTTGTGGTCAAAGGCGGCGCCCCCCTGGCCGCCACCACCTGGGCCGGGAAGGTGGGGATCAACGAGCCACCGCCCACCGAGGACATAACCGCTTGGGGCCAGTGGGCCGGGAACGTCAAGGTTGACCTGGACGCATTGCGGGCCTACGGCCAGGCGGTCCAGACAGCCGTGGATGGTGTTATCATGTCCCTCACCGGCGCCGACCTGAGCCGTGCCGTACGCACGCCTTTTGGCAGTTCAACCGTACTGTTCATATTGAGTGGGGCCCTCATCGGCCACACCCGCGACCACACCGGTGAAATCGCCTGCCTCAAGGGCCTCCAGGGCGCCAAAGGGTTTGTCGTCTAACCGGCCGCCGGGCACGGCCTTTGAATACAATAGAGCACCCTCTTGAGGGGGGCGCTTTTCTTTGTCTATGAAAGCCAAATTGACGGAATATTCAGGTTGGGTCCGCAGGCCTGGCGCCAGGCGGCCTCAAAGACCCGCGTAGCTCCAATGGCGCCGGCGTCAAGTGCTCCTGACCGAACGCCTGGGCCCTCTCCCGATATTCCTCCCTGGCGGCAAGCCTGAGCGTGCGCCAGACGACCCAGGCAAAGAGGGCCAGGGCCAGGGTGCCCAGCGCCCCCGAGGCAGCCAGGCCCGGCCACGCCACGCCCGATGGGACCACCCCGAACGCCAGGCGAAGGACCACGCT
>CAYOAF010000007.1:0-6391 GCA_964401855.1 uncultured Dehalococcoidia bacterium
AGGCGGGGACCCAGAATGAGTGGAGCACGTCGGTGGCGGTGACGTCGAATCGCACCAATTTCTCCAGCGGAAGGACTATCGCTTGGGTTTTAACCGCGCTGTACAGCGTGATGCCTTCTTCCGGGTAAGTCACTGTCCACAACCACTGGCTACCCTGCACCTCCACCACCATGTCCGCTTCTCGGCTGGCCGGGTCGTTGATGTGGTTGTCCCGCAGCTCCAAGAGGCCCAGAGTGCCCGGAAAGATCATGAGCAGGACGGTGAGGAGAGAGGTGATCGTAAGCCAAGCGACTACAACCCGCTTGTTGCTGTGGATGGGAGGCCCATCTTCTAGCTGCTTGCCTTGCTGCCGGAACCGGAGAACGCTATAGATCACGACGGCCAGCACGAACGCGAGCACCGGGACGGACATCACCACCAACGCATAGAAGGCGTCATCGATGATGTCGGCCTCTCTAGCCGCGGCCAAAGGGAAGTAGTCCCAGGTCACCGCCACGACCTCGCCCACCGCGGTCAACACAGCCCATAAAAAAAACGCTAGCAGGGCATGTTTTTTCACGGTGCGCCTCCTAGCGTTTCACGGCTATTGAGCAATACCTTTATGGTCATGATGGCGGCCGTCGGGTCGAGTTCCGCTTGGGCCATTGAGGCTGTCCTTATGGGCCAAACCAAATTAGAGACACTCCAGCACGGCGGCACAAGCGTGAGCAACCAGGCTGCGGTAGACCAGCCGACGAAGAAGGGTGGGGCTGTTCTGGAAGAGCGCTCGCGCCACCCGGTCCGCTTGAGACCAGTCTCATTATAGCCAGCCTCATTATAGATGGCGGCTGGGAGGCAGTCAACATTAGGAAGAAATATCTACCAAGAAGGGATAACATCGCGCCGCACCGGACTCAACCTGGGTGTCTCGGTCTGGAGTTCGGTTAGCGTGAGAGGTGTATCTTGAGGAATGCCCCGGTCAACTCTGGGCCGACACTTGAGCGGGAGGGCGGCACATCCATCCCGGGCGGTTAACGAGTTCTGGAGGCCATGATAGTCCGGGCCTCAGCGTGACCGGGGAATGGGTTGACGCAGGAAAAGAGACGGACCCGCGGGCGCCAAGGTATAATGGGGCGTCCAACTTTGGGAGGTATGCCGCGCGGTATTCAGGTTGGACCGGAGAAGGAAAGGAAATGCCTAAGGTGTTCATCCAGGCGCCGCCCGGCCGGGTGTTTGAGACAATGTGCGACCTCACCCGCCACGCCAAGTGGGCGGCCCATGAAGTTACGATTGAGGCCGGGCAGAAGGGCCCGCCAGCTGTCGGGAAAACGTACACGTCGTCCCATGCCAGGTCCGAGGCGCCCGACCGGCTGACTGTAACCGAGTTGACCCGGGACGAACGTTTCAGGTTCCACGTGGTCATGCCCAACGGTTGGGAGCTTGATTTCGCGATGACAGCCGAGCCGCAAGAGGACGGGACCCTGGTCACCCGGAAAGCCAAAATGGGCAAGATGCCGGCCGCTTCGTTCCTGGCGAAGCTGCTGGTCCCCCTGATAGGGAACGTCCACGAGAAGAGGTTCCTGGACAATATGAAGGCGGAACTGGAGGGGCCAGCTTCTTCCTGACTCCCGTGCGCAACCCGGGTAAGGGCAGGCCTGTCCTGAGCGTGCCGAAGGGATGAGGGCGATTGAGCTACTGCCAGTTCTTGGCCTTGGGTAGGTATTGGGCCCTACGGGCCCTCTCCATGTGCTTGACCGCTATGTTCATGATGCCCTCTCGCCGGGAGATTTCCCCCTTTACTATCAACACAGACTCCCGCAAAACCAGCCGATAACGCTCGTACACCTTGGACCATACAATTAAGGGGATGTGGCCAAACTCATCTTCCAGGGTGACGAACACGGTCTTGGCCTGAGGCCACTGCCGGCGGATTACCAGGCCGGCTACGGTTACCTCCGTACCATCGGCCAGATCCAGAGCTTCCCGGCTGCTCAGGACTTCCGGGGGTAGATGGGGCCGCAGCCTGGCCATCAGGTGCCCCGCCGGATGAAGGCCCAGGGTGCGGTACTCGTCGAGCATTACCTCCCACCCGCTCTGGGGAGGCAACTCGGCCATGTCCTGCCCGACAGGGAGGGGGAGTGCCAGCTGATAGTCGCCGGCCTCGGACTTCCTGGGATGATAACGCAGCCCCACCTCCCACAGCGCCGTCCTACGGCCCGAGGCGCCGGCGGCGCCGGGTGCTGGCCGCGGTCCGGCGGGCGGGCCTGTTGAAGGATCATCGTAAGTGACCCTCTCGTTAGCTTGCAGCCAGTCGAAAGCCCCCACTGCCACCAGGTTTTCGACGGCTTCCCGCTGTAACCCGGTCCGCTCCATGGCATCGGCAAGGCTGCTGAAGGGGCCATCTCGCTCCCTTGCCCGGACGATCGATTCCGCCGCGGTTCCACCCACTCCCCTCACCCGCAAGAACCCGAGCAGCAGAGACTCGTCTTTGATGACGCACTTTTCAATGCTGGCATTGATGTCGGGGTTGAGCACGGTGATCCCGTGCCGTTTGGCGTCCTCTTTCAGGGTCTCCAGGTTGTAGAACCCCATGGGCTGCTGGTTGAAGATGCCGACGAAGAACTCCAGAGGGTAGTAGTGCTTGAGCCAGGCCATGTGGTAGGCGGTTACGCCAAAGGCGAAGGCGTGGGATTCTGGGAACATGTATTGGCCGTTGAACTTCTTGAATATCTTCTGGGCTACGTCCTCGGGGACGCCCAGACCCTGGGACCCCTGCCGGAATTTTTCCCAGTAGAAGGCGACGAGCGTCTGGTTGTTCTTTCGGGTGAAAGCCCGCCGGAGTTGGTCGGCCTCGGCACCGCTGAACCCGGCCACGTCCATGGCCAGCTGGTTCACCTGGTCCTGGAACAGAATGACCCCCAGGGTCCGTTCCAGCGCCCGCCGCTCCAAGGGGTGCTCGTAGTACCAGGGCACGCCCAAGGAACGCCGCTGGATGAACTGGGCGACCCCGTCATTGGCCCCAACGCCGGGCCGCACCGCGCCCACCTCGTAGGCCATGTCGGTGAGGTTCCAGGGCTTGATGCGGGGGATGGTCTGCATCTGGGCCGCCGATTCCACCTGGAATATGCCAATGGTGTCGGCCTTGTGCAGCATCTCGTACACCGCCGGGTCACTGAAGTCGATGCGGCTCAGGTCGATGTAGCGGCCCTCCCGCTCTTCGATGAGCAGAAGGGCTTCTTGCATCTGGGACAGAGTGCCCAGGGCCAGAAAGTCGATCTTCACGAAGCGGGCCTGGTCGATGCCGTCCTTGTCCCAATGGCAGATATAGCGGCCTTCGATGGCCCCCGGCTGCACCGGCACCATGTCGATGAGAGGAGAAGAGCTGATAATCATCCCGCCCGGGTGCTGGGCCAGGTACTTGGGGAACCCGTCGAGCTGGGCCGCCAGGTCAATGAGGTCGCGCCACACTGGAGCGTCCACTTTGTCCCGAAATTCGGGAAGGGTCAGCATCTCCAGTTGCAGGCTCTTGGCGCTGTAGGACTCCGTCCTCTTGGCCAGCTTGGCCACCTCCTGCAGGGGAAGCCCCAGCGCCTTGCCCAGGTCCCGGACTGCCCCTTTTAGCTGGTAGGTGCCGATCATCCCAGTGAAGGCGGCGTGGCCCCAGCCCCACTTCCCATGGACCCGTTTGATCAACTCTTCCCGGATGTTCCGGGGGAAGTCCAGGTCGATGTCGGGGACCGAGCCCGTGTCGCCGGACAGGAACCGGTCCAGGGAGAGGTTGAACGCCAGAGGGTCGATGTGGGAGAGGCCAATGAGGTAACCCACCAGCATGGCTACCGATGAGCCCCGGCCCCTCCCCGGCGGCCGCTCTTCCAGGGGTACCTCCGCGTCGCTCAGGCCCAGTTCGATCATGATCTGGCGGGCCATCTGGATGATGTCGTAGTAAATCAGCAGGAACCCTGCCAGGTTATGCCTTTGGATCAGGCTAAACTCTTCCGTGAGTCTCGCCTTTACCTTTTCGGTGACGCTGCCATAGCGGCGCTCGGCAGCCTGGTAGCAGAGCCTTTCCAGGTGGGTTTGGGGGGTGAAGCCTTCGGGTACGGGATAATCGGGGAATTGGTAAGCCAGGTCTCTGGTGAGGTCAAAGGCGCACCGGCCGGCTATTTTCAGGGTGTTCTCAATGGCCTCCGGGCACCCCCGGAACAGGCCGGACATCTCCGCCGGAGACTTGAGGTAAAACTGGCCGCTGGGGCGGCGCTGCGGGTGGGTGTTCTCCAGGCTCTGGTTGTGGCCGATGGCGACCAGAGCGTCCTGGAGGCGGTGGCGTTCCGGGATGTGGTAGTGGACGTTGTTGGTGGCTGCCACTCCCACGCCGAGCCCGCGGGCCAGTTCGATGAGCCGCCGGTTGCGCTGGGTATCACCCTGGACCAGGTTTTGCTGCAGCTCCACGAAGACGTTGGCCGCCCCGAACCAGTCCAGGTACTGCCGCAGTACATCCTCGGCCCCCCGCTGCTGTCCCTTGGTCAACAGCCCGGAGATTGGGCCCTTCCGGCACCCGGTGAGCAGGATGAGGCCCTCGGCCAGCTCAGGCAGGTATTTGGGGTCCAAGCCGGGGCTTCGGCGGCCGCCGGTAATGTGGGAGTAGGAGAGGAGGTTGCACAGGTTGCGGTATCCCTGCCGCGTCTCGGTCAGCATGGTCAGGTGGGAGCCGTCCTTGAGGGTGACCTCCGCGCCGGTGACGGCTTGTAGCTCCAGACTCCGGGCCACCTCGGCGAAGTGCATGGCCCCGCACAGATTGTCGTGGTCGGTGAGGGCCAACGCCTGGTAACCCAGCTCCTTGGCGCGGACCAGGAGTTCTTCCACGGAGGAGGCCCCCTCCTGGAAGGAGTAGTTGCTGTGGCAGTGGAGTTCGGCGTACATGTAGCGATCAGCTATCAGCGGTCGGCTTTCAAGGTCTGGATGAAAGAGGTGGGCATTCGCTTTACCTCGGTTGTTTCCAGTGCTCGCTGGCTGTAGTTTGCGGTGTCTACCAAGCCAAGGTCACGTGAGAGCAGAAGATGGTACTCTAGCTGGCTTGCTGAGCCCATGGCGATCTGGAGAAACCGGGCAAACTCGGTGTCACCGTTTCTACCACACCCTTCCGAGATGTTGGCTGGAATAGGAACACAAGCACGTCGGATTTGGCTCGTCAGCCCGTACAACTCATCCTTCGGAAACTTGGCCGTCGCCTTGTAGATTGCTAGAGCCAAGTGATGGCTTCTCTCTCACACTTTCAACTCACGAAAGCCTCGCATTTTGTGCCTCCACCCGTTAGTCGTTAATTGCTGACCGCTGACCGCTTTAACCCCTCTGCCGGTACCATTTCCCGGTGGTGAGGTCCTGAAAGACGGTGATGCGCCGGCCGTCTTCGGCGGCCACTTGGTAATACATCCTGATGATGGGTTTTTCCCGCCACCACTCTTCGTCGATTTTCCACCGGCTATCTATAGAGGCCACTCTGAGCCTGCGGCCTCGCCAGATTAGGGCTAGGGGCCGCCGGCGGGCATCCTCTTCAACGGCGATGGGTACCGGGAGGTTCAGGGGTCGAAGGGCACCAGTACCTGGCGTCTCTCGGGGATTCTGGACCACGGCTCTACATCCTTTACCTGATAGATGGGCGGTTTACCGCCCAGGAGGGCCTCCAATTGCCGCATCATCTCTCGAAGCTGCTCCCGCTTGCGGACATCCGAGAAAAGGCTGGACTGGATGCCGGACTCGCCGGTGAACCCGGCCAGAGTAAGCTTCATGTCCTCCAGGGGGCCGGGCAGGATGATTGCATCCATCCTGCATTTCAGGGCGAACAGGGCCCTCTCTTTGCTGCCCACCGCCTCCTTGAAAGCGAAGCGCTTGGTCCACGGAGGGTGACGGACCACCTGACCCTCAATGGCGGCGGTGCGCGCGTACTTGCCGCGGATTTGGGGGCGGGCAAAAGCGCGACCCAGCAAAATCTCCATTGCGGTTAGGATGGCGTGCCGGGTTACCGTCGGCGAAGGAAAGGTGAGAAATTCCGTCACCGCCTCTTCCCGCCGGCAGGGCAGCAGCGGGCTGTGGTCGACGCCGCCGGCCAGCTCCCAGGCCCTTTTCCCATCAACCCATAACTGGCCCTCGGCCCTCAACTGGGCCTGGGCCGAACCTACCGACAGGGCGGCCAGTTGGCCCAAAGTATGCAACCCGAAGCGGTGTAGGCGGGTCTTGTTGTTCCAGGACAGGGGCAGCAGGTCTATGGCGAGCTCCTTCAGGAACCCGGCTGCGTCTTCGGGCACCCTGGTGGCCCGGCCGCCGCTGCTGGTGACCGCGGCGACGTAGGCCGGGAATTTACCCCCGGCCACTCCGATGCGGGGGTTGAACTCCTGGGGCACGGCCTGGAGCAACG
>CAYOAF010000008.1:0-14618 GCA_964401855.1 uncultured Dehalococcoidia bacterium
TACCGCCGATGGCGCCCCAGCAACTTCGCCGAGCTGGTGGGCCAAGAGCACGTGGCCACTACCCTGTGCCAGGCCCTCAAGCAGGACCGGGTGTCTCACTCCTACCTCTTCTGCGGGCCTCGGGGCAGCGGCAAGACCACCACCGCGCGCATCGTCGCCAAGGCCGCCAACTGCCTGGACCTCCAGGACGGCGACCCGTGCAACACCTGCTCGGTCTGCCTGGCCATCAACGACGGCCGCTTCATGGACATCATCGAGCTGGACGCTGCCAGCAACCGGGGTATAGACGAGATCCGGGACATCTGTAAAAAGGTGAACTTCTCCCCGGCCCAGGGCCGTCGCAAGGTGTACATCATCGACGAGGCCCACATGCTCACCGCCGAGGCCTCCAACGCCTTCCTGAAGACCCTGGAGGAGCCGCCGGACCACGTTATCTTCATCCTGTGCACCACCCAGCCCCACAAGATTGTGTCCACTATCGTCTCCCGCTGCCAGCGATTCGACTTTCGGCGCATTCCCTCTGACCTGGTCTGCGACCGTCTACAGAGGATCGTCGATGCCGAAGGGGTGGTCGTCGAGCCCGAGGCCCTGCGAATGGTGGCCCGCTACGCCGCCGGCAGTCTGCGTGACGCTCAGAACCTCTTGGAGCAGTTGGTGGTGTCCGCCGGCGACGGTGTGGGGCTGCATCAGGTCGAGAACCTATTGGGGGTGGGCCACGGTGAGCGATGGCTGGAATTGACCAGCTACCTGCTGATGGGCAACGCCTCGGCCTCCCTGGGCGTCATCAATCAGGCAGCCTGGGACGGCACCGACCTGCGCCAGCTCCACCGGCAGACGCTTGAGCTTTTGCGAGCGGTCATGCTGCTGCAATGGGGTTCCCGGGAATCGTTGGACCTTCCGGACCACATCGTCGCCCAGCTGGGAGAGTTGGTGGGACAACTCCCGCCGTGGCGGATTGTGAGGGCCCTCAAGACGTGGGGACAGGTCAACATGCGATACGACTCGCCGTCCACTCTGCCCCTGGAGCTGGCGGCCGTGGAGATCTGCGAGAACCTGGCCGCACCGGCAACCGGCGCCGGGGAACAGGCCGGCGCCGCCCCGCCCAGGGCCGGCGCCTCTTCCTCGGGTGCTTCAGGCGTTGTCTCACGCCTTGCTGGGGTCAAACCGGCACCCCCGGCGGCTCGGACCACCCGGGAACAACCCCCGACCGCGCCATCGGACTCGCCCTCGCCAACGGCGGACCCGTCCGCGGAGCCCGCCCCTTCTGAGATGCCCCCCCCGCCAACGGCGGACCCATCCACGGAGCCCGCCCCTTCTGAGATGGCCCCACAGCCAACGGCGGACCCGTCCGCGGAGCCCGCCTCTTCTGAGATGGCCCAGGGAAGCAGCTTGGCGGACCAGTGGGCGGCTACGGTAAAGGCCCTCGCCCGTCACAAAGGTAAGAAATATAACCTGGGGGCTTTGCTGAGGGACTGTAAGGCCGACGCTATTTCGTTGGAAGGGGATACCTTGGTCCTGGCTTTTACCAACCGGAGCAACATGGAGCGGATGCAGGAAGAGATAGACGACCCCATGGGGCGGCGTCTGGTAGCCGAAGCGGTGGAACAGTTTTTCGGCCGGCCCTTAGGGTTTAAACTAACACTCATGGGTGACGCCGGCGCCGGGGGTGCCTCCCCCCGGTCGGCCCAAAACAGCCACCTGGTGCGCGCCGCCATGGGAATGGGCGCCAAAATCGTTGAGGAGGTTGAAGAATGAACCGCAACATGATGCGCCAGGCGCAGAAACAGCTCGCCCAGATCCAGAGGATCCAGGAGGAGCTGGAAACCCTCACCGTGGAGGGTAGCGCCGGGGGCGGTGTGGTCAAGGTAACCATGTCAGGCAAGCAGGTGGTGGAGTCGGTGGTCATAGACCCCGAAGCCATGGAAGACGTGGACCTGCTCCAGGACATGGTAGCGGCGGCGGTCAACGATGCCTTCGCCCAGACTCAGAAGCTGGCGGCCGATAGAATGGGCGCCATCACTGGCGGCCTGAAGATCCCTGGCCTTTAGTGAGACTGTACAGCTTGTCCCGGAGGCCTTCCTTGCCGTCACCAGACGCTATCTATATCGGCCTGCCGGAAGAGTTGGGGGTGCCGCAAATAACCATTGAAAAGAATTTTGACAAGGCCCCTGCCAGCGCCCGGGCGTCAGCATGAGCAGCGACCAGGTCCCATCGGCGGCGCCCTCTTTGGCCCGGCTGATCCAGGAGCTGAACAAGCTCCCCGGTGTCGGCCCCAAGAGCGCCCAGCGCCTGGCCTACTTCATCATCCGCCTGCCTGAGGAAGAGGCCTACGCCCTGGCCGACGCCGTCACCGGGGTAAAGCAGAGCATCGTTTTCTGCCAGGGGTGCCAGAACCTGACCGATAACTCTCCCTGCTCTATCTGCGCCGACCCCCAGCGGAACCAGACCCAGATATGCGTGGTTGAGGACCCATTGGACATCCTGTCCCTGGAACGCACCCGTTGCTACCGCGGGTTGTACCACGTGCTCCACGGGGCCATCTCACCCATCAACGGCGTCGGTCCGGACCAGCTCAAGCTGAAAGAGCTGCTCACCCGTCTCACCGGAGACGAGGTCACCGAGCTGGTCATCGCCACCAACCCTACCCTGGAGGGAGAGGCAACGGCGATGTATATCCGCCGCTACTTGGCCCACACCAACATCAAGGTCACTCATCTGGCCCGCGGGCTGCCCGTGGGCGGCTCCCTCGAGTATACCGATGACCTAACGTTGAGCCGGGCTTTCCAGGGCCGCCAGGAGCTGTAGGATGGCCCCTCCACGCTCGTACCGCTGCGAAGCGCTGACCCTGAAAAAAACCCCCATGGGCGAAGCCGACTTGATGGTGACGCTCTACACCAGGGAGTGGGGCAAGCTGCGGGTGATGGGCAAGGGCGCCCGCCGGTCCACCAGCAAACTTGTAGGCCACCTCGAGCCGTTGACCCGGGTCAAGCTTTCCCTGGCCCTGGGGCGCAGCCTGGACCTCATCACCCAGGCCCAGATGATGGGGAATTTTGACCGCCTCAAGAACGACCTGGCGGCAATTACCAAGGGGCTCTACGTGGCGGAGTTGCTGGACGGATTTGGCGTCGAGGGCAACTCTAACCAACCCCTTTACCATTTGGCCGTCGAAACCCTGGGGTCCATCGGCCAATACCCTGCCTCCGAGTGGCCCCTGCGCTTCTTCGAGATGCAGCTGCTCCGGGTATCCGGGCTGATGCCTGAACTGTACCAATGCGTGGAGTGCCGCCAACCCCTCAGCGCCGGCCAGCACCGCTTCAGCCCCAGTCTGGGCGGCACCCTGTGTCTGGCGTGTCACCCCGAAGGGGCCAATATCCGGCCCCTGTCTCTACGGGCCCTCAAGGTGCTGCGCCTGCTTCACCGGGGACCCCTCCCGGAAGTTATGCCCTTGCGGATAGCCGGTGACCTGGGGCAGGAATTGAAGTCTTTACTGACCATCACCGTCAGGTACTGGCTGGACCGGGAAATTCGGTCTAACTCGTTCCTGGAGCAGCTATACCAGGAGTCCAAGTCCGGGGTGTATAATTAGACGTTGACTTTCGATCGGAACCGTTGGAGATGCTCCTTGGTCTGGCCGCAACCGAGAGCGAACCACCGCTCATAGATACCTATTAAGGAAAAGTTTGTTTAGCAAGATATTGATAGCAAACCGGGGCGAGATCGCCTGCCGGATCGTTCACACCTGCCGCAAATTGGGGATCAAGACGGTGGCCGTTTATTCCACCGTAGACCGGAACGCCCTCCACACCCGGCTGGCCGACGAAGCCTACTTTATTGGCGAAGCCCCTCCCCGCGACAGCTACTTGAACCTCGATAATACCCTCAACGTAGCCCGCGAGAGCGGCGCTGATGCCGTGCATCCCGGCTACGGCTTCCTCGCAGAGAATCCGTCTTTCGCCCGCCTTTGCCAGGAAGCCGGCATCCGATTCATTGGTCCGCAGCCGGAAGTAATGGAGAAAATGGGCGATAAGCTGCTGGCCCGCAAGCTGGCGAAAAAGGCGGGGCTGCCCGTGCTGCCCGGCACAGACAAGGCCATTGACAACGACAAAGCCATCGGCCGGGCGTGGAAGCTGGGGTTCCCGCTGATGGTCAAGGCCGCAGAGGGTGGCGGCGGCATCGGCATCCACATTGTTGATTCCACCGATGAGTTGCTTCCCCTGATCGAGCGTACCCGCCAGGTGGCTGAACACGCCTTCGGCAGCCCGAGGCTCTACTTTGAGCGCTACCTGGAGAACGCCTCTCACATCGAGGTACAGCTGGTAGGCGACGAACAGGGGAACCTGATCCACCTGTACGAGCGTGACTGCTCTGTCCAACGCCGCAACCAGAAGCTGATCGAAGAGACCCACGCCACCAAGCTGACACCCAAGCTTCGCCACCGGGTCTGTAAGCTGGCCTTGAAGCTGGGGAAACGAATCGGGTACACCAATGCCGGCACCGTGGAGTTTCTGATAGCCCCGGACGGCGAGGTCTACTTCCTGGAGATGAACACCCGGCTCCAGGTGGAGCACGGCATCACCGAGCTGGTCACCGGCGTCGACCTGGTGGAGCTTCAAATAAGGATAGCCGCGGGGGAACCCCTTCCCTTGAAGCAAGAAGATATCGTGCTCAAGGGCCACGCCATCGAGGCTCGCATCTACCCCGAGGACCCTGACACCTTCGTGCCCAACGACGGGGCAGTCACCGAACTCCATCTGCCCTCCGGGGAACATATCCGGGTCGACAGCGCCCTTTTCAACGGCTACGAGGTCCCGCTGGAATACGAGCCCCTCCTGGCCAAAGTCATGGCGTGGGGCGAGACCCGTCCCGAAGTGGTGAAGCGCCTCCATCGAGCCCTCCTGGCTTTCCGCCTGGAGGGGATCAAGTGCAACATGCCCCTGATGCGGGACATACTGGCCACCCAAGAGTTCACCGATGCGACTTACCACACCGGGTCCATGCCCTTGTGGATGGAGGAGAGGAAGAAGCGCAAGCACCGGTCGCCGGCCAACGAGACCATGCCGGCCAACGGCAACGGAAAGGTGGACCGCGAAATAGCTGCGGCTATCGGGGCAGCCATGGCGATTGCGCTCAAAGGGTCTCCGCCGCCGGGCCTCCCGGCTCCGGAGGTCAGTCCTTGGCGCATCTTTGGCCGCCGGGAACAGTTCCTCTCCCGTTCTTTGGGGAACCGGAGTTGGCGGTAAACACCTTTCGAATCAAGGTTGGCGGCCGGTGGTATGCGGTCCAGGTGGGTGACCTGAGCCACTCCCCGGTGGATGTGACAGTAGAGGGCGAAACCTATCCCGTGGAGGTTGAAGGGCTCCCTTCCAAGGCGCCCTCCGAGCCACGGCGACGCCGGCAACGGCCCATTGATATCGCCGCTCCACCATCCAGAAGCCAATCTTCGGCGTTCGTGCCTTCAGACGACATCCTCCGCTCGCCCATGCCTGGGCGGGTCATCTCCGTCTCGGTGCGTCCCGGCGACCGGGTCTCGGAAGGCGACGAGGTGTGCGTGGTGGAAGCCATGAAGATGGAGCAGAGCATCCGCGCCACCCGGGACGGCGTGGTCAAGACGGTTCACGTCCAGCCCGCGGACCCGGTGAAGGCCAACGGCCCTCTGATTGAGCTGGAGTAGTTTCGATTGGGGTGCAGCTCAGACAACAACTCTCACCGCGAGGGTGGCCTGTCAACAGGCTACCGTGGTCCGCGTTAGGAGGCACAGGTGGAACCGAAGGAACTGGCCCGGCACATCCTTTTGGGGGAAACTGAGGCTGCGGAGCGTTGGACCCGCCAGGCGGTCGACGCCGGGATGGACCCGCAGGACATCATCAACCAGGGGCTGCTGCCCGGTATGGCGGAAGTGGGAACGAAATTCAAGAACTACGAATATTACCTGCCCGAGGTTCTGGTGGCCGGCAAAGCGATGAACGCCTGCCTGGCCGTCGTGAAGCCCCTGCTGACGGAGACCAACACGGCCTACGTGGGACGGGTGGTCATCGGCACCGTGCAGGGGGACCTCCACGACATCGGCAAGAACCTGGTGGTTATGATGCTGGAGGGAGCGGGCTTCGCCGTTAATGACCTTGGCTCCAATGTTTACCCGGAGCAGTTTGTGCAGGCGGTTCAGGACGAAAACCCGGACCTGGTGTGCTTGTCCACGCTGCTAACCACCACCATGCCGAGGCTCCAATCGACCCTGGCGGCCCTGGAGGCTGCCGAGCTTCGGCATACCGTGAAAGTGATGGTTGGCGGCGCCCCCGTGAGTCAGGATTACGCCGACGAGATCGGCGCGGACGGTTACGCCCCGGAGTCAGCCTCGGCCGTGGAGACGGCCAAGGCCATCCTGGGGATACCGGCTTCCACAGGTTAATCAGGGAGGCAGCCATGGCAACGCTCAGCCACCGAGAGAGGGTCGTCAAAGCGCTGAACCACGAGGAGGCCGACCGCATTCCCGTGGACCTCGGCTCGACCTACGTCACCACCATCAACATCAACGCCTACCCCAGGCTGCTGAAGCACCTGGGCCTCGAGGAAGAGCCCGGTACGGCAGTGATGCGGCCGCGCTCCCAGATCGCGACCCCTAGCGAGGCCCTGCTCAAGTACATTGACGTCGACCTCCGAGGCATGTGGTTCGGTGCTTCCGACCAGAATCCAGAGATAAAGATCGACGAAAACACCCTGTCTGATGAGTTCGGGGTGGTGTGGAACAGGCCCGAGGGGGGCCATTATCTGGCCGTCGAGTCCCCCTTCCAGAAGGGGCAGCCGACCGTGGCCGACGTGGAGCGGTACCCCTGGCCCGACGGCAAAGACCCCGGACGCATCCGGGGCATGCTCGAAAGAGCCAAGTACCTGCACGAGGAGACGGACTACGCCGTGGTCCTCAGCCTGCCCTACGGCATCGTCGCCGACTGCGCCCGGCTGCGCGGCTTCGCCGAGTTCTTCACCGACCTGGCGGACAACACCGCCTTCGCCGAGGCGCTGCTGGACCACATGGCCGAGCTGACGTCGGGTATGATGATCTTTGCCCTGGAGCAGGTGGGCGAGTACGTGGACGTGGCCCTGTTCCCCGACGACATGGGAATGCAGGATATGTGTCTGGTATCACCGGCGATGTACCGGCGGCTCCTGAAACCCCGCCACCGCAAGCTGGTGGACGCCATCAAGAGCAAGACCAAGGCCAAGGTGCTCATGCACAGCGACGGCTCCATCTACCCCATCATCGGGGACCTTATCGATATAGGCGTGGACGCCCTCAACCCCATCCAGGTCTCGGCCCGGCAGATGGATACGGATATGCTCAAGCGGGAGTTCGGGCACCATCTCGCTTTCTGGGGCGCCATCGACACCCATCGGGTCCTGCCTCTGGGGACCCCGGAGGACGTGGAAGCTGAGGTGAGAAAGCGACTGGGCGACCTGGCGCCCGGCGGCGGCTACGTGCTCACTTCGGTGCACAACATCCAGTCGGAGGTGCCTCCGGCGAACGTGACGGCCATGTACAACGCGGCCCGGAAATGGGGGGTCTACTCCGGTTGACCGGACTGCCCGGGCCGCCCCGGCCACGGGGATGTTTTTCGCAATGCGTTGCACGCCGGGGCGGATGAGCCTTGCACCCGGGAGCCATGGCGACGAGGACCGGTCCGGCGCGTGATGGCTAGTACTCAGTCAACACGGTTTTGGAAGGATGTCATTCTGAAGAGTCCTTCCGCGGAGTTTATCCTGAGCCGAGCCGAAGGGCTCAGAATGACAACTCGCAGATTTGAGCTGGCTGAGCGCTAGCCCTCCGGCGCCATCCTGATCCCGGCGGCCCGGAGCACCTCGGGTATTCGCGACTCCCAGCCGACGGCCATGATGTGGACCCCCTGGCACAGCGGCTTTATCTGCTCGATCACCCGCGCCGCGATCTCCACGCTCTTCCCGGCTCGGTCCTTGGCCTCATCCAACTCACGGATGATCTCCTCGGGGACAAAGAAACCGGGCAGCGTGGCGTTCAGCCTTCTCGCCATATCTGCGGACCTCAGCAGGATATGCCCGGCCAAAACCGGCGCGCCGAACCGTTGCGCTTCGCCCATGAACTTCTCGAAGGCGCCGGGGTCGTAGACGGCCTGGGTCTAAAAGAAACCGGCGCCGGCCTCGACCTTCTCCTCCATGCGCCGAAGCTCTCTGTCCAGGCCAGTTGCGTTGGGGTTGGCCACCGCTCCCACGAAGAAGCCCGGCGCACCCCGGAGCCGGTGGCCCGTCATGTCCTCTCCCGCGTTCAAAGAGGAGATCGCCCAGAGCAACGTGACAGCGTCCAGGTCGAACACGGGTTTGGCCTCCGGGTGGTCGCCCGCGGTGGGGTCATCACCGCTCATGCACAAGACGTTGGAGACGCCCAGGGCATGGGCGCTCAGCAGGTCGGATTGCAGGGCGATACGGTTCCGGTCCCGGCAGGTGAATTGGAGAACCGGCTCGACCCCCCGGTCCAGCAGCAGGTGGGCCACCGCCAACGGCGCCATGGTCATGCGTGAGTTGGCCGAATCGGTCAGGTTGAATCCATCCACCGCTTCCTTGAGCATCTCGGCTTTCTTCAGCAAGGGAGCCAGGTCCGTTCCCTTGGGAGGAACCATCTCGGTGGTGACAGCGAACCGGCCGGACTTCAGGACATCGGCAAAACCGCTCAAGCGTCACACCACTTTCCCGGCGGCACTGTCGCACCAGCCGGCTGTGTCGCCGACATTATAGGCTTTCAGCGGCGGGGATTGGAAGGTCGTATTATCCGCGTCTCGGCTGGTGGCGTCACGAGAGGCAGACCGCCTTCTGTGACCAAGCGCACAGGTACTCTTAGGGGTATGCCACAGACCTGGCACCAAGGCCCTCGGTAGACTGGTGTCATGGACTTGCACTCAATTGAAACCGGGGGTGTCGCGATGGCAACGATTGAAGCTGAATTGGTCAGGATGGCAGAATTGATCCGGGTATACGAGCTTAGTAAAAGGGGTGCGGCATTTATCCCCTTCCCACCCAAGAGCGGAAGTTAATGAACCGGCTGGCACTCAGTCAACTTGAATCTGCGAATCGTCATTCTGAGTCCTTCGTTTTCGTTCAGGATAAACTCTGCGAAGAATCTCAGCGTAGCAAAGAGATTCTTCGCCGTCCTTCGACAGGCTCAGGACGAACTGGAAAGGGGCCTTCCCTCGTTCGTGATGAGCTTGTCGAACCACATTTTGAAACAGCTTCTAGGTACTAGCTCTGTTGAAACCCCATTTCCATCTTGTTTGGAGTCCATTCGAGAGTGCCTGATGCCTGCTCTGGACGCCGGGCGGAAGCGGGCCCGGCAGCCCGGGGCCTGTCATCCGCTGAGCGCCGGTAGCCCCGCTTCCTGGCGGGCGTCGTTGATGTGCTCCAATATCCGCACCCGCAGCGGCGCCAGCTCGTAGCCGATGTCCGCCAGCATCCGGCTGTTGTCCAGCATGTAGACATGGGGCACGGCCTGGCTGCCCGTGGTGATCTGGGCGTCGGGTATGATGTTGCGGACCACGTCGGCCATGTCCTGGACGGTGGCCAGGTGTCCCCCGCTGATGTACACCGGGTGGTTGAGCCGGTCGCTGAGGGCGGCCCGGACGAAAATCTCGGCGGCGTCCTCGACGTGGATCATCGGCGACCGTTCGTCCGGGTGGAAAGCCATGGACACCGGCTTGCCCACGGCGGGCAGCGACATCATCAGGCCGCCGATCATCCCGGTCATCCCCGTTACGCGGCCGTGGCCGAAAACGGTGCAGATGCGTATTCCCCTCAGGTCCAGGCCGTAGCGCTCGGTGTACTTTGCGGCGGAGAAGTCGTTGACCACCTTGGTCATTCCGTAGACGTTCACCGGGTTGTTCACGTCGTCCTCGTTGATCGGCCGGTCGCCGAAGGTCTCCTGGACCCCGAAAACGGCGATGGAGCTGGCGTAGACCACCCGCTTGATCCCGGTCCAACGGGCCACCTCGAAGACGTTGTTGGTGCCCTGAATGTTGACCTGCATCGCGCTGTGAGGCCGTTCCTCAGTGTCTAGGGGCAGCATGGCCGCCATGTGGATAATCCGTTGGACCTGGTGGGTGTTCACCGCCTCCAGAAGATGGGGCATTTGCATAATGTCGCCCCGGTAGACTTTGAAGCGGTCCAAAAGGGGTTGGAGGTTGGCGCGGGGTGGGGCCACGTCGAAGCAGACCACTTCTTCGCCCTGCTCTACCAGCTTGCGGATGATTCGGTTGCCGATGAAGCCGGTGCCGCCGGTGACCATAACGGACATGGAGGGGCCTCCTGCTAAAGATATTGGCTGAACGGGCGTAGGTGGAGCTATCTACCGTTTCCTCGAGGTCGCGTCCATCATACAAACATGGGAGCAGGGGCGCAATCCCCGGCAGCGTAGACCAAATTGGAAACCGAACTGTGGAGGCATCGTGAGGTATTGTGAGATTGGTATCATTGAAACCACCGTCAGGATATTGCTACCATTTTCGATGAGATAATGTCTGCGAAGTTCCTGCCGTGAGGCAAGATGAGGCGACAATGAAGAAACCCGTATCGGTAATTATGATCCTGGCCGCCCTCCTGCTCGCCACTCTGGCCGCCGGGCCCGTCTATGGCGGTGGCGGCCAAGGCCGCTCCGGCTAGGTGGTGCCGGACAGCTATGTCGTGGTCAAAGAAGGCCTCCTGGATGCCGCCGGGGCCCTCGCTCTGGTGCCCTGAACCGGTTCCCCCTTCCGATACCGGGCCAATGAAACAGTGGCCAGCGAAAGCTGTGGCCCCTGTCCGATTTCCAGCCGGTCAACCTAGAGCGGCCGCTTGGCGGGCATGCCGGGACGCCGGGGGTATTTGGCCGGGGTTGACTGTACCTTCTCGACCGCCACCACCACCCGGTTGTCGGCCAGGCTGGTGACCCGGACCAGGTGCACTTCCTCCAGGCTCCCTCCCAGCAGGTCCAGCGCCCGGGCGGCGCCGGCCAACTCGTCCTCGATGCCGCCGTGCTTCAGCAGCACCGCCCGGCCTCCCAGGCAGCAGAAGGGCAGGGTGTACTCCAGGAGGGCCGGCAGCAGGGCCACTCCGCGGCTCAGGGCCAGATCGAAGGTCTCCCGCAGCTCGGGCCGGTGCGCCAGCTCCTCGGCCCGCCCAGTGTGCACCTCCACGCCGGAGAGGCCCAGGGAGGCCACCAGATGCTCCAAGAACCTAGCCTTCTTGCCCGCCGACTCCACCAGGGCCAGGCGTATGTCCGGGAAAGCGAGTTTCAATGGCAGGCCGGGAAACCCGGCGCCCGCACCAACGTCCACAACCCGGAGCTGAGGGGCCATGCCGCCCGGAAACGCCAGACACACGGTGAGGGAGTCTACGAAATGTTTCGCCTGGACTTCCGGGTATTGAGTGACCGAGGTCAGGTTGACCCGCTGGTTCCAAAGGGCCAGCTCGCGGTGGTACGTCTCAAATTGGTCTAGCTGCCGCGGCGTCAATGCCAGGCCCAATTGGGCGGCCCCCTGGGCTAGTATCTCCATTCGCTGGGACATCACCGACATTATATCGGACCTCCATGCCCGCCGCACCGAACGAGAATACAGTCAGGACGCCGAAGACACCCATGGTTCAAGAGGGATGTGCAGCCGTCTGCTCCGAACTGCTGCCGAAGGCCGGAGAGCCCGAATTGACAGCGTCGAAGGCGGGCCGTAGAATTAGCTCGGTAGCGCCCATCTCATCCAATTTCAACCAACCCGTGTCCCTGGAAGAAGCTAGCGGCCAAGGGCCGGGTGCCATACCTTTCCAGGCCCCGGAGGAGTAGGAATGACAACTAGAGCATATCTGCTGGTGGAGACTGCGGTTGGCAAAACCCGGGAAGTAGCCGGCACCTTGAAGGGTTTGGAAGGCATCGAATCGGTAGACGTGGTCACCGGCCCTTACGACATAATAGCGGTGATCGGTGCAGTTGATATGACCGTGGTAGGGAACCTGGTTACCGGTCACATACATACGGTCCCCGGCGTGGTGCGGACCGTGACCTGCGTGGCTGTAGGGACATAATTTCCACGGGCGGCCGCTTCTGAGAGGCCCCCCCCGGCGCCCAACCATTGAGTAGTTGCCCCCCTATTACTCGAACAGGAGACTCGCCGTGGACTTCAAGTTTAGCCCGGAAGACGACACCTTTCGCCAGGATCTCCGCGGTTTTGTCGGGGCGGAACTTCCTCCCGGCTGGGATAACCTTCGCCAGTCCCCCGGTGGACACGACTGGGACCTTACCCGAGAGATGCGCAAGAAACTGGCGGCCAGGGGCTGGCTGACCATGCACTGGCCGGAGGCGTACGGCGGCCAGGACGCTTCGCCGGTGCGCTCGACCATCTTCAACGAGGAAATGGCCTACCTGCGGGCCCCGGGCCGGGACATATTCGGGGTCCGGATGCTGGGTCCCACGTTGATGATCCACGGCACCGAGGAGCAGCGGCAGGCCCACCTTCCGTTGGTAGCCCAAGGCGAGGTCCAGTGGTGCCAGGGCTACAGCGAGCCGGAGTCAGGGTCGGACCTGGCCTCCCTCAGCACCAGGGCCGTTCGAGACGGCGACGACTTCGTCATCAACGGCAGCAAGATTTGGACCAGCCTGGCCCACCGGGCGGACTGGATAATGCTGTTGACCCGCACCAACCCCGACGCCCCAAAACACCGGGGGATCAGCTTTATCCTGGTGGGCATGAAATCTCCGGGCATTGAGGTGCGACCTATCGGCAACATGGCGGGAGGGCTGGAATTCAACGAGGTTATATTCGATAACGTCCGAGTGCCTCGCAGGAACGTGGTGGGCGAGGAGGACCGGGGCTGGTACGTGGCGGTGACCCTGTTGGACTTCGAGCGGTCCGGCATCGACTATTCGGCCGGAGCCCGCCGGTTGCTGGACGATGTGCGGGGGTACGCCGCCGAGACCACGCGCAACGGCCAGCCCTTGAGCGACACCCCTTGGGTGCGTAACCTGCTGGCCGATCGGTACATCGAATGCGAAGTGGCCCGCCTGATGGCCTACAACGTGGCCTACATGCAGGGTGAGGGGCTGGTGCCCAACAAAGAGGCGTCCATGAGCAAGGTGTTCGGGAGCGAGACGCAGCACCGGGCGACGGTGGCTGCGGTGGAAATCCTGGGTCCGTACGGAGCGCTGAGCCAGGACGACCGGTTGGCGCCCCTCCAGGGCATGGCCCCGGAAAGCTGGATGATCAGCTTTTCCCACACGATTGCTGCGGGGACCTCCGAAATCCAGAGGAATATCATCGCCAGCCGGGGATTGGGCCTGCCCCGAGGTTGAGGTCCGGCAGAGGCTTGGGCCGCCAGGGTAGGAGTTGGCCCCTTCTCCAACTGAGGAGCCGGCCTCCAGGTTGACGGCGAAGCGCCGATTCCGTCTAATGCCGACTTCCGCGACTACCCGCGATTGCAGACGACAGAACCGGGACACCCTCGACTGCTACGCCGCCGCGAGAACCTGCAGCACCGCGCCGTCCAGGTCCGGCGCCGCTTCCCGGCAGCGGCGCATGATCCGGAAGACTGTCCGCACCGTCACCGAGAAACGCTCCGCCGCCTCGTCCACGGTAAGGTCCTCTGACCGCATGGTCGACCAGACTGTCAGGTCGCGGGCCATCCGCCGTTGCCGCTGAAACCACTCGGGGTCGTCGTACTTGCACTGGGGCAGAGGACAGCCGAGGCACGACGCCGATACTTCGCATCCTGCGTCCTCGTAGTGGCAGAATTCAGGGACCGTGTCTACCAGGAAACTGACCGTTGATGGCTTAAGCATATTAATGCTCCAAAACAAATGTTCTAATACTAGACTCATTATAGAACAGGCGTTCTTAATACGTCAATACCTTTTCCAGCCAAATTGACGGCTAGTTTTCTCCTTGGTATATTCCTATACGGTTCCTATCTTGCCGCCTGAAGGTTCCACCGGCGCTGCGACCGGTCCACCCGGCCAAGTCCCTCTGAGCGAGACCGTGAGACTCCTGCACCGGAGCGTTCCATGCTTGGAGTTCCGGTGGGCGGGACATTAAGCAAACACCGCCGGAGGGCGCCTGGGGTGTCGAGGAGAGCCGGCCGGGGGACCCGGCAGCGGAGGTATCGCCAATGACTGAGTCCGAAACAATGACCTACGAGCGCAAGGGCAAGATCGGCTACATCATGTTCAACCGGCCCCTGTCGCTCAACGCGATGAACGACCAGCTCGAAAAAGACTTTCCCGACGCGCTGCTGGAGTTCGATATCGACGAAGACGCCTGGGTGGCCATCGTCCACGGCACGGGCCGTTGCTTCTGCGCCGGGGCCGACATCAAGCAGCGTCTCGTGGCCATGACGCCCCTGCAAGCGGCCATGCGAGGCCAGGGCCGAAGCCCAGAGAGCTTCCTGGGGCGTTCAATCAACTGGAAGCCAGTCATCGCCGCGGTCCATGGCTACGCACTGGGCGGGGGCACCTACATCGCCACCATGTGCGACCTGATCGTTGCCTCGGAGGAGGCCCGATTCGGCATTACCGAGACCAAACGGGGACTCCCCGGCACCGGGGTGTGGGCCAAGCTCAACGCTTTCATACCCTCCAAGGTGCTCAC
>CAYOAF010000009.1:0-10210 GCA_964401855.1 uncultured Dehalococcoidia bacterium
CCGGCGGGGGACCGCTCTCTCGCTCCACCTCCCATAGCACCGGCCGGGTCTTCCCAAGTTGCCGGTGCCGAAAGGCCCTGAAGCCCTCGGCGGCGGCCTTCAGCATTTCCGCCGCCCTCGCCTTCTTTGCCGGGTCCGGGACCTTGCCGACGAGGCGGGCGGCGCTGGTCCCCGGCCTGGGAGAGTAGGGGAAGATGTGCATGTCGCTGAACTGCATGGATCGGACGAAGCGAAGGCTATCCTGGAACTCGCCATCTCCTTCGCCGGGAAACCCCACAATCAGGTCGGTGGTGATCCCGGCGTCGGGGACCGCCCAGCGGACCAGGTCCACGGTGCGGGCGAAGCGGTCAGTGTCATATCGACGCCGCATCGCCGCCAGGATTCGGTCGCTCCCGCTCTGCAGCGGCACATGGAAATGGGGGCAGAGACGGCGGTCCTCCCACAGATCCAGCAGCTCCGAGGTGATTTCCTGGGCCTGGAGGGAGGACACCCTGATGCGAGGCACGGCGCTCCTCGCCAGGATGAGTTGTAACAACTTCAAGAGGCTGGCCCCAGCTATGTCGTGGCCGTAGGCGCCCAATTGGGTCCCGGTGAGGACGACTTCCCGGCAACCCTGGTCCACCCGGTGAAGAACCTGCCGGAGCACCATGTCCGGCGGGATACTGCGCTCGCGTCCCCGCACCTTGGGCACAATGCAATAGGCGCAGATCTGGTTGCATCCCTCCTGGATCTTGATCATCGCCCGGTTGCGTCCGGTGGCAGGCGGGGCGGCTCCGGCTTTGAGCGGGTCACCTGCCCTGCTGGCGGCCCCTGTCCTGAAGTGACCCGGGGAACGTCCGCTCTTTGTCCCTTCCTGGTCGGCGAGGGTGGCGGTGACAGCCGAAACCAATTCGGCTTTTCGGGCGTTGCCCATTACCAGGATTGCCGGCCCCAACCGCTCCAGGCCCGAGGCGGACCGCTCTGCGTAGCAGCCGGTGGCGACGATGACGGCCTTCCCGTTGGCGCGCCGGGCGGCCGCCCGCAACGTCTGGCGGGCTTTGGCGTCGGCGGCCGCGGTGACCGTGCAGGTGTTCAGAACCAGGACATCCGCGCCGGCCGTCCAATCGACGATCCGGTAGCCGGCTTCAACGAAGCGCCGGGCCAGGACATCGCCGTCGGCTTGATTCAACTTGCATCCGTGGGTATGGATGGCCACCGTGCCGCGATAGCTGCTGGCCGCAGATCGCGCCGCCGGGTCGAAGCCGGCCGCCGGAGCCGGTAACAGGCCTAGTGGTTGAAGCCGGGTTGCCGGCGGGTTAATCTGGGTCACCCTCGGGCACCATCCCCCAAAGCCGCTCCACGGCCGAGCAGATGTCTTCAAGTACTGGCACCAGGCGGTCGGCCATGTAGCGCAACTGCCGTACCTGCTCGACCCAATCGGCGAAAGTGCTCAACTGGATGAACGCCTCCCGGATGCGCCGGTCCCGATGTTCCCGGCCCAGTTGCGCGGCATATCCCCGCACCGCCTCCTGGTCCCCGATCTGCTCACCCCGGCTCAGGGCCACCCCCTTAACTGCCAGGGTCAAGCTGCCCCAAAGGAGGTCCTCGGTGCGGGACCAGCAGCCTCTTCGCATCTCGTCGAACGCTCTATCCAGATACTGGTAGCTCTGCTTGCGGTAACGGCGGATTCGTTGGAGGTCAACGGCCATTGCTTTTTCATCTTCACGGCGCCGGCGGGGACCGGCGGCTGCCTTTGCCGCCCTGTCGTGGCAGCGAGCCAGCCTATTCTAGCATAAAGCCTTCGGTCAGAAAGGGCCGGCGCCCGGCGGCGGAATCTGGAAAGGCGGCACCAGAACGGGCAAGGGCACCTCGATGACCACCGGCCGCTGGGCGCGGAGGGCGCTGCGGAGGGCATCGCCCAACTCCTGGTGGCTGGACAACTTCACCCCCTGAGCGCCGTAGACTTCCGCCAACTGGGCGAAACTGGGATTGTTGAGCCTGGTCCCGATGACCCGTCCTTTGAGACGGCCCTGTTGTTCGCTGTACGAGGCGCCCAAGGCCCCGTTATTGAACAACAGAGTAACGGCGTTTATCTCCTCCTGCACCGCGGTGGCCAGCTCGCTGGAGGCGTATCCGAACCCGCCGTCTCCGCTGGTGGCCACCACCTGCCGGTGAGGGTTGCCCACTTTCGCGCCCAGGGCCGTTGGGAAAGCGTAGCCCAGGGTAGCAAAATAACCCGACGTGATGTAAGAGCGGGGCTTGAGGACCGGGAAAGCCAGGTGGCTCCAATATCCGATCTCGGTGGTGCCGCTGACCAGAATGGCGTCGTCGTCCAGCTCCCGGCGGATGGTCTCAACGATCTCAGTCTGCAATGGCGCCATCTCCTTGATTTCCCGGTAGGTTTCCCGCCGGATATGGGCCAACTCCCCCTCGGTCCACCGGCTGGCCCGGGTCTTGCCTCCCAACTCGTCCAGCAGCGCCTGCACCGCCAGCCGTCCGTCGGCGGTGAGGCCCACGGCCAGGGGGAAATTGCGGCCCACCTCCTCGGGGTCGGCGTCGATTTGAATCAGCTTCTGATGGGGCTGAATGCTCCAGGGGAGTTTTGGAGCGAGGTGCATCCGGCTGCCTATCGCCAGGATGACATCCGCCTGAGGCAACGCCCGATGCCCCGGACCATGGGCGTAGTAATAAGCGCCCAGAGACAGGAGGTTGTCTTCGGGAATGGCACCTTTCCCTTGGGCCGTGGTGATAACCGGGGCGTTGAGGGCCTGGGCCAGCTCTAGGAGTTCAGTCGAAAGGCCGGCCTCCCGGGACCCGCCTCCGGCCCAGATCAGCGGGCGCTTGGCCCCGGCCAGCAGCCGGGCCGCTTCCTTTACGTCCGGCGGCTCCGGGGACTGTTTCGGAAAGACCTCCCGCTCTGGCAGCTCCGCCTCAGCGGTGGCTGGGAATACGTCCCAGGGTATCTCAATCTCCACCGGACGAGGTCTCCCGGTTGACAGGTGCCGAATGGCGGTGTGGACCAGTCCGGGTATCTCTTCCACCCGGACGGTCCGGGCACACCACTTGGTGATCTGGCGGAACACATCCAACTGTTCCCCGATCTCGTGGAGGGCGCCCTGGTTCTTTCCCAGGTTGTAGCTTTCGATCTGGCCGCAAACCAGGAGCACCGGAGACGACGTGGAATAAGCGGTCCCCAGACCGGCGGTAGCGTTGAGCGCCCCCGGTCCGGGAACCACCAGGCCCACCCCCGGTCGGCCGGTGGTGCGGGCATAACCGTCGGCCATATAGGTGACCGATTGCTCGTGGCGGGCCAGTACCAGGCGAATACCCGGCTCGTCGTAGAGGGCGTCAAAGGCGTCCATTATCTGGACGCCGGGAAGGGCGAAGACCACCTCGACGCCCTCCCGGCCCAGTGAGCGAATCAAAGCCTGGGCGCCGTTCATTATCGGCATAGCACACCTCGGTGAATTACCTTCATTGAGTCAACGGCATTAAATCACCTGGGGGAAGCTCCATCCAATGATAGACCACCGGACCCACCTGTCAACCGGACCCAAAAACCGGTTGCCAAAAGAACAGAGGAATGGCAACATAGGTGCCAAACCAAAAACGCAACGGGGCGGGAGGCGACTGTGCCAAGCCCGAACTCCTTTCGCATCACGGGATACTCGATCCGAGTCCACGCCGGGGACGATGCCATCGCCCGCCTGAGCGATGAGGCAGACCGAGCCCGGGCCAAGCGGGCCTTCGTGGTGTGTGGCCAGACGGTGGCCCACCGCACCGGCTTGCTGGACCGGGTTAAAGACGCGCTGGGTGACCGGCTGGCCGGCGTGTTCGACGGAGCCCAGACCGGCTCGCCGGTCCCCTCCGTGGAAAAAGGTGCGGCGATGGCGGCGGACGCCGGCGCTGACCTCATCGTTGCCGTGGGCGGGGGGAGCGCTGTTGTCACCGCTCGGGCCATCATCATCCTTCTGGCCGAAGGGGGCACGCCCCACGACCACGCCACCAAGTATCCTCCGGGCCGGCCGCCGGTCAGTCCGCGTCTGATGAAGCCAAAGGTTCCCAATGTTCTGGTTTTGACCACCCCCACCACGGCGGCGACCCGGGCAGGCACGGCGGTTATCGACCCGGAGACGGGACACCGGCTGGAACTGTTCGATCCCAAGACCCGTCCCAGTGCCCTGATATGGGATACGAGCGCTCTGCTGACCGCGCTTCCCTCGCTTTGCGTGAGCGCCGCGGCCTCCTGCTACAGCGGTGTGGTGGGGGCGCTGCAAACTCGTGAGAGACTGAATCCGTTGGCCGAGGGGGACCTGGTGCAGGCATTGCGACTGCTCCAGGAGAACCTGCCCCAGGTTGACTCGCGGCCGGACTCCGGGGAGGTGCGCCTCAATCTGTGTACCGCCGCCTTCCTGTACAACCGGGCCGGAGACAGCGGCACGGGCGGTAGCGCCGTGGGTGTGGTGAGCGCCATCGCCCACTCCCTGGATACCCGCTACCCAGAGTGCAACCATGGCGCGGCCTACTCCATCCTTACGGCGCCGGGGATGCGGTTCAACCGGGACTACAACGTCGCCGGGCAGGCCCGGCTGGCCTTCATAATGGGCGTGCGGCAGCATACAATGAAAGACGGTGCTGCCGCCATTGCCGCCGCGGATGCCGTGGCCGATGTATTTGGCGCGCTCGGGCTACCTTCGCGGCTGAGCCAGGTGGGAGTAAGCGAGGAAGGGGTCAGACTGATCGCGGAAGACGCGATGACCGACTTCGCCATGCACCGCAACGTCCGACCGGTCAAGGAGTTCTCCGAGCTGGAGAAGTTGCTGCGGGAGATCTGGTGAGAACCTTCCTCCTCCGGCCTAACCGGCCGTTATACGAGCGCCTCGGATAAGAAGGCAACTTCATTAACAAGACTCCAAACATATCCACAGCGATCACAGCAGGGGCAGCGAGATCGTTTTGAGGTTCGGTATCGGTCTGCGTACCGCGCGTGACCTGCGGTGAGCTTTGACGGACTCTATTTAGGACGGTGATGCGATGACTACTGGCAACATTAAGGTAAGGATCGAACGAGATTCCATGGGACCAATGGAGGTCCCCGCCGACGCCCTCTACGGCGCCTCCACCATGCGCGCGGTGCTGAATTTCCCCATCAGCGACCTGCGCTTTCCCCGGCCTTTCATCCGCGCCCTGGGTCTCGTGAAGCTGGCCGCGGCCAAGACCAATATGGCCCTGGGTCTACTGGAAGAGAAGGAGGGTAACGCCGTGGTGGCCGCCGCTCAAGAGGTGGCCGACGGTAAGCTGGACGAGCATTTCGTCCTGGATGTCTTCCAGACTGGCTCCGGCACCTCCACCAACACCAACGCCAACGAGGTCATCGCCAACCGGGCGTCCCAGTTGCTGGGCGGCGACCCGGGGTCCCGGTTGATCCACCCCAACGACCACGTAAACATGGGCCAATCGTCCAACGACGTTATTCCCACTTGCATACACCTGGCGGCGTTGATGGCTGCCGCGGAGGACCTGGCACCCGCCCTGGAGATGCTTCAGAACGAGCTTCAAAAGAAATCCGAAGAGTTGTGGCCCATCATCAAGACAGGCCGCACCCACCTCCAGGACGCGACCCCGGTGCGGCTGGGGCAAGAGTTCCTGGGCTTCGCCGGCCAGGCGGGATACGGTATTGAGCGCTTGGGCCGGATGAAGGATGCCATGGCCGAGGTAGCCCTGGGCGGCACCGCCGTGGGCACCGGAGTCAACACTCACCCCGAGTTCTCCGCCCGCACTTGCCGGCTCCTGTCCGAGATGACCGGCATCCAGGTCCGGGAGACGGACAACCACTTCCAGGCCCAGGCCACCCTGGACGCCGTGGTAGAGGCCAGCGGAATCCTCAAGACCATCGCCATCAGCCTGCACAAGATGGCCAACGACATCCGCTTCCTGGCCTGCGGTCCCCGCGCCGGGCTGGGCGAGATTCTGGTGCCCGAGGTGCAGCCGGGCAGCTCAATCATGCCGGGCAAGGTCAACCCGGTGATCTCCGAATCAGTGATCCAGGTGGTGGTCCAGGTGATCGGCAACGATGCCACGGTGGCCCTGGCCGGCCAGGGAGGCTACTTCGAGCTGAATACCATGATGCCGGTGGCCGCCTACAACATCCTGCAATCGATCTCACTGCTGGCGGCCTCGGCCGGCAACTTCGCCGAACAGTGCGTCAAGGGCATTCAGGCTACCCCGGTGGGGCCTCAGATGGTGGAAAAGGGACTGATGCTCGGCACGGCGCTGACCCCGGCCATCGGATACGACGCCGCGGCCGCCATCGCCAAGGAGGCAGCCGCCACTGGCAGCACGATCCGGGAAATGGCCAAGCTCAAGACCAGCCTGTCCGACAACGAGCTGGACAAGCTGCTGAACCCGGCGGCCATGACCGAGCCGGGCCTGGGGACCGGCGGCGGTGGAGGGGGCTAGCCCCCTCTTGGCCGGGAACTTTCCGGCGGCGCCGGGCGTCTTTGATGGTAACATTGAAGGCAGAAGTGGCCCCATGATGAAGCTGATCGTATTCCTGACCTTGGCGGCCTGTGGGGCTGCAGACGGACCGGAAGCATTGAAAGGGTCGTTCGGAGATGACTCCTTTGAGGCTGAGCGAGCTGTCCTTGAGCTTGAAAGTTCAGATGCTGCCTCGGCCCCGGCGGCGTCCGGCGCCCAGTTAACCCCCCAGGCGCCGGGGGACGGCCGGGTTTCTTCCGCCACCCTGGATACCGCTCAGAGGAAGGTCATCTCGATGGCCTCGATTTCCATCGAGGTGGAGTTGGTGTCGGCCGCCATCAACGAAGTGGGGCCACCGCCGAGAACCTTGGAGGGTTCGTAGAGCATTTGGATAACTCCGGAGGGCCGGAGCGCCAGCGGGCGTCCATGACCGTCCGGGTACCTCAGGGCCAATTTGACCCGGCGCTGCAACGCATCGAAGCACTGGGTGAGGTGCAAAGCCGGAATGAGGGCGCTGAAGACGTATCGGAGCAGTTCATCGACCTGGAAGCCCGCCTGAAAAGCTCTCTGCGGGAGGAGCAGAGCCTGCTGCCCTTGCTGGAGAGAACCGAGACGGTGAGCGAAGTCTTGGCCATCGAACGGGAACTGACCAGGATCAGGGTCGATGTCGAGTTGTTCCAGGGCCAGTTCAACTTTCTGGAGAGGCGAGTGGACCTGGCGACCATAGCGGTGTCCCTTTTCCCTCCGGAGAAGGAAGTCACGGAGGCGCCTTCGGCCACCCTGGTGATCCGAGTGCCGGATGTCGATGCCGCCGTGGCGGAGGGCAAAGGTCTGGGCGGCACCTTTGATGGAGCCCTGGGCCGCGTTTTTCTTTCGCAGCGGGACGAAGAGAAGGAAGCAGTACTGTCTCTCGGGGTGTTTACCGGCGAGTTCCAGCGGGTGATGGACTCTCTAGAGGCACAGGGCGACGTGAAGAGCAAGGAAGTGCACGAGGGCAAGGCCCCGCTGGGAGGGGCGCCCGAGCGTGCCAAGAAGCCCGACGCCAGGGTTGACCTCACTCTGGTTGACGCTGAGGACGACTCGGCCGACGCCCTGATAGCGGGAGTCATCGCGGCCATCGGCGGGGTTTGGCTGATCGCCGTATTGGGGACCTTGAGCGTCTTTGGCTACCGCGCGATGCGTCGCCGGGGACACTGAATCCCGGGCAATCCCTGAAGGGTCCGCCCGCGACGGAGCCCGGCGATGTGGAAACCCAGGGCCGGCGGCCGGGGCGCCGGAAAGTCAGGCAGGGCCTAGTTATCCCCCCTTTGTCGCAAAGGGAGGAGTTCCACTACAGGGCTCCGGCCCCGTTTTGCAGCAGCGGGTTTTCCATGATATCGCCCAGACTGCCGCCCGGCCGTACCATCGGATAGACGTTGGTCGAACCGTCGACGACGAACTCGATGAGGAAAGGGCCGTCGTGGGCTTGGGCCTGGCGCAGGGCTGGGAGGACGTCCTCCTGCTCGTTCACGCGCACCGCGGGCACGCCGTAGGCCTCAGCCAGCTTGACATAATCAGGGCCGGTCAGCGGCGTTGCCTTGATATGGTTTTGAAAGAACATCTCTTGCCACTGACGGACCATCCCCAGGGCACCGTTGTTGAACAACGCTATCTTGATCGGGAGGTTCGACTCGGTGGCCGTGGCCAGCTCATGGGAGGACATCTGGAACCCACCGTCGCCGGCGATGCTCCAGACCGGTGCGCCAGGTCGGCCCGCTTGAGCGCCCAAGGCCGCCGGCAACTCGAATCCCATGGTGCCCTGGCCACCCGAGGAGACGAAGGTGTTGGACCGGTTGAAGAACAGGAACTGGGCGGCCCACATCTGGTGCTGGCCCACCCCGGTTACCACGACGGTCTCAGGGTTCTCCTGGAGAAGCTCGTTCAGGCTGGCCAGTACCTGTTGCGGCTGCAGGGTGTCGGACTGGGGGATGGCCAAGCAGGGATGATGGCGCCGTTCGCCGTCAATGAAGCCCATCCACTCCGGCCGGGCGGCGTAGGACACCAGCGGAAGCAGGGCGCGGAGCACCTCTTTGGCATCGCCAACCAGGGGCACCTCCACCGGAACATTCCGGCCTATTTGCGACCGCTCGATATCCAAATGGATTATCCGGGCGTGAGGCGCGAAGGCGGAGGCCTTGCCGGTTGCCCGGTCGTCGAAGCGCATCCCAAGGCCGACGATGAGGTCCGCCTGGTCCACCGCCATATTCGCCCAGTAGGTGCCATGCATCCCCAACATTCCCAGGCTCAAAGGGTGATTTCCCGGAAAGCCGCCGAGGCCGAGAAGAGTGGTAATGACCGGGATGCCCGTGGTTTCCGCCAGGGCCTTGACCTCGTGGCCGGCGCCCGAAGCCAGGACGCCGTGTCCGCTGATGATGATGGGCCGTTGGGCCTCGTTGATCAGCCAGGCCGCCTGCTGGACTGCCTCAAGGGTCTCCGGAGATACGGGAGAAAGGGCCGGCTCCGTGACATCGGGAAACTCAAGCTCTGTCTCAGCTAGCTGGACATCCCGCGGCACATCGATCAGCACGGGTCCGGGGCGCCCCTCTAGAGCGGTCGCGAACGCCTCGCGGATGGTTGGCGCCAGGTCCTCGGGGGATAGCACCATGTAGCTCTTCTTGGTGCAGGAAGCGGTGATGGCGCAGATGTCGCACTCTTGAAACGCTTCCGAACCGAGGGAGGTCCGGGCCACCTGGCCGGTGATGACCACCATGGGTATCGAATCGGCTTTGGCGCTCATGATGCCGGTAACCAGGTTGGTGGCGCCGGGGCCGGAGGTGGACACGCAAACACCCACTTTGCCGGTTACCCGGGCGTAGCCGTCGGCCGCGTGGGCCGCGGCTTGTTCGTGACGTACGAGGATGTGCCGCAGTTGGGTGTAGCCCCAGAGGGCGTCATATAGCGGAAGAATAGCCCCTCCAGGGTATCCGAAAATGGCGTCGACCCCTTCCCGGAGCAAACTCTCGCAGATGATTTCTGAACCCTTGAGTTTCAAAACAGCCCCTTCTTCAGACAAAGAAAAATCCCGTCCCCTATAGGGACGGGATTCTAGGATTCCCGCGGTACCACCCTATTTGTCTCGACAATGTCGAAACCTCTCAGTGAGGACACTAACATGCCCCGCCGTCTCTAACGGGCGACGACCCCGGCTCAGCTTACATGCCCTTCCCGTTCAGGAAAGCCTCAGCTGGCGGCTCCGGAGGGATTTTCGAACAAGCTCGGCACACCTGCTCACACCACACCAGGCTCGCTTTGTGCCTACCCCTACCTACTCGTCTCCATCACAGCCTCTAACTAAAAACCGTACCACAACGGTAATTTGATGTCAATATGAACCCCCTCGGTAGTGGGTCATTTTGAAAGTGGTTCATAAGTCATGGGCGCCACAGTCATGCGACAATTGCCTTTCCTATTAGCCAATACCCTATGGATTGCCTGATTACGGACATAGACTATTGGGACAGATCGCTATAGTTGCTGACGTTCCCCACCCCCACGACTACGATTTGGTTTGACCCCGACGCGGCAAATCGCACTTATGTTCAGTCAGCAGACCCCTTGATTAGTCCCGGCCCGGAGAGCCGGTTGACCTGCCCCCCTGGAAACTGGTCCAGGTGTAATGTTAGTAACCTGGGCTGGAGAAAGGGGGAGAAATGCCAAGGAAGGGGTATACACCAGAGCAGGTCATCAACAAGCTGCGTGAGGCTGAGGTAGCCAT
>CAYOAF010000010.1:0-8098 GCA_964401855.1 uncultured Dehalococcoidia bacterium
GTCAAGGTCGCCGGTAAATTGATATCCAACGTCACCGGGGGGCACAACGGCGTCGAGACCCGGGTCGGGATCACCTACAGCGAGGGTGTCTCCAAACGGGGGATGGCCCTGCAACGGTTCGTCGACGTGACCTCGGCCAACGCCGCCAAGATCATGGGGCTCTACCCGCGAAAGGGTGTCATCGCGCCGGGCAGCGACGCCGACATCGTGTTCATCGACCCCGGCATCAAGAGGCCGCTGGTCAAAGCCGACTTTCACATCACGGACTACAGCATCTGGGAGGGGTTTGACGTTGAAGGCTGGCCGGTGTTGACCATCCTTCGGGGCAAGGTGGTGGTGGAGAACGGCGAGCTAAAGTCCAGCCTGGGCAGCGGTAAGTTCCAGACCCGCAAGGTGGACCCGGAGTTTGCCAGCCGCCCCGCCTGCTAGCCTGGTGTCTTGTAAACGGCTCGATACCCGGTCCGTCACCCCGGCCCTTCCGCGGAAGGGAAATCCAGGGACGATTGATCGTGTGGTGCCCGCCGTGGCCGGCCCGGTCTGACCCAGCGGCCGGTAGGGGTCCCGGCTATCCGCGCAGCACGCCGTGACGCTCCAGGATGCGGGCCAACTCGGCCACACCGTCGTAGACCATCTGGGCTGAGGGGTGGCCAAAGCACAACCGCATGCAGTTGGCCCCCCGGCCTTCCGGCGAGAACTGGCTGCCGTTGTAGTAGCTGACCCCTTCGTTGAAGGCCTGCTCCTGGACCGCGGCCAGGTCGGCGCCCTCAGGGAACTCCACCCAAACGTACAGTCCGCCCTCGGGCTTGCTCCAGGTGGCGGCGCTGCCAAAGTTCTCCCCCAGAGAGGCCAGCATGGCGTCCCGCTTGACCCTCAACGACCGGTTCTGCTCGTCGATGTGCTGGTACATGTCGCGCTTCAGGTACTCCTCCAGGGCCAGCGCCGCAAACTGGTTGACCCCGCCGCCGGCTTTGAAACCAACGGCCCGCCGGACCACCTCCTCGGGTGCGGCCAGGTAGCCCATCCGCATACCGGGGGCGACGATCTTGGAGAAGGAGCCGGCGTACACCACCCGGCTGGTGTCGTCCAGCGAGTGGAAGGAGGCCACGTCCTCCCCTTCAAACCGCAGGTCCACGTAGCAATCGTCTTCGAAGACCGGGACCCCGTATTCCCTGGTGATGTCCAGCACCCGGCGGCGGCGTTCCAAGGTCATGGTCCAGCCCAGCGGGTTCTGGAAAGCCGGTATGGTGTACAGGTACTTGACCTTCTTGCCCTGGCCCGAAAGCTTCTTCAGGGTCGCTTCCAGCTCCTCGGGCACGATGCCTTGGCTGTCACACTTGAGGCCCACCACCTCTGCGCCGTAGCGCCGGAACTGGCGCAGGGTGCCCAGGTAGACAAACTCCTCGGCAAGCACCACGTCCCCCGGGTCGGTCAGGGTCTGGATGAGCATGCCGATGGCTTCGCTGGAGCCGGCGGTCAGGATCACGTCATCGGGGCTCACCTTCATGTTTCGGTCCTTGGCCAGTTTCTCGGCCACCAACCGGCGGAGAGAAAGCAGCCCGGCGCTCCCGGGGTAGTAGGCCAGGTCTCTTCCCTCCCGGTCGAGGGCCACCTTGAGGGCGTCGGCCAACCCCTCTAGGGGCAGCGTATCGGGGTCGGGATAGGCTACCGCGAAGTCGTACTTGGCACGCCGCCAGGCGCCCGCGACGGTCACCGGAGCGTTCTTGGCGAACAGGCTGTCATAGCTGAAACGGCGCGACTCTTCCAATACTGCCTCCAGGGCGCTTGAATCTGGTCCGAAACCGTCATCGTTTCGAGAACCGGGCTTCCAGTGCCATACCACCACACATAAGGTGGAAGGCCAGGTTCACGGCCCAGGGCGCCGGTTGGGCCGGCCATGGGGTTTTCCTGCCGGCTAACCGGGCAGCTTCAAGAGGCGGGCCGCATTGCGGTACTCCACTTTTCCCCGGACTTCGTCGCGCAAGGGGAGCTTGCGGAAGGCGTCCACCATGGGCTTGATCGGGACGATGGGAAAGGCGGTGCCAAAGAGCAGGCGGTCGGCCAGATAGGTGTTGGCTGCCTCGACCCACTGCTGGTATCCGGGCATGCTCACGCCGTAGGCGTCTGGGACCAGGTAGACGTTCGGGCGCCGGAGGGCCACCCCGCAGGCCTCGGTGACCCAGGGCCAGCACGCGTGGCGGACGATCAAGTTGACGGTGGGGAAATCGGCCGCGACCCGGTCCAGATGGACCGGGTGAGAGTAAGAGATGTCCGAACCCACCAGGGCGCTGAGGGTGAACAGTACCGGGGCCCCCCTCTCCCGGCATAGCTCGTAGATGGGGTAGAGCTTGCCGTCATCGGGGTAGATGGGCGGCATCCCCATGCTCGGTTCGATGGCTATGCCGATCAGTCCGATGTCGTCCAGGCAATGCTTGGCCTCCGCCACAGCCTGGCTCAAGTCCGTGAACCGGACTCCCGCAAACGCGGTGAACTTGCCCGGGTACTCCCGCATCACCCCTATCAGGTCCTCGTTTTTGGTGCCGACGCTGGGCCTGCCGTGGCACACCCCGTGCACGATCCCGGCTTCATCCATCTCCTTCAAGAGCAGGTCCATGGAGAACTGCACCGCCGCCTCGGACACGGTCATGCCTATCCGTGGCGCGAAGTTCTCCTCGGGCTTCTTTTGATACTGCTCCAGGTTGGTCAGCGACTTGTAGGGCGGCCTGAGGCTGAAGTCGATGATCATAGCTCGGTACCTCGTCGCGGCGGCTGGCCGGTCTCAGACCGGCTGATGGTGCTGAAACTATCGAAGGACGGTTTGTTACCGGCCGTGGGGGTTTGAATAGTTGGGACAAGCTTGGCTGTCGCCGTTGACATCATACGCCTTTTACGCGCTGGCCTTCAACGGAATTCCGGCGGGCTGCTCCCAGGCACCCGGCGCCCTTTCGGCAGGCCAGCAAAGTCGGCCCATCCGAAAACCTCAAAACGATGCAAACCAATCCCCAATACTTGCGAAAGAAAAACCGCCGGCGTTCACACTTTTCGCCGGCGGGAGCTTGCCTAGCTGTCTCCCCGTAGCAGGTCGGCCAGCGCGCCGGTGTCCTCTACGTCCTCCAGGTTGTCCAGCAACCCAATGACCTCCTCCGTGGCCGCCGGGGAGAGAGCAAGGGAGGCACAGTCTCGGAACTTGTTCCGGATGTCGTCCAGGGTAGTGCCCCGCAGCGCGCCCTTGGCAGGGCGGTCCCTCCGCTCTCGCAACACTCGCCCGTCCCGCATGTGGACCTCCACCTCGTTGTAGGCCTCCACCCAGCTTGGCCGGCCTTCATACCCGGAGATGCGGGCCATCTCCACCTTGTGGATCAGTTCCTGGGCTTCCGGCCGCTGCACCTGCTGGTCGGTGAAAGTGGCCAGGCCTATTTTTCGATCCAGGAACGCCGCCGCCATACAGTAATTCATGCTGAATTTGCCTTCCAGGCCCTGCTGGGGCCGGGAGTGAATCAGGGACCGGGGCGGGTCGAAGTCGACCATCACGGCTATCCGGTCGATCTCGCTCGGATCGACGGTCTCGCGCTCCAGCATGCGGGCGGTGGCATCAAGGGCCAAGTGGGCGCTGCCGCAGCAGGGGTACTTCTTGATCTCGATGCCCGTCTCGGTGAAGTAGCAGCGCCGGCCCAAGTCTTGGACCACCTTCTCCAACTGGTACCCGGACCCGCCGGAGAAAGCATGGAGGAAGCCGAACCTGCCTTCGATGGCATCACCGCTGGCGGTGAACCCCGCCTGGACCAGCTTGGCGGCGGTTACCCCATTGCGGCCGGCGGCGCCGGCGTGGTAGGGCTTGGTCATCGTGCCGAAATTCTGCCGCAAGCCGGCTGCCTGAGAAGCGGCCAGGGAAACGGCCATGGCGGTCTGTTCTTGGTCCAGCTTCAGCGTTCGGGACGCAACCGCCGCCGAGCCAAGGGTCCCCAAAGGACTGGTGTGATGCCAGCCCAGGTCGTCGTGAAACCCCACGCTGGTGGAGTCTCCCACGCTGCAGGCGACCTCGAAGCCCAGCATGTAGGCCAACAGCATGTCCCGCCCGGGCGCCCCTGCCTCTTCGCTCAGGGCCAGGGCCGCGGGCGCCAGGACGGCGCTGGGGTGGCCGTTGTCGATGCGGGTGATGTCATCGTAGTCCAGGGCGTGGCCCATGGCGCCGTTCACCAGGGTCGCTTCCGGCGCCGAGGTCTTGAACCCCCGGCCGATCACAGAGGCCGCTGGCCCGCCGCCCGTGGACCGGACAAATTCGGATAATATGGCCGCCCGGGGTTCAACGGAGCCCGCCAGCGCGCATCCCAGGCAGTCCATTATGGCGCCCTTCGCCGCCTCAATGGCCTCGTTTGGGAAATCCTCCAGGTTGGTGGTTGTCACGTATTCGGCGATTTTCTTGGTGGCTTCCAAGGTAACCTCCTCCTTCGGAGCATCTTTGCCGGACCGCCCGCTCTTCCCTCCGGGCGCGCCGGTTCACATTCCGGCCGGGGGCGCCTGACCCTGTGCCTGACCCTGTGGTAGAGGAAGATCAACGGCCAACCGCACTTGTGTTATATTACCTGAAGACTCACAAAGCAAGCTCCAGCGTCGCGCCGGGTGATCGCCGGATGACCGCATTGAGACGCTGGAGCCCTTGGTCCAGCGTCTCTTGAGTGGCTTGATACCCGGTTCGTCATCCCGGCGAAGGCCGGGATCCAGCCAACGCTTCTCTGGGTTCCGGCTTGCGCCGGAAAGACGATCGTGGCGATGGAACGTCGTACGATCTCGCCGATGTAAAGCTATTTAGATGATCCGAGCATAGATTGCCCGCCTGGTGAGGAGTGCCGGGACCGGTCCCTCTCGCCACCGGGGGTTGTCAGGGGCGCCCCCGGCTGTTACGTCACTGAGCGGTGACGCCGGTGGATAACCGCCGGAATTGGGCGGATACTCTAGGCGGCTCTCAATCTGTTGGGGAGGTCGGAATCGGTGATTCCCGGAGCACTTGGCGGCGTGCGGGTGGTGGAGTGGGGCAACCTGATAACCGGCCCTTTTTGCGGCAAGGTGCTGGGCGAACTGGGAGCCGACGTGATCAAGGTGGAGCCTCCGGCACTGGGCGACGACAGCCGCCGCTGCGGCCCGTTCCCGGACCACATCCCGGACCCGGAGCGGAGCGGACTGTTTTTGTTCGCCAACCTCAATAAGCGAGGCCTGACCCTGGACCCGGGGACCGCGTCCGGACGGGGCATCCTGGGACGGCTACTGGAGTCGGCGGATGTTTTCCTGGTGAATCAGCCGTCTGCCCTGCTGCGGGAACTGGGATTGGACCAGGAATCGCTGCAGGAACGGTACCCACGGCTCATCGTTACCGCCATCACTCCTTACGGCAGCAGCGGCCCCTACCGGGACTATGCGGGCAACGACCTGACAAACAATGCCCTTGGCGGCCTCAGTTTCGGCAACGGGTATCCGGACCGGGAGCCTTTGGCAGCCCCCCTGTGCCAGGCCAGCTACATGGCGGCCGTCGGCGCCGCTTATGCCACCGTCGTCGCACTGCTGGCTCGGGACACAACAGGCCAAGGCCAACTGGTCGATGTGTCCGAAGCCCAGGTTTCCGCCGTCCTTCTCAGCGGCTACAACCTGCCGACCTACATCTATAAGGGCGTGGCGGGCTGGCGCTCCGGAAACCGGATGCGTCTTGGCTTGTTTCCCAACTGCGTGCTGCCCTGCAAAGACGGCTATGCCTGCATCGACGCTCCGCAGATGGAACAGTACCAGCGCTTTATCGACTTGCTGGACGACCGGGAGTGGGTCAACGACCCCCGGTATCGCAAGCGCCGGGCCATGAGCGACCAGTATCCGGAGGAAGCGGAGGCCCTCATCGCTCCCTGGTTCATGCAGCGCACCAAGGAAGAGATACTTCGGTTATGCCTGGCGAACCGGATCCCCTGTGTGCCCGTGCGGACCTTCGACGAAGTGCTGGTCGAGCCCCAGTTCAACGCCCGGGACTACTTTGAAGATATCGAGCACCCGGCCGCCGGCACCCTGCGTTACCCTGGGGCCCCCTACCGGCTGTCGGGCACCCCTTGCCGGACCATCCGGGCCGCGCCGGTCCTCGGCCAGCACAACGTGGAAATCCTGTGCGGCGAGCTTGGGATAGAGCCCTCTGATCTGCCGGAGATGGCGAGGACGGGGGTAATCTGAGATGTCAGCCCTCCCCCTGGGTAACTACCGGATCGTCGATTTAGGCACCGCCTGGGCCGGGCCTCAGGCGGGCCAGATCCTGGCCGACATGGGCGCCGAGGTGGTCAAGGTGGAAACCCGGATCCGGCTGGACGGTCTGCGCCTGGGCCGCCCTATCATCGAGGACGACGCCGCCGGGGGCGACGAGGGCCTGTGGCCCGAGTTGCAGCCCGTGTTCCACGGCCTGAACCGCAACAAGCTGAGCATCACCCTGAACTTGAAGACCCCGGAGGGCTTGGGCCTGATCCGGAAACTCATCGCCCGCAGCGATGTGGTGCTTAACAACTACTCCCCCGGTGTGCTGGGACGGCTGGGCCTGGACTATCCGGAACTCCGGAAAGTGCGCCCCGATATCATCCTGGTCTCGATGCCGTCCGTCGGCGACTCCGGGCCGTTGAGGGATATCTTGGCCTACGCCCCCAATATCCAGGCGCTGTCGGGATTGAGCGGTGTGGTCGGATACCAGGAGGACGAGCCGCTGGTGGGTCAGCTGCAGGCGCCGTGGAGCGACGCGGTGGCCGCCCTCCACGCTGCTCTGGGCACGGTGGCCGCGCTGCGGCACCGGAACCTGACCGGGGAGGGCCAGTCCATCGAGGTCGCCCAGCTTGAGGCGACCACCTCCATGCTGGGCGAGCCACTCCTCGATTACCAGATGACGGGCACAGTGGCCGGGCCCCAGGGCAACTTCGACCCGGAGTTCGCGCCCCACAATAACTATCCCTGCGCCGAGGAGGACACCTGGGTGGCCATCGCGGTCCGGGGCGAGAAAGAGTGGGAGGGGTTCTGCCGGGCATTAGACAACCCGGGTTGGACCCGGGACGCCTGTTTCGAAGACCGGCACGGCCGGGTGGGGCACTGCCGAGACCTGGACCGGCACGTGGCGGAATGGACCCGGCAGCGCACAGCTCAGGAGATCACCGGTCTGTTGCAGCAGCACGGCGTGGCCGCCATGCCGGTAATGAGCATTGAGGGCCAGTTCATGGACCCTCACCTCCAGGAGCGGCAGGCCTTTGCCGAGGTCGAGCACCCTCACGTGGGCGCCGAGTGGGTGTACGGAATGCCGTGGCTGCTGAGCGACACCCCCGGCAGCGTCCGCACCTCCGCTCCCCTGTTGGGGCAGCACAACGAGTACATCTTTCTTGAGCTTCTCGGTATGCCTGCCGGCGAGCTTGAGTGCCTCCAGGCGGCGGAGGTTGTATACTGACCCGGTAGGGCTTCCACCTCCCGCGGGCTCGCAGCCCCAGGCTGCTGGCCTTTCGCCCGCACCAGCGGCCGCTGTCAATCCCCGGTCAATCCTGGGCTGGCTTCGGCCGGCGGTTCGGTGTCGCGGGTTTCGCCCTGGGAAGCAGCATGGCAGATGGCTGAAAACTGACTGCGGACTGCTGAGGTATCTTGATGAGCCGGCCGGACAAGTCGGAAAATCTGATGTCCCGCATTGATTAGCTCGCCCCCAGAACTCGGAAAGAAGCGGCGTCCCCGCATCTTCTACGGCTGGTGGATAGTCCTCATCAGCATGGTCGTGGACGCCCTCAAGCAGGGCACCTTCAACCGGGGATTCACCATCTTCGTTCTGCCCATTGAGCAGCACCTGGGCATCAGCCGGGCCGCGGTGACCATGGCGGATGGCGTGGGACGCCTGGTGGGAGCGGTCGAGGGGCCGGTGGCGGGCATCATGACCGACCGCCTGGGCCCCCGGATAATGATCGCCTTCGGGGGAATCGTCTCCGGGCTGGGGTACATTCTCCTGTCTCGGTCCAACAGCTATTTATCCTTCATGCTGGTCTACATCGGCATATTGTCCGTGGGCTTTCGAGGCGGCTATAGCAACGCTACGATGGCGGCGGTGAACCAATGGTTC
>CAYOAF010000011.1:0-4286 GCA_964401855.1 uncultured Dehalococcoidia bacterium
GAACGGGATGATTCCGTAGTGGTACTCCCCGGCGGCGATCGGAGTGGCCAGGGCATCGGCGACCCGGGCCAGCCCCGGAAAATCGTCGTGGGCCACCACGTCTTCCAGCCAGAACAGGTGATACTCCTCCAGCCTGCTTCCAATCGAGATGGCCTGGCGCACGTCCCATAGCTGGTTGATGTCGCACATCAGGTCGATGTCTTCGCCGATACCCTGGCGCAGGACCCGGATCCGCTCCAGCTCCTTGGCCACCGTCGGCTCGGCTCCCAGTTGGGCCTTCATCTGCTTGAAGCCCATCTCCACCAGCCGAGGCCCCGCATCCTTCAGGTATTCCGTGTTGTGGTCGCGCATCAACGCGCCGCTGGCGTAGGTGGGCGCCCGGTCCCGATAGCCACCCAGGAGAGCGCAGACCGAATGGCCCAGGGCCTTGCCCTTGATATCCCAAAGAGCCATGTCGATGGCGGACAAGGCCAGGGTGAATACGCCCCCCGGCCCGGCGGCGCCGGCCGCCCCCCGCAGCGTGCCGATGATGGCCTCCACCCGAATTGGGTCTTCGCCCACGACCATCTGGCACAGGGCGTCCACCGTGGCTTTCAGCGCCGGGTTCAACGGGTTTTCGCCGAGACCCGGGACGAAGGTGAGGCCGATGCCCTGGATGCCCTCATCGGTGTCCAGTTCCAAGGTAATGAACGCCCTGGTGGCGTTGCCCTGGGGAATCCCGACCACCAACGGGTGGTCCGCCGGTGTGCGCAGTACCCGCGTCCTAGCTTGTGTTACTTTCATAGCTCCAGACCACCAACGGTGGCGGTGCTGGATGGTAATGTCCCCCAGGCAACCCTTACAGGCGGCATTCCATCCGGCGAAGAATGATGAGTGCGAGCTGACCCTCACTCTAACTCTCCCCCTTCCCAAGGGGGAGAGGACCAGTTCCTTCCCCTTACGAAGGGGAAGGCCAGGATGGGGTTCTTTCCAGTCCCTCAAGTCCAGGTTACCAGGTGCTAGCCCACCCAATGACCGGTCGAGGGCGGGTCGGCCGAAACATCTCCGCGCGCTCCGCGAAAAATGCCCGAAGAATGCCCGATTGTAGCTTAATGCCGGTCCCTACTGGCGGGTGCCGAACTCCTTCATCAAGTCTTCGATGGCCTCAGGGGTCCGCCGGGCCGGAGTGAGCTGGCTCGCCGCCCTCTCTTCCGCCCCCCGGATGTTCGGGACGGCCTTGATGCACACGAACACCGGTCCCTCCTGGCTCAGCACCTGCTCCGCCTGGGTTGCGAAGTCCTCCAGGTCGTCGAACGTGTAGGTGTGGGCGTAGCCCGCGGCCCGCGCCACTTCGGCGTAGTCCGTGGTCCCGGCGCCGGGCACGTCCTGGCCGCCGGTGGTGGCGTAGACCCCGTTGTCCATGAGGAAGTGGTACATATTCTTGGGCGCTTTATTGCCGATGGTCACCAGGCTGCCCAGGTTCATCACCAGGCTGCCGTCACCGTCGTAGACGATGACCTTGGTCTGAGGCTGAGCCAGACAGAAGCCCAGGGCGAAAGACGAGGCCTTGCTCATGGCGCCGCTTATGGGGATATCCCGGTTGATGTTGTTGGTAACGCTCTTCCAGGCCACTCCGGCCCGCATCGCGGGGACCACCACGGCGTCGCCCCGCATCTTTTCGATAACTCTCATCATTTCAACCGGCTCGATCATTGCCCTCGCCTCCGTTCAACATAATGGCAAACAGTGTGGGACCTGTGACGCCAACCCACTGCTTCTTGTTCGACGTCACGCCTGGCGCAGGTTTCCAGGTTCAGGCCATTCTACCATACAAAGGCTCGCTGTAATCCGGCGCCTGCATTTGGGACCCGATTGCCCTGGGGGAGGAGGGCAGCCGGTTGACACCCGCGCTTCCCCGATTCTATAATTGCCCACACTTAACAAGTGAATAGGCTGAGGCACGTAGGGGAGCTCGGTTGAGCCGGGCTGAGAGGGCGACCCCCAATGTCACCGACCCTTGCGAACCTGATCTGGGTAATGCCAGCGGAGGGAATCGGGCTATGGTATCGGTGTCAAGGTTAGGCCGCTGGGCGAATTACCCCGGCGGCCTATTTCTTTTGCCGTGAGCAGGGCTGCAGAGCATATGGAGAACCGAGCCACCCTTAACCCAAAGGTCAGGACGGACTCCATTCACAAGTCCTTCGCCGTGGACGGGCGCTGGGAGCCGGTCCTTGCCGGGGTCGACCTTACCGTCAATCCCGGCCAGTTCGTCGCCATCATCGGCCCCAGCGGCTGCGGCAAGAGCACCTTGCTCAACATCATCGCCGGCCTGGACCATCCCGACGCCGGAACGGTGGAAGTGGACGGGGACACCGCTGGCCGGAGGCTGGGGCGCATCGGTTACATGCAGCAGAAGGACCTCCTGCTTCCCTGGCGCTCAGTGCTGGACAACGCCGCTCTGGGACTGGAGATCCAGGGGACCCCCCTCCGGCAGGCCCGGCGCCGAGCCCTGGAGCTGACCGAGTTGTTCGGCCTCAGAGGCTTCGAGCACCAATACCCCTTCGCTCTGTCGGGGGGCATGCGCCAACGGGCCGCTTTTCTCCGTACCATGCTGCTGGACCAGGAATTGGTGCTGTTGGACGAGCCCTTCGGCGCACTGGACGCCCTTACCCGGGTCCAGATGCAGGAGTGGCTGCTGGAGCTGTGGGGCGCCCTGGGAAAAACGATCATCTTGATTACCCACGATGTGGACGAGGCGATCTTGATGTCCGACCGGGTGTACGTTATGACCGTCCGTCCGGGGCGGATAACCATGGTCATGGACATACCCCTGCCCAGGCCCCGGAACTTCATGGAGGTCACTCAACCGGCATTTGTCGAGATCAAAGCCCGGTTGCTGACGCCGCTACACCATGAAAGCTCCAAGCAGGACCACCTGGAACCGGGGACGTTGAGCTGATGGGCGATGATCCGGTGAGAACAGAGCAACCCAACGAGCGGGAAGGGCCCGAGGCCCATCCGGTCCCGGCGTCTGGTCCCGGCCCCTCCGGCGCGCCACCGGACAAACGGCCGGGAAACCGGTCCAGCGGCGCCCTGAGCCGCGTCCTCTTGTGGGCGATACCCCTGCTGATCCTGGCCACGCTGGTGGGCGTCTGGGAACTCTGGGTCCAGGTCAGAGACGTGCCCAAGTGGCAGCTGCCCGCGCCATCGGCCATCGTGAGGGAGCTGGCCGAGAGCCGGGCCCTGCTCTGGGGCAACACCCTGATCACCCTGCAAGAGGTGGCTATCGGGTTCGCGTTCGCCCTGGCTGCCGGCGTGGCGTTGGCCACCCTGATCGCCTACTCCAGAATACTTGAGAGGTCCATCTACCCCATTGTCATCGCTTCTCAGACCATTCCAATAATCGCCATCGCGCCGTTGCTGCTGATCTGGGTGGGCTACGGAATGACCCCCAAGATCATCGTGGTGGCGCTGATCGCTTTTTATCCCATCGCGGTCAACACAGTAGACGGCCTCAAAGCCACGGACCCGGATATGGTCAACATGATGCGCACCCTGGGCGCGTCCCGCTGGCAGGTGTTCGCCAAGCTACAGGCGCCTGCGTCCCTGCCTTTCATGTTTTCCGGGATCAAAATAGGCATATCGGTCAGCGTCATCGCGGCGGTAATCGGAGAGTGGGTGGGCGCCAGCGCCGGCCTGGGATACCTCATAACCTACTCCCAGCCCCTGTTCCTGACTGCCCGGGTGTTTGCCGCCATTGCGGTGCTGTCGGTGATGGGCATGACCCTCTTCGGTCTGGCTGCCCTGGCGGAGCGGTTGTTGCTCCCCTGGTACCACACCGAAAAGAAAGCCAGGGCCCTGGGGCGCGAATGACCTGCCCCGGTCTGAATAAACAATCCGGCGCCTCTCTCATGAGTGCCGGTTCGCAAAGAGTCTACCGAGCCCTGATCAGACAACTAGACCTGATCGAAAGCTCAAGTGGGGGGGATTCACTCCTCGGATGTTTAGAAACTTGTTCAAGAATTGCTAATTGGGAATCTTGGAGAGTGAGGAGCGAGGTTCTATGAAGAAAATGGCTGGATTGATCGTAGGCTCCCTGGTCTTGATGCTGTTGGCAGCCGCCTGTGGCTCCGGTGCTACGGCGACGCCGGTCCCCCGGCCCACGGCTACGCCCGTAGCCCTGACCAAGGTGTCGGTATCTCTGGACTGGTTCCCCTGGTCCAACCACTCGGGGTTGTTCATCGCTCAGGATAAGGGCTATTTCGCAGCGGAAGGGCTGGAGGTGGACATACACCCGCCGGCGGACC
>CAYOAF010000012.1:0-10614 GCA_964401855.1 uncultured Dehalococcoidia bacterium
CCTCCACGACAGCCTCTGTGACCGGATCATCGGAGGTATGGGCATGGTGTTTGATGGTGACCTGCCGGAGCCGGTCTTCTGCACCACCGGCAACTTCTCCTGCAGCCCCCACCAGTTGTCCGTTCTCGCCGTGGCCCGGCACTACAAGGCGCCCCACTTCATGATTGACATTCCGATTGATTACAGCGAAGACACCGTGAAGTACATGGCGAAGCAACTTGAGGAGCTGATTGAGTTCGCCGAAGCAAAGGTGCCCGGGGTCAAGTTCGACATGGACAAGCTGGTCGAGGCCCAAGAGTGGGAGGCGAAGTTCATGGCCCACCAAAAGGAGGCCTACATGCTGCGGACGACCGTGCCGTGCCCCATCAGCGGCAGGGACGTCATTCGCATGCCCCGGTTCCACCACTCCGACCGCGAGAGATCGGTGGAGTATTCAGCGTTGCTGGCCCAGGAGTTGAAGGCGAAGGCCGATTCCGGCAAAGGGGCACTGGAGAACGAGAAGCTGCGCTTCTACTGGATGGTCAGCGCGCCCTTCTACGCAAACCCCTTCAAGTTCCTGGAGGACCGCGGTGTTGCCACGGTCATATTCGAGTTCGGCGGCGCCTCCCGCTCCTCCGACTACAAGAACAGCCCGCCGGGCTTGGGCGAGCCGGAGTTCGGCCGCAAGCTCACTCCCCTGGAAGAAGAAGCCCGCTGGATGGGCTGGAACACCTGGGGCGGAGACACCGAGCGCCGGACCCAGTTCGTGCTGGACCAGGTGGACTGCTTCAAGATCGATGGCATCGTTCACTTCCAGCAATCGGGTTGTCCGTTGGCTCTGGGCTCGGCACAGGTAATAGCGGACCGGGCTGAGGACGAGCTTGGGATTCCCAGCCTCCTTCTGGAAGGGCGGATGCTGGACGAAGAGTTCTACAACGAGGAAGAGGTACACGAGAAGCTGGAAGAGTTCATCGATCTGTGCATCGACCGCAAGGAGATGGCCCTCGTATAGAGAAAGGCCCCCTTCTTTTCACCCGGCAACATAATCTGAGCTGTCAGGCCCCGGGTGAGGTGGCAACGACGGTCGAGAGCCGATGCCGCCCCGGTCAGGGTCCGGCGAGCCTGTTTAAGATCCCCCGTCACCCGTCAACTAACTCCACGCGGGCTCCGGGCTTGTCCAAGGGCGGCAGGGGTTTGTTATGAGCACTTCGAAGGAACCGCCCGTGGGGAAGGAGAACGTGGCCGGCCGCGACGAATCCGCCCTGGGACCCTACCGGGTCCTGGACCTTACCAACGAGCTGGGCGTCTTCGGCGCCAGGATGCTGAGTTGCCTGGGCGCGGACGTGATAAAGATAGAGCCGCCCGGCGGCGATCCCATGCGCCTCCATGGCCCGTTTTTCCACGACTCGCCCCACCCGGAGCGCAGCCTGTTCTGGCTCCTGTACAACGTGAACAAGCGCAGTGTGACCCTCGACCTGGAATCGGTGCCCGGCCGGCAGCTCTTCTGCCGGCTGGTCAACACGGCGCACTTCGTCCTCGAATGTTTCCCGCCCGGCTATCTGGACGGCCTGGGTATCGGCTATGAAAGCCTCAAGGAGGGGAACCCCTCCCTGGTGTGGACCGCCATAGGACCCTTCGGCAGCCAGGGCCCCAGGGCCGCCTGGAAGGGCGGGCATCTGGTGGCCAGCGCCATGAGCGGCTTTCTCCAGAGCACCGGCTCTCCTGAACTGCCGCCGGTCCAGGTGAGCCTGCCGGTGACGGAGCTGATGACCGGCAGCTACGCCTGCGTGGGCGCCATGATGGCCCACTTTCATCGCCAACGGACCGGGGAAGGGCAGTTTGTCGACGTGTCGGCCCAGGAAAGCATGATGGCGGCCACCCAGACCACGTCCGTTGTCTACAAGAGCCACGGAGTTGTGGGGAAACGGGACCCTTCAGGACCCTATCTACCCGGCATCCGGTACGAGCGGCGGCTTTTCGCCTGTCAGGACGGCTACATCACCTGCTATGTCACCTACTGGCCCGACCGCAGACAGGTGCGCGAGTGGATGGCTGGCGAAGGCATGGGGGAGGACCTGTTCGGGGAAGAGTGGCACGAAGTATTCGAGGAGGGGGGTGAGTTTACCGGCTCGCAGCGCACCCACATTTACGAGCTGTTCGAGGCTTTCGCCCTGACCCATCAACGCGACCACCTGGTGGAGGCGGGCCAGAGCCGGGGCATACAGGTGTGCGCGGTCAAAGGGGTAGACCAGGTGTTCGAAGACCTACACCTCCGGGAGCGCGGATATTTCGTCAACCTTGAGCACCCGGAGCTGGGAACCGGGCTACCCCACCAGGGCGCCCCCTTCGGCCTGGGAGAAAGCCCCTGGCGGATATGGAGAAGGGCCCCCTTCATTGGCGAACACAATGAGGAGGTCTTTCTTGGGGAGTTGGAACTCTCCCCGCCCGAATTGACAGGATTACAGCGGCAAGGGGTTGTGTAGCAGCCCGCGTGCCCCGCGTACTCGAAGATGCGGGCAACGGTTTACGTTGGGCACGGGCGGCTGGCAGGCAACCCGTAGAGCCTATCAGACGGCGGCGGGTCCCGGCCCTGCGACGGGCCAAGGGCGAGCACGCTTCCCCGGCTCGTGGCAGGCTTGGAATGGATCATCCCACGGAGGTGGCCCATGGACTTCAAACAGGCGTTGGACGGCATCAGGGTCGTAGATTTCTCGATCGCGGAAGTTGGCCCCCTGACCACCCACCACTTCGCCGACTTCGGGGCTGAAGTGATAAAGGTGGAGACCTCCACTCGTTTGGACGTTATGCGCCGGCACGGCCCCTGGGTGGGCGGCCCCCCGGACGCCGACACGGCCGTCATATTCCACCGGTACAACCAGAACAAGAGGGGCATCCAGTTGAACCTGAAACGCCCCGAAGGGGTGAAGCTGGCCAAAGGCCTGGTGAAGATTGCCGACGTGGTCGCGGAGAATTGGACCGTGAGGGCAATCGACAATCTGGGGCTGGGCTTCGAAGACCTGAAGAAAGTCAAACCTGATCTCATCATGATCGCCATGTCTCTGGCCGGCCAGACCGGGCCTTACCAGAATTTCCGGGGACACGGTCCGGTCCTGGCCGCCATGACCGGGCTCTACGAGGTCACCGGGTGGCCCGATAAGGAGCCCATGTCTCCCGGGGGCGCGTTGACCGACCACTTCTTGCCCCCAGTCTGGGTGACGGCGGTCATGGCCGCCCTGGAGTACCGAAACCGGACGGGCAAGGGCCAGTTCATAGACGCCTCGGACTTTGAGGCCGCCATTGACCTTCTGGGCACTGCAATAATGGACTACAGCGCCAACGGCCACATTCAGACCCGCCGGGGAAACAGTGACCCCAACGCCTCTCCTCACGGCGTCTACCGTTGCCAGGGCGATGACCGCTGGTGCGCCATCACCGTCTTCAACGAGGAACAGTGGCTGGCTTTTTGCCGCGTGCTGGGCAACCCGCCCTGGACCGAGGAGGAGCGGTTTTCCACGGAATCGCGACGGCGCGAGCACACCGGTGAATTAGACTGCCTGATCGAGAACTGGACTCAGCAAAGAGACGCCCTGGAGACCGTCACCATCCTCCAGGAGGCCGGAGTGCCGGCCGGTGTCTCTCTCGACAGCGCTCAAGTGAGGGACGACCCCCAGCTATACCACCGGGGGCACTTCTGGGACGTGGAAGACCCTGGGGCCAGAGACTTTACCTACGAGTCCTCGCCCTGTGCCCTGAGCGAAACCCCGGCCCGCTTCCGGCGCCCGGCGCCGTCCCTGGGCGAGGCCAACGGTTACGTCTATTCCGAACTCTTGGGCCTCTCCGACAGGGAGTTCGCCCGGCTGGTGGAAGAGGGCGTCATCGAGTGAAGAGGACCGTTCCGAGAATCCGCCATCCGTCACGAGGCAGGTCCGGCCCGGTCGAGGCCTTCGGCCATCGGCCGGAGTTCGAAACCCGCCCTGAGGACGCCGAACCGGTTTTCATCCGCCGGTGGCGTCACGAAGGGGCGTGACTGTTCGAAACGGTATTGGGGCTGCGGCCGAAGGCAGGTCGCAGCGTTTAGACCAGGACATCGAAAGCGGCACCCCGCAGCGAGGAGGCCCGCTCATTACGAGGAGGAATTCATGGTTGCCCTGAGCAGTATGCAACATCTGAGCGCGTCCATTGAATCAGAGGAGGAGACCGACGTGGTGGTGGTCGGAGGCGGGACCGCCGGATGGGCCGCCGCCTACGCCTCCGCCGGGAGGGGATCGCGGACCACCCTCGTGGAGAGCCTCCCCTTCCTGGGCGGCACCATGACCGGAGCCATGGTCCTGGGGAGCGCCGGGTTCCGCCACCAAAGCATCGCCACCGAAGACCAGGAGATATCCTACGAAGGGGACCCGGTGGTCCGGGGTGTGGCCCAAGAGTTCCTCAACCGGCTCATCGGCTTGGGAGGCGCCTGGGGGAAGCAAGACTCTCCTACAGTCAAGCTGAATTTCGACCACGAACTGACCAAGGTTGTCATGGAAGAGATGATGACGGACGCCGGGGTCGACATCTGGTTCAACGCCCAATTCGTCGACGTGGTGATGGACGGCAACCGGGTGGCCGGGGTTCTGGTGTCCACCAACGGCGGCCTGAACGTCATCTGGGCCAAGGTGGTGGTGGACTGCTCCGGCGACGGCGCGGTGGCCCACCGGGCCGGGGCGTCCTTCGAGGCGGGACGCGCGTCGGATGGCCGTCCCCAAGCTTCAAGCCTCTACTTCCTGGTGGGGGGCGTGAACATTCAGGGTGTCCTGAATTACTTCAAGGAGAATCCCGACGAGCTTCGCCGGGATAGTTCCAGCAGCAAGAGCACTCCCGAAGTCCTGGAGCAGAGGCTGAAAGATGGCATGCCCCTGATGTTCCAGGGGTTCAAACGGGCGCATCACAAGGCCATCGAAAACGGCGACTTCCCGGTGGCCCTCGGCGCCAAGGGCCCGGTCTTTCAACTGGGGCCTTTCCGGACCATCTGGCGGGGCGGCCGGGCGGACCCCTACATCACTGCCCACAACATGGACACCTCCTTCGGCATCATGCCCACCAACCGGAAGGAGCTGGCCCTGGCCATAATGGCCTCCAGGAAGTTCATCCTGGGGCTGGTCGACTTCTACCGCAAGTACATCCCCGGCTACGAGAATTGCTATCTGCTCCTTTCCGCGCCCATGTTCGGGATCCGGGAGAGCCGGCGCATCACGGGGGATTACATCCTGACCGAGGCGGACGCGATGGAAGGGCGGGAGTTCATGGACGCCGTCGGCCGCTGCGGGGCCTACATTGACATCCACGACGAGGACGGCGGGCAACGGCCCACCGATTTGAGGGAGGTTGGAGGCGAAAAAGGCTGGTTCCACATTCCATACCGGGCCCTCCTGCCCAAGGACGTGGAGGGGCTGCTCACCGCCGGCCGGTGCATATCCGCCGACCACATCGCCCAGGCTTCCGTCCGGCAACAGTCGGTGTGCATGACCACCGGCCACGCCGCGGGCGCCGCCGCGGCCCTGGCGGCGCAGGAGGGCACGACCCCCAGGGACCTGGACGTGGAGGTCCTGCAGACCGCCCTCCGGAACCAGGAGGCTATAATCTAGCCCGGCGGCCCTAATGCAACCGCCATAGCGGCCGCGGCGGGCAACGCGAAGGATGAGAACCGGTTGACGAGCCCTCACCCCAGGTCCCTCTCCCAATTGAAGAGGGGTGGCCGCAGGCCGGGGTGAGGGGGGGTGTTTTACAACGAATTTACTCGAGGAGGTTGATTATGACTACGCCAATGAATGGGATACGGATTCTGGAGTTGACCCGGGTGGGGCCTGGCGCCTTCTGCACCAGGCTGATGGCGGACATGGGGGCCGAGGTCATCAAGATCGATTCGCCCGACGACCCGGTACGGGGGTCCCGGGGCACCGACCGGGAGCAAAGGATCCGACGCCAGGGGCTCGACCGCAACAAGAAGAGCATCGTCCTGGACCTGAAGCAGACCTCCAGTCAGGAGGTGTTCCAAAAGCTTGCCGCCACGGCGGACGTGATCGTGGAAGGGTTCCGGCCGGGGATTGCCAAACGGCTGGGTGTGGACTACGACACCATCCACGCCATCAACCCTCGGCTCGTCTACTGCTCGCTCAGCGGCTACGGTCAGACCGGGCCTTACAGCCACCTCCCGGGCCACGACCTGAACTATATGGCCATGTCCGGTGTCCTGGACATGCTCGGCACCCGGGGCGGCCCCCCGGTCGAGCCCCTCAACTTGATTGCCGACCTCTCGTCGGCATCCCTGCACGGAGTCATCGGCGTCCTTTCCGCCCTGATGGCCCGGCAAGCCACGGGAAAGGGCCAACACCTCGACGTATCCTACGTCCACGGTGTGGTCAGCATCATGAGCGGCTCCTCGGCCCTCTACAGCCACATCCTGGATGGTGTGGGCCCCAAACGGGGCGAGCCCGCCACCGCCGGCTCGTACCCTTATTACAGCGCCTACGAGACCAAGGATGGGAAGTGGTTCACCATCGGGTGCATCGAGCACCATTTCTGGGAGAATTTCTGCCGGGTCATCGAGCGGGAAGACCTGCTCCCCTACAGGCAGGCTACCAGCCATCAGGACGAGCCCCCCAGTGAGGAGTTCGACAAGGTGCACCGGGAGCTGGAGAAGATATTCAAGACCCGGACCCGGGACGAATGGTGGGACCTGTTGAAGGACCACAACATCTGCATCGGCAAGGTCTACACCATCGACGAGGCCTTGAATGACCCCCAGATACAGCACCGGGGAATGGTGGGAGTACTCGACGACCCGGAACTGGGCAAGATACGCCAGATAGGAGTGCCCATCGGCTTCTCGGATACGCCGGGCCTCACCGATTTCACGCCCGCACCCCGGTCCGGTCAGGATACCGATGCGATTCTGCAAGAGCTGGGCTACGTCCAAGGCGACATAAGCAACATGAGGGAGGCTCAGGCCGTGGCTTAAGCGCCCGGCCAGACACTGGGGTTCTTTTAGAGGGGTCCAGGGGAACCTTTTTTGCAAGAAAAGGTCCCCTTGGCCCTTCCGAAACAACTTCACCGTAGCAAGGCTGGGAAGCCATGGGAGGCCAGGAATCATGGATTTGACCATACCTGAGGAGCTGCGAATGGTGCAGGCCACCGTCCGCAAGTTCGTGGAGAACGAGATCATCCCTTACGAGCAGGAGTATCACGACGATTTCGAGCTTCCCGACGAGATCAGGCTGCCGCTACGGGAGAAAGTGAAGGAACTGGGGATGTGGAACCTGGGCACACCCACTGAGTTCGGGGGAGGCGGCCTCAACATCTTGGGCGTGCTCCTGGCGGAAAACGAGACCCGCAAGACCTGGCTTTCCACCAGGCTGTTCGAATCCGGGGCCAATCCTCTGCTCTATGGGGCCAGTGACTACCTCAAGGAAAAGTACCTGTATCCCACTCTCCGCGGGGAGCTGCGAGGCGCCTGGGGGCTCACCGAGCCCGGGGCCGGAGGAGACCTGGCCGGCATCACCACCAACGCCCAGCTTGATGGGGACAATTACGTCCTCAACGGCGCCAAGATGTGGAACGGGTGGGGCCACAAGTGCGACTACATGATCGTTCAGGCCCGGATGAAGGGCACCCAGCGGCGGGAGGGAATCAACCTCTTCATCGTCGACCGGAACACCCCGGGCTTCGTTGTCCGACCCCTCTACATGATGGGTTTCTCCGAGACTTCCGAGTCTCATTTTGAGGACTGCGTGGTGCCCTCCGTCAACCGCCTCACCTCGGAAGGCAAGGGATGGGGAGACTCTCAGGGACACCTGTCGCGGACCCGGGTCAGGAATCTTGCCTGGTCCATCGGCCCGGCGGAACGGGCCCTGGAGATGGCCGTGGACTACGCCAACCAACGCTCCACCTTCGGCGAGCCCCTGGCCAACCGCCAGATGGTCCAGTGCAAACTGGCGGAATCGATGGTGGAGATCCACGCCTCGCGGACGATGATGATCGACCTGGCCTGGAGAATCGACACCGGCCAGGATGTCAGGCAAGAGCTATCCATGGCCAAGTTTTACGTCTCCGAGATGGCGGCCCGGGTCATAGACAGGTCGATACAGATCTTCGGGGCCGCGGGTTACTCCAAAGACCTGCCCCTGGAGCGGCTGTACCGGGATGTGCGGGCGGTACAGATCATCGAGGGTCCCAACGACGTTCACCGCTGGGTGGTGGCCCGCAACCTGCTCAGGGGGTTCCGCAAGGTGGTAGAGTAATACCCGGAAGGGCGGCGGGCCGCACTTGAGAGTGGTGTTCTCTCATGCGCTGGGCGGCCAACGGAATAACGGCGCAAGAACAAGATTTGTGAAGAGGAAGTGATGGACCTCAAGATACCGGAAGAACTGCGCATGGTGCAGACCACCATTCGAAAATTCGTGGAAACCGAGATCATCCCCTACGAGCGGGAATACCACGACGACTTTGAGCTGCCCGACGAGATCCGGCTGCCTTTAAGGGAAAAGGTGAAAGAGTTGGGGCTGTGGAACCTGGGAGTCCCCGAGGAGTTCGGGGGTGGCGGGCTCGACACCCTGGGGATGTTCCTGGTTGAAACTGAGACCCACAAGACCTGGCTTACCGGCCGGATATTCGACACCGTCGTCTTTCCGGCGATGCTCTTCAATGCCAGTGATTACATCAAAGAGAAGTACCTGTACCCCACACTGAACGGTGACCTGAGGATATCGGTGGGGCTATCCGAGCCCGGGGCAGCGGGAGACCTGGCCGGTATCACCACCACAGCCCGGCGCGATGGTGACAACTACGTCATCAACGGCGCCAAGTTGTGGAGCGGGTGGGGCTACCGGTGCGACTACATGATTTTCGTGGCCAGGATGGAGGGCACCCAGCGGCGGGAGGGGATGACCCATTTCATCGTGGACCGGGGCACTCCCGGCTTCGTGCTCGACCGCCCCGTACCAATGATGGGCTACTCCGAAACCTCTGAGTTCCACTTCGAGAACTGCGTGGTCCCTTCCGTCAACCGCCTGACGCCGGAGGGAGGGGGTTGGGGTTTTGCCCAAGGGGTGCACCTGGCCCGGTCCCGCGTCCGGAACGCCTCGGAGACCCTGGGCCCCGCGGAGCGGTCACTGTCGATGGCCGTGGAGTACGCCAACCAGCGCTCCACCTTCGGCGAGCCCTTGGCCAACCGCCAGATGGTCCAGGCCAAGCTGGCGGATTCGGCCATCGACATCCACGCCGCGCGAACGATGATGATCGACATTGCCTGGAAGATCGACAACGGGCAGGACGTGCGGTATGAGCTGTCCATGGCCAAGGTGTTCGTCCCTGAGATGGCTGCCCGGGTCATCGACAAGGCCATCCAGATCTTCGGGGCCGCGGGCTATTCTAAGGACCTGCCCCTGGAAAGGCTGTACAGGGATGTGCGGGCGGTGCAGATTCTTGAGGGCCCCAACGACGTGCACCGCTGGCTGGTAGCTCGCAACCTCCTCAAAGGATACCGCAAAGTGGTAGAGTAAGGCTTGGAGAGACGGCCGCGGGAGGCGCCTGAGAGGGGCGCCGTTATCGCACCGGCCCCTCCAAGTCCCCGGGGCCTGCCGCCGTGGGGCCGGCTAACGGGCTAGGGTCAGGAGTTGCAGGGCAGAGAGGAAACCATGGATCTAAAGATACCTGAGGAACTGCGCATGGTGCAGGCCACCATCCGCAAGTTCGTTGAAGCTGAAATCATCCCCTACGAGCGGGAGCACCACGACGACTATGAGCTGCCCAAGGAAATCAAGCTCTCCCTTCGGGACAGGGTGAAAGAGCTGGGGATGTGGAACCTGGGAGTGCCAGGGGAACTCGGGGGCGGCGGGCTCGATACCCTGGGGTGGTGCCTGTCGGAGGTGGAGACCTTCAAGACCTGGCTTAACTCCGGGATTTTCGACGGCGGCGCGCCTCCGCTGCTCTACGGGGCCAGCGACTACATCAAGGAGAAGTATCTGTTCCCCACCCTGCGCGGCGAGCTGCGCTATTCCGGAGGGCTCACCGAGCCCGGGGCCGGGGGAGACCTGGCCGGCCTCGCCACCACCGCCGAGCGCGATGGGGACAACTACGTGATCAACGGCTCCAAGATGTGGAACTCCTGGGGTTACTACTGCGACTATATGGTGGTCCTGGCCCGGATGAAGGGCACTAAGCAGCGGGAGGGGATCACCTATTTCATAGTGGACCGGGAGAACCCGGGATTCGTGCGCGACCGCTCCATCCCGATGATGGGGGGCTGGGAGACCTCCGAGTCCCATTTCACGGATTGCGTGGTGCCCTCCGTCAACCGCCTCAGCCCGGAGGGCGAGGGCTGGCGTTATGCCCAGGGAATTCACCTGCTGCGGGCCCGGATCAGGAATGTCTCCCAGACCATCGGCCCGGCGGAGCGGGCCCTGGAGATGGCCGTGGACTACGCCAACCAACGGTCCACCTTCGGCGAACCCCTGGGCAACCGCCAGATGGTCCAGTGCAAGCTGGCGGACTCGATGGCGGAGATCCACGCCTCACGGACGATGATGATCGACCTGGCCTGGAGAATCAACAACGGCCAGGACGTCAGGCAAGAGCTATCCATAGGCAAGTTTTTCGCTT
>CAYOAF010000013.1:0-7729 GCA_964401855.1 uncultured Dehalococcoidia bacterium
TCCCTGTACCGGGTATGGGAGGGGCGAGATTTCCAGAGCGGCCAGGAGATGGTCCTGGAGCTGACGTACCTTCCCGAGCCCAGCCTGGCGGCGCGACTCGGGAAGTCGGTCACCGGTGGCACTTTCTGGCGGGTGGCCATACCCGGGGCCGCCGGAGCGGTCCTGGTATTCTTGTTGCTGCTCGGGGTGACCGGCGCCTCGCGGAGGGCCGTTGCCTCCGTGGCGGCCACCCCCGGAGAGATCAACAGGGAATCGCCCCAGCGGGGCGCATTGATCCGAGAGGTAGCGGCGCTCGACGAGTGGTTCCAGCAGGGGACACTGCCGGAGGCGGACTACCGGCGCCGGCGAGACGGGCTGAAGGCCCGGGTATTGCAGATTCCCCGGCTGGCCGGCGGGGAGGACGAAACGGCTCCAGGGGAGTGGGAGAGTTGAGCAAACGAGGCTGGATTTTGCTGGGCTCCTCAATCCCGGTGCTGGCACTGATCGGCCTGCTTGCCTGGGCGTTGGTCAAGTCGGGCGGCAGCCCCGGCGGCCTGGGAGTCAACAACGCGTTCGGCGAAGTCCCCGTCGAGCAAGAGGCCACCCGCGAGTTTTCCCTGGAGCTTCTCGACGGCACAACCGTCACCTTGTCCGGTCTGCGGGGCTCCGTCGTGCTGCTGGACTTCTGGGCGTCTTGGTGCCCCCCTTGCCGTCAGGAAGCCCCAATCCTGGCCCAGGTGTACCGGGAGTACCGGGAGCGAGGCGTTGAATTCATCGGCGTCGACATCTGGGACCGGCGGCCGGACGCCGAGGCTTACCTGGAACGGTACAGCGTCACCTACCCCAACGGCATCGATGCCAGGGGCAGGATTGCCATCAACTACGGCGTCAGGGGCGTCCCGGAGAAATTCCTCATCGGCGGCGGCGGGGCCTTGGTGAAGAAATTCGTGGGGCCGATGAGCGGCGACTCGTTGCGGGCCGCCCTGGACGAGTTGCTGGCGACGGAGGCCCGGGACCAGTAAGGTGGTTTCGTTAACCAAGCAATGACCTGCTATCATGGAGCCGGGTAGTCTTGCGTTGAGAACAGGAGGAGTATGACGCAGCCTCCGGAGTTGGCCGTAGCCATGGACTGGGGCGGGACCTGGACCCGGGCGGCGGTCATCGCTCGAGACGGGGAAATCCTGTGGCAGTCGCGATTCTCCAGCCCCAAGAAGGCCAGCCGGGCCCGGCTGTTGGAGTCGGCCGAGGGTTTGCTCAGGGAAGCCCTGGGATGGTGCGCCAACCGTCCGGTCGCCGGCGTGGGTATCGCCGTCGCCGGCCCTGTGGACGCCGAAACCGGGACCCTGCACGACCCACCCAACCTGCCCGAGTTGGATGGCGTTTCCCTGAAAGACCTCTGGGAGCCAATCCTCGGCCGTCCGGTGTGGGTGGGGAACGACGCCAACCTCGCCGCGCTGGGGGAGTTTCACTGCGGGGCGGGCCGGGAGCCGTCGGCCGACGGGACCCCGACCCGGATCCTGGTGTACCTGACGGTCAGCACCGGCATCGGGGGCGGCGTGGTCGACCGGGGCAAGATGTTCCTGGGCGCCCACGGCCTGGCCGCCGAGATCGGCCACATGGCTATCGACCCGAGGGATGCGGCGCCCCTCTGCCAGTGCGGAAATCGAGGGTGTCTGGAATCCCTGGCGTCGGGCACCGCCATCGGCCTGGCGGCCCGGGCCTGCCAGGCCGAACCCGGGTCGGCGTCGTCCGTTCTGGCCGGCGGCGCCGCCGGGTCAATCGACGCACAGAGCGTATTCCGGGCGGCTTCCCAGGGAGACGGCCTGGCGCTGGACATCCTGGAAGTGGCGGTCCAGGCGCTCTCCGTGGGCCTGGCCAACACCCTGCACCTGTTCAACCCGGACCTATTGGTCTTGGGCGGCGGGGTGACGGTGGGTCTCACCGGGCTGGACCTTCTGCCGAGGATTCAGTCGTTGATCAATCAACGGGCCATGAGTGAGCGGCACAAAGACTTCCGCCTGGCGGCCAGCCGGTTGGGAGACTCGGCCGGATTGGTGGGGGCGGCAACCCTGGTCTGGCAGCAGGTGAGCGCTGCCTAGACGATGTAGCGACCTCCCACCACGTTGAGCCGGTCGCCGGTGATGTAGGCTGGCTCGTCCGAGGCGAAGAACAGGCAGGGGAGCCTAACACACGCCCGGCATTCGGGCAAACCTGGCCGCTACCACGGTTCTCCACGGTACCTGGAGACCGCGTCCGCCAACTCCGCCAAGGTCTTGTCGATATTCCTCATCACCATCAGTTGCTCGTTTTGCTACCCCAGCACCACATCCCGCCAGTTCTCGTGAATCCGCGTCATTGTGCGCAGGTTCGCCGCGGCGTCGTGGGAGGCTTCGAGGATCAACCCTTGGGCCTCCTCGCCAGGCCGGTCTCCCGGCCGGGGCCGGGAACCCACGGCACCGCCGGAGGGGGTGGCGGCGCCCAGCCGCCCACCCCTGGCGACAGAATTTGGGCAAAGCTTCGATTTATGGAGGAGATCAGGCTCAGCGTTTCAAGAGTTGCTAATGACTGCTGCCACAGCCCGGGGTCCTCCCCTTCGTCGCACATGGCCATATAGGCGAAGCAACATCGATGATCCCAAAGGTCGGCATCTGTCAGAACATCGAGGGCCAGGCCGTCTTTCCGGATGTACCGACTCCAGATACCGCGGGAGGCGCCTGCGCGCAGCAAGAAGGGCCGCGTGTCACTTTCGGCCCGGAGGCGAGACTCCTCCGACTTGAAGTCCGGGATCTCCCGGCCCAGCGCCTCGGCCCTTTCGTACCCCATCTTCTCCAGCCACCGGCGGTTCACCCGAAGCATCCTGAACTGGCGGTCGACCGAATGCAATATGACGGGAGTGTTCTCAAAAACGTTCAGAAGGCACCGCCAAGTTGTGCGTAGTGCACCAGAGACGCCTTCTGCCACAGATAGATCGGTGTGCCGCATTCCAACCTCCTACGTGGCTATACCCAACGATTATTGAAGACCCGTTAGGGTAAAACTAGCCTCTCCCCAGTCAGCGCATCACGAGTTGATAACCAAACCGGATACCGCCCTCTCCTCCAATGCGATTGTCTACCTCCAAGGGGGACAAGATTTCCTTGATCGGGAATCGTTTGTATGGGTTACCCGGGTTGGCATTGCGATTTGTGCACCGATTAGTTGCGGCCAGCAATCCAGTATATCCATTTTATTCCATTACGCAATATCTGTAATCACTTAGTATTCAGTCACCTTGGTTTTGGCAGGATGTCATTCTGAGGAGCGGAGCGACGAAGAATCTCATTGTTACGCTGAGATTCTTCGCGGAGTTTATCTTGAGCCGAGCCGAAGGGCTCAGAATCATTCATGCTGGTTGCAACCAGTACCACGGCCCATGAAAATAGGTTGGCATGTTTCATCAGGGTCCCGGCGGAAGAGAGAGGCGGAGCAGCACACGCCGTACTCTCGTCCCCTGGGGAGGGGCGCCTCCGAGGGCTGTTTTCGTACCAATGACAATTCGCAGATTTGAGTTGATTGAGTAATAGTGATACCCGCACCGATTCGTTGTAAACGTCTTGGCTCTTCGTCAAGGCCATAATTCAGTTGTTCAAACCATGACACTCCCGTTACCCATCTCTAGCCGTCGGGAGTCACCGTCTCTTGATTCCGGTCGTAGTCTGTTTCGGGTTTCACCTTTTTCAGCGCGGCCGGGCCGCTTGACCCCTGGAAAGGTTGGTGTGAGAATCTAGGCCAGACTCGCGGACTGATAAGGGCATTGCAGGAGGATCAACCATGAAATGGTGCAGGTTCAAGGCTGGACAAAAGGTGGCCTACGGCATCATTGAGGGCGAAACCGTCGTCGAGGTCGAAGGAAGCCCTTTTGACAGCTACACCCGGACTTCCAACTCCCAGCCGCTCAGTTCGGTGAAGCTGGAGGTCCCCGTAGTTCCCCCCACGTTCTACGCCGCCGGGATCAACTACCCGGAGCACGTCACCTGGGCTGCCCAACAGGTGGGCACAACGCCCAACCTGCCGAAGCAAGCCGACGTGGGCTACCGGGCGGCCAACGCGCTGATCGCCCAGGACGAGCCCATCATCATACCCAAGGACGCGACGGAGAAGGTGCAGTACGAAGGCGAGTTGGTGGCCGTCATCGGCAAGAAGTGCAAGAACGTCTCCGAGGCGGAGGCCCTGGACTACGTGCTCGGCTACACCATCGGCAACGACGTGAGCGAGCGCACCTGGCAGCGGGGCGACCGGACCCTGTGGCGGGCCAAGAACACCGACACCTTCAAGCCCATGGGTCCCTGGATCGTCACCGGCCTGAACCCCGATGAACTCCTGGTCAAGGTCACCCTCAGCGGACGGGTGGCGATTGAGTATGACGCCGGCACCGCTATCTTTGGGGTTCGCGCCTACATCAGCGCGATGAGCCGGTACCTCACCCTGCACCCCGGCGACGTCCTCTGGATGGGCACCGAGGGAGCCGGCGAGAACATGAAGGACGGCGACATCGTCGAGGTTGAGATCAGTGAGATCGGGGTGCTGCGGAACCCAGTGATCCGGGCGCGGTAGCCTCGGGTAGTGGCCTGCGGCCGTGGGCCACTACGTTACACCCCTCATTCCCCGTGAAGGCCCGTCTCCGCGGCCCAGGCCTGGAGACCCCGGCGAAAGGCCAGGGCGCCCATAGGGGCGATCACCGTTTGCATCGCTTCCAGGATCTCCTGGGGCGTGGCCCCTTCCCGCAGCGCCACCCGGACGTGGGCCTGAATATGCTCCACGTCGGCCCGCAGGGCGGTCTCCACCACGATCTGGAGCAACTCCTTGGTCTTGCGGTCCAGGAGCCGCTGGCCGGTGTAAGTGGCCTCGATGAACGCGTTGAATTTCTGGGCCCATTCAAGGTCGGCCGCCGCCATGATCCGGTGCATCTCCAGCATGTAGCCCCGGCCCGGCCCCGTTCTGTCGAGGAATGCTTGGGCTTCTTCCTTGGTTGCCATTGTCGACCCTCCTGTTGCAGCTGCTCATGGCCGTCAGCCGGGTTTCGCCCTACAGGTCGTAGTGCCGGTTGGCGGCGGCCTGCCTGACGTTGTTTAGTTGGAACAGGTCGGGATGGGTGCCCCGGGCCAGCGCCAGGTAGTATGCGAGGAGCTGCAAAGGCAGCAAATAGACCAGAGGGCTCCAGAACTCGGGAACTGGCGGCAGTTTGCAGGACTCGGTGGCCAGGTCGGATAGGAGCAAAATTCGAACGAGTCCCACGCCAGGACTTCCACCGACCGCCCGGCGAACCGGCGAAGCCAATGCTGGGCCACCAGGGCCCCATGCCAGGAGGTCCCGATGCCCACCAGGTACAGGCGACGCTTCCCGGCGATCTCGGCCGCCACTTCTTGAGCGCGGGTGGCATGCTTGCGCAACATCTCCTCCATGGCCTGGGGTTGATGTTGAATGGCATCGTACATGAAGTACGGGTGCTTCAGGCGGACTTCCGGCTCCTGCGCCATGGCGGTCACCTTACAACAGGATGATGCGAGAACTGGTCCTCGGACCGGGGCGGCCGATGGACGGCTCTATGTTCATGCCGAGGGGCGGTAAGCGGGCCCCATTAGCTTCCCGGTCTACCAACCCAACGCTTGCTTTTCCCACCCATCCGGGCAAATGAGATTGTTTGATAGCAGGCCCTCCGCACTCCCCGCGGCCGCGGGGTGCGCCACAACCATGCCCTATCATCAGATTCTATCGCCTCCGGTTGCGGAGCACCAGCCGTCCGGCCAAATAACCGGTCCAACCCAGCCGGAGCAGCGCTTCAGGCTTCCGAGTGTGCCTTCGGCTTCCTTGGCGGAGTGGCGGCCAGAACTATCAGAGCGCCCAGGGAAGCGACGGAGCCGAACCCGATAAAGGCCCATCGATAGGTGCCGGTGGTATCGAAAATGTACCCCGAGGTAATCGGCCCGACAGTCTGGCCAGCGATCTGCATTGGAAGGGTCAACCCCCGGATGCTGGCCAGGTTGGTCCGGCCGTAGTAGTCGGCCCAAACCAGCCGCAGCAGAAGGTGAACGCCGCCTATCCCGGTTCCCAGGGTGGCTGCCGCCGCCATTCCCCAGCCCAACGACCCGCTGGCCGCGGTCCCCATGGCCCCCAACGTTATGCAGAAGCCCGTCAAAGACAAGAGAAAATGTACCGGCACCCGTCTCGCCCAAATAGACCATAGCAGCCCACCTACGACCTGGGAGAGGGCGAAAGTACCGGACGTCAGGGCGGCCGAGGGCGGCGAAAGACCCTGGTTGATGAAGTGCGGCACCAAATGCAGGATAACCCCTCCTTGCACCATGAACGCGGCGGCGGCGAAGGCGGCCAATGCCCAGAAAGCGCGGCTGTGCAGGGCCTCGCGTACCGTGAAGTCGGCCTCGGCGGGGGCAACACCGGTGGCCGGCCTGACGCCGGTGAGGCCACCCGCCGGCAAGACAGCCGCCACCGGGCGGGGGTCCGCCTCCAGCCCCATATCCTCTGGCCTCCTCGCGATCAATAGCAGCGTGGGCAGCACGGCGATGGCAAGGGTGTATAGGCCCAGAGACGCCCAGGCCACCCGCCAGCTCCAGCCATCGATGATGACCTGAACGATCAGGGGCATGGCCGCCAGCCCCGTGCCCTGAGTGGCGCTGAAAACGGCCAGGGCCAACGGCCGGCGGCGCAGGAACCAGTTGCTCACCGCCGTCGCCGTGCCCAGCTCCAACGGTATCGCGAAGAGGGCCCGGCTCGGAACGTACAGGGTGTAGAAGGCCCAGGCATGGTTCACGGAAGACAGACCGACGGCGCAAGTGCCGATCACCGCGGAGGTGACCGCCAGAACCAACCCGGACCCGTAACGGTCGATCAGCTTGCCCGCCACCGGTGAAATGGCGACGGCACATAGACCACCCAGGCTGAGCGCCCCGGAGAAGAGGCCGCGGGACCACCCGAAATGCTCGGTCATCGGCACCACGAACACCGACAACGTGGTAGCGGCCATCAGGGCCCTGGAGGAATAGCTAGTTAGGGCCGCCGCGGCCAAGACGACCCAGCCGTAGTAGAAAGGCAACCTCCCGGCCAGCCGGCGCCGGCTCCGGTCGCCTACCATCCGGGCCCCAATTCCCCAGAGACGCCGCCGCTACCGCGTTCCAGCGCCTCGTCTGCCGGACCGCGACTCAACCGAACGGGGCCGCCAGCCAAGGCCGGGGGTGAGTCATCGGCCAAGCTGGACGAGGCTTTCCTCACGCCGCTTGACAAACGGGCTTGTTGCAATAGCTCGGACAAGACGCCTCAGTATACACAATTGCCGGCCGGGACCGATTCAGCGTACCGGTGACAACGCGGGCCGTCTCTTCGGCGGGGTGCCGGTAAGCACGGTCAGCGACACCAATAGGGTGGTGGCGGCGAACAGGAAGAAGGCCGCTCGATAGCCGCCGGTGGCGTCAAAGATGAACCCCGACAGGACCGGACCCAACGCCTGGCCTCCGACCTGGACCGGGAGCGTCAAGCCCCGGATGGCGCCCAGGTGCCTTCGCCCGTAATAATCGGCCCAGGTCAGCCGGAGCAGGAAAAGCATACCTCCCACTCCGTTCCCCAGCGCGCCCGCGGCCACCAGTCCCCAGCCCAGCGACCCGCTCAGCGCGGTGGCCAGCGCCCCCAGCACGGTGCTGAGCCCGGCAAGGGCCAGGAGAACGCGTACCGGGACCCGTCTCGCCAACGGAGACCAGAT
>CAYOAF010000014.1:0-10236 GCA_964401855.1 uncultured Dehalococcoidia bacterium
TGTCTCATCCGCTCCGGCCACACCGGCTCCCACCAGTTGAAGAACCGGGCCTGATAGGTGCAGTTGTTGGCGCAGTACCGGGTGCCGACGCACCGGTTGTAGACCTGCACGTTGAGCCCTTCATCGTTGTGATAGGTGGCGAACACCGGGCACACCGGCTCGCAAGGGGCGTTTTCGCATTGCTGACACATTATGGGAATGAAACGGGCCTTTACGTTGGGGAACTCCCCTTCCCAGTACCGCTCGATGCGTATCCACTCAAAGGACCGGCCGGTCTGGAAGTAGTCCTTTACGTTGACGGGCACGTTGTTCTCCGCCTGGCAGGCCACCACGCAGGCCTGACAGCCGGTACAGCTGTCCAGGTCGACTACCATGCCCCATTTGTGAGCGATCCTAGGTGTTACCATTTTCCATCCGGCTCCCAGCCGTCAGCATTCAGCTATCGCTTTTCGGGCGATCAGCCCGGTCCTACTGCTACTCAGTCGTGACGGTATGAATTATCCGCTCCCCGGGGGTGTTGCCAACCTCCACCGCCCGGACTATTCCCTCGAACCTGGCTATCTTGACCTTTTCCCCAGTGGGAGTCACCGTTACCCTGGTGTTGGCCCACGCCAGCGCCCCGGTTTCGTCCACCTGGCCGGCCTCCAAGATGTCCATGACGTTTGAGCTTTCATCCTCCGGCCGGTCCGTGGCGTATTCGGACCCGTTGCGGCGGCCTTGGCCCAGGGGCACGGACACCGTGCCGGGCGGCACCGCCGGAGTGGGGTACGCCAACGCCCGAATGGAACCCTGGGAAGACTCGACGCGGACGACGTCTCCCTCTTTAACCTTCAGCCGTTTGGCGTCCTCGTCGCTGATTTCCACCCAGGTCTGCCAGGCGATGGTCGTCAACGGGTCAGGCGTCCCCTGGAGCCAGGGCAGGTGGGCATGACGGCCGTCCAACAGGGTGTTGTGGGCAAAGGGTGTCAAGTAAAACGTGTCGGCGGACATACCCTTCCCAGGGAATTGAGGCACAGACCCCTTGGCCGCAATGCGGCTGAGCAGGCCCTGTTCCGGCCGGACCGCTCCCGGTCCGGCAGTCCCCTCGTCCCACCAGCCGCCACGTTGAAGCAGCTTGGTCCAGAACTCTCCGGAGGAGGTGGCCTCGATGGAACCCCGTTTGAGGGCGAAGAGGGTGTCCGAGCTATCCCTGAGCATCTGTTGGTAGTTGGTCCAGGGCAGGCCGGCTTCTTTGCCCAGTTCCTGGGCCATGTTCAGCAGAAGGTCGGGGAAACTCCGGGGGTCCAACTCATGGAGAGGGTTGACTACCGGCTGCTGGAACCCCACGACTTCGTATCCAGGCCCCGGTTCCGGAATGTCAGCGCCCCAGTCCTCCAGGTACACCCGGTCAGGCAAGACCAGGTCCGCCATGATGCTGGTCTCGTCGAGGAAAGGCGAGAAGCTGACGATGAACAGGTCGCCGGCCCCGGTTAGGGCTTCTTTGAAGCCGACGGAGGCGGGCAGGCCGTGGACCGGGTCCGCCTGATGCAGCAGCATCAGTTTCGTGGAACCGTTGCGCAGATTTCCCGCTTCGGTTTTCCATTGGGCCAGAGTGGCTGCTTCGCCGACGGCGGGCGCCTCATCCAGGGGGCTACCGGGGTTGAACCTGATGCCTCCCTTGGTACCCACGCTCCCCACCAGGTAGTTGAGGGCGTAGATTGCCTCCAGGTTGAACAGGCCGTTGCTGTGGGCCCCCGCCGATCCTCCGCCGATGGCCAGGCCGGGGCGCGCGCCGGCGAACTCCCACGCCAGGCTCCGGATGGTGTCAACGCGAGCTTGGCCTCCGATGGTCTCGGCGAGGAAGATATTATCGGCGATGGCCTCCGGCCGGAATGCATGAAGCGCCGCCGCTCCATGGCCGCCGGTCAAGGCCCCTACGTCCGCGTTGGCTGCTTGCAGGCCCTCGGAGATGATGACGTAAGCCAGGCTCAGAGCCAGGTGTCCTTCCCAGCCAGGCCGGATGGGGATCCACCGGTCGGCGTTGGCGGCCGTCATGGAGAAACGGGGATCGACGTGATAAAATGTCCCGCGCTCCCGCCCCTCTCCGTGGCGGAACTGCCCGTAGCCCCGGTTCCAGCGGGTGGGTGACACCCAGGTGGAGAGGAAGTCGGCGCCGAAGATCAGCAAAAACCCGGTATTCTCAAGGTCGAAGTCGGGCAGCAGGTCCTGGCCGAAAACGTTCTTCACCGCGGCCCGGTAGGTGTTGTCGTCCAAGGCCTCGAAGCCCAGATGCCGGCCGCCCACTGCCTGGGTGAAGCGGCCGACCAGGGTAGCCAGGTGACCGCGCAGGGGTTCGGTGACCGCCAGCATCCCGGCGCCCCGTTCCTCCAGCCGTTGCCGCAGGGTGTCCATGGCGCTCGGCCAGGAGACCGGCGTGAACTGGCCGGAGCCGCGGGGTCCGCTGCGCTGCATAGGGCCGGCGACCCGGTCCGGGTGATACAGGGCCTGGAGGCCGGCGTCGCAACGGGCGCTCTGTTTCCCCATGTTGGTGGGGTATAGGGGGTTGCCTTGAATCTTCTTCGCCCGCCCTTCCATCACTCGTACCACGATGCCCTCTCCCGACGGGCAATTGCGGCAGAGGGTCGCGAACCAGTTGTCGCTCCCCTTGACCAGGTCTTCGGGCAGCATTACCGGGCTCTGGACGTCCAACTCCCCGTGACGGATTCCGAATCCTTCACAGGCTACCGCCCCGACGGCGGAGATGCCGGCCCACGCTAGAAAGTTGCGCCGCGTTAGTTTCATCGGATGAGAACCTTGTTTGATTTCACTTGTGGCACACCGTGCAATCGGTGGAGACGTTGTTCTCCCGATGGCAGTCCAGGCACGTGCCCATCTTCAGCGATTGGGCCCGCTTGGGTTTGACTTCGGTCATGGCGGCCACGTCGCCGTGGCACGTGGAGCAGACCGCCTGCACCTTCTGCTCGGAGGGCAGGTCCGACGTATCTTGCTGAGTGAAGAAACGGATGTGGGCTTCATGGACGAAGCGCACGTGGTCGGGCATCCGGTGCACCCGCTCCCAGTTGATGGGAACACCGTCGGTGAAGCTCTGGCTGACCTTGGCCATCTCCACCAGGTTTACGTTGGTCGCGCCCACCAGTTTCTCGCCCGCGATCTGTTCGTGGCAGAACATACACTGTTCCACCGCTGGGACGGTGGCGGCAGCCCCCTTGGTCACGTTCCGGTGGCAGAATTCGCACTGGATGTCCGCGCCGCCCGCCGCGGCGGGTCCGGCGTGCACCGTGTGAGGGAAGGCTATGGGTTGAGCCGGGGCGTTGCCAAGGCCGAAGGGCGGGTTGGAAAACCAGGAGATGAGCAGTACGACCAGAGCAAAACCGGCGATGCCCGTGACGCCCATTCCCACTACAGCCAGCGCCAGTATTTTCCCCCTCGGTCTCATCGGCAGCAAAATTCGTCCATAATCCAGTATCCCAATGTGATTGAGTCCATTTCAGGCCGCTCTGAAGAGGCCCAGTCCGGCCTGCCGGGGCGAAGCCTGCCGGAGGCTATATCAAGTACCGGTCCCAGAATTTTTCCACGTCTAGGGTTTGGTTTATTCCCAGGATCAGGATGACTACAGCAGCGACCAAGACCAGGAATGCGAATCCGGTTAACGGCATTCTCAACCGGTTTGCCGTCTGTGGAAGTTGGCCAGTTATGATGAGGGAGGGTATCAGGCCGTGGGCGATCAACATGGTAAGCGCGAAAGTGACGATCAACGGAACGTAGGTCCAGAACAAAGTGAGCCAAATATGGATGTCGTTCCAATTAGCGGTGGTCAACGCCTTGGGATCGTCAAACATTCTTGTGCTGCACCGCCACGGGGTTCAGTTCGGGGCAAGACGCGCCTCAAGTGGAAACCAGATGAAAATAGCACAGCACCCTATGGGTGTCAAGGGGATGTATTCGCAAATAATTTGGGCTGCGAGCCCGGGCGCCGTCGCCTGTGGCAGTTCGACCGGACGGCCCGACCGGACCCGGCGGAACAAAGCGCGCTGACCGGGCTTCGTCGGAGTAAAGGGCCGAACGGCGAAGGTTTCGTGAACGTAATTCAGTTGACTGGCATCTGGCGCACATCTATGATACGGCTACGGGAAAAAGATGCCTCGCGTGAACGCGGGAAGGGTGTTTTGAGACTCATCACCTGGAAAAAATATATGGGCTGGTTCTCTAGGTTCAAGATCGGCAAAGGCAAATCGCGGTCAGCTCCTGAGCTAGACGGCTCGGGCGAAGCGGTCGATGAACTGGATGCGGCTGCGATTGATAGCCCTCCTCCCTACGCCGGACGAAAGCGGCGGAATAGAGACCACCGCCGAGGGATCGCCGCCGGCGGATGAACCAGCGGATGAAGAAGTGGTGGTGGCCGGAACTGTCCGGGAGCCGCCTGCGTCGAGTGGGCCGCAGGCTTCGAGGGGCCCAAGTCCAAACTTGCCGCAGATGTACAAGACGTGGGTCGAGCTTGAGGAAACGATAGGCGTGGCCCGGGACGGGATGGAAGCGATGCTGGCCAACAGACATATGGCGGCAGCATCGAGAGAGGAGGCCCGGGAGTCTTTGGAACAGGCCGAAACGGCCTGGGAAGAGGCCCGGCGTCTGGGAGACGTGACTTGGCAGGCCTTTGACCAAAGTTTCACTGCCAATCTGCCCGGCATTGCCGAACGGCTGAGGACCATCTAAAGATGTGATGAGGCCAGAAGAGCCCAAGCTGATCTGCGATGGGCCAGCCAGGAAGCGGCCTGGGAAGAGGCCGACTGGGCCCAGCAAAAGGCCACCGCAGGGCTCCTGAAGGCCATTGCCGCCCTCGCGTCCGCGGCCGTCCAGGTAGAACGGGAGATGAGAGAGTCGGGCAATTTGTCCTCCTTCGCTGAATCTCTCAAAACCTCCGCCCTGGAGGACTTGAGGGGCGCCCAGGCCATACGCAACGAACTGGCCCTCTTGGGACAGAGGGCCCTGGACGAACTGAAGAGAGATCACATCCTGGAAGAAGCACATCCGGAAAAGAGATTGATGCCCGAGCCAGCCGGACCAGAACTGGAAACCCAGAGGGGACCCGTCGCCCCTCACCAGGTGGAGCCGGACGTGTCCCCGGGCATCACACCGGACGTTCCGGAAGCAATTGACACCCCTCCCGGCACCGGCGAGAGAGGGCCACGGCGGCGGCAGGTGACCCCCGACAGGCCGGTTTCCACCAAAGAGGAACCCCAGGGGCCCCTCCAGCTGCGGAGACCGGGGCCGGCGATTCGACAGTGGCGGATAACTCCGTGACGCCTCCCCAGCCGCCCGTGGTGGAGGCCGGCGACATTACCCCGATGTCGGCGGCCGAGCAACTTCAGAGAGAGTTTGCAGCCGGAGCATTCCCGCACGATCCCCAGGAAGGAGCGGCCCCGGTCTTTCCGGCCAGAGGGGCCGGCCCCAGGGTGGAGCGGCCCGAGCCCCGCTCAGAGGCCCCGCGGGACAAGCCCGGAACCGCGGCGGGTGCGCCGGAGAAAGACGCAGCTGCCCCGCGGCCCCCGATGGTGAGTGTCGAGCCAACGGGAGGTCCAATTCCCATCCCGTCCTCCCCTGCGGCGGCAACTGATGAGGCCGCCTTGGATTCCCTGTCGGCGACGTACACGGGACGCCTCTACCTGATGTTCCCCTCTTCTCTCGGGCAAGAAGAGATCAGGTCTGTCTGGGCGATTCTGGAGAGCATAGTCGCAGGCTCCATCGTTGAGAACCGGCTCGTTTCCAGGGCGGCCGGAATTCAGTTCACCCTTGACCCGGGGAGCAAAGAGTTCGCGTTGGAGCAGCTGCGCAATCGAATGCCGGGAGCCAAGCTGGAGGCCCTCGGGGCGGATAGACTGAAGGTTGACTGGCCGCGGACCGGCCAAGGTAGACCCGCCCGGCCGCGGCCGGCGATGGAACGCCCCTAGGCCCCGGGAAGATTGCGCCTGTACCAATCGATAATCTGGGAGCCGGTGGCGGACCACACTGCCTGCCGGCGGGTCATGTACCCCAATGCATCGTCCAAGTAGCCGATTCGGAACGGCTGCCCGATGAGCCAGGGATGAAGGTTCAGGGCCAGCAGCCGTCCGTTCTGCTCTCCGTCCCGGTACATGGTGTCGAAGCACTCTTTCAGCGACCCTCCGTACCGGTCTGTCGGGACGCGCCGGGTCCACAGGGCGTTCACGTCGTCCAACTCCACCATCAGGGGAAGGGCGAACAACTCGCCTGGACGACCATTCATGGAATAGGGCTGCTCGTCGTTGGCCCAGTCGCAAACGTAGCTGATCCCCGCCTGCGCCAGCAGCTGGGGCGTCCTCGATGACTCCCCGTATTCCGGTCCCAACCAACCGGCCGGGACGTTGCCGGTGGCCTGCTTGAGGGCCTCCAGCGACGTCTGAATGTACCTCCGTTCCTCCTCCTCGGACATCTCGCTGCTGATCATCTGGCTGGCCGATATTCCGTGGCCGATGATCTCGCAGCCGCGCCCCAGACAGTGGCGGACCAGGTAAGGATAGTTTTCCGCGGTCTTGACGTCCATGGCTACCGTGGCCTTGATGCCATGCTTTTCCAGGACATCCAGTACCCGGAAGATGCCGACGCGATGGCCGTACTCGCGGTGGGTCAAGCGGGGAAAATCAGGGAAGGGCCGGGGTGCGATGCCCCCGGCCAGGACGGTGGTGACGCTACCCTCTGGAGGGTACCATTCCATGTGTTCCAGGTTGACGATGACGCAGAGGGCTAATCTAGCGTTCCCCTGCCATCGTAGCACCCCCCGGCTGGGGAAGGGAGACCAGTCATAGTGCTCGTGGTCCATCCCGAAACGGCGCTGAGCGGGCATGGCGACACCTCTCCTGTACGCCTGATAGTTGGCCTGGTCCTGGTTGCCGGCGGCACCGCCCCTAGGTCTTGAACTGCCGGGCGTGCTCCACGGCCTGGTCGTAGTAGTTGGCGATGTAGTAATCGGCTATGTCGTCGGCTGTGGTCTGCCATACCCCGTCGTGGGACATGATGTAGCCGAGAATATCGTCCAGGTACTTGATCCGGTGGGGCTGGCCCATGATATAAGGGTGAAGGGCGATGCACATGACGCGGCCGCCCTGCTCACCCTCCCGGTAGAGCTGGTCGAACTGGTCCCTGCAGACCTGGGCGAAGTAGTCGCCTTCGTAGTTGCTCCGGAACAAGGGCGCGTCGTTTAGCTCGACGGAGTAAGGCACCGAGACCAGTTTTCCCGACTTTACCCGGATGGGCACCGGCTGGTCGTCGTGCATCCAGTCGGTGTGGTAGATGAGGCCAGCCTCGGCCATCAGGTCGGGGGTGCGTTCGGTGTCCGAGACGGCCGGTCCCAGCATGCCTTTGAGCTGTTTTCCGGTGTGCTTCCGCAGGGTCTCGATGCAGTCCCGGTAGAATTCCCGTTCCTGTTCCTCCGTATAGGAGTTGAGGTAGCGGGTATTGTAGATGCCGTGGCTCATGAAGTCCCAGTCCCTTTCGACCATGGCCCGGGCGACCTCCGGGTAGTGCTCCAGCACCGCCATGTTGAGGGAAACGCAGCACCGGATCCGGTGGCGGTCCAAGACCTCCAGCATGCGCCAGAAGCCCACCCGGTTTCCGTAGTCCCGGTGGGAGTACTGCTGGACATCGGGATATGGGGTGCGAGGCCAGGGGTTTCTCAGCCCGTCATACTCGGGAAGATACTCGTAGTGCTCGATATTGGGTGCGACCCACAGGGCCACCCGGGCGCCGTTGGGCCACTCCAGGCGTGGCCTCTCGATGATGGGGCTGTAGTCCACTCGGTCAGGGGGCAGCGGCATGGGAACCCACCTCCCGCTCAGATCATGAAGTTCATCTGGTTCAGGACCGCCTCACCTAGGGCCCGGTCCCCTCGAATCCTCACCTTGCCGGACTCGATCACCCGGTCAGGCTCCCAGCGGCCGCAGCCCAGGCACGCGAAGGTCTCCACGTCCATGGTCAGAGACACTGTGGGCTGATTTGGCGCCCGGTCCAACTCCCTGGCGCGGGTCCCTTCCACGCCCACGGCTAGGACCCGGCCGGCCGGCCCGGTCACTTCGAACACCACCGTGGTGCCGTCGGCGGCCTGGGCCTTTTTGCCGACCACGTAGGGCATGACCATGGCCACCCGTCCCACGGAGTGCTCGGCCACCGACCCACTCAGGTCTCCGGCCCGTCCCACGGCCCGCCGGATGTCCTGCTCGTGGACCCAGGCATCGAAGATGCGTATCCGGATCAAGTCGCGCATGGGCGCCGGGCCGATGGGCGTCTCGGTCTGGGCCTCGAAATCCTCCGGCTTCATGGCCCGGAGAAGCCTCAGCCGCTCGGCAGTCACCTCGTGGAACTCCTCCAGCACCTCGGCCCCGGTCCGGGGGCGCCGCCAGTCCACCACCACCTCGTTTCTCCGGCCCGTGTCGTTTTTTGCGTGGCCCATCTCTTGCGGCGTGTGCTCCGGGGCCGGCCGCCCCAGTAGCCGGCACTCGGAACCGGCCAGGTGCGAGACCTGGTCCTGTACCGACCAGCCGGGGCAATCGGTAGGCGTCTTCCAGTCCTGTTCGGCGAAAGAAGAGCAAAGCCCGGCGATGGAATGCCAGACCCACTCCATGTTGTCGACGAGTTCATGGTCCGTCATACGCGCTAACCCTCCGCGAAGTTGCGCCACCCAAGGGGTGTTCCGGCCGGCGTCCGGCTACGTGGCGCCCGTCTGTTCCCGCTCCAGCCTGCGGCGCTCCCGGTTAGTGATCAACCGTACCGCCTCATCCGCGCCAATACGGCCCACCGGCCCGGAGGCGTACATGGCGCCCAGGACCACGCCTCCCCGTCCCAGCAGGAACTCCGTTGGTTGAATGAAGCCGTCGTGTTCCTCTCCCCACCAGGCGCCAACCAGCTCGCCGTCCTCCTTGGCCGCGCCGTAGGCCACGTTGAAGCTGAGGCCCGTCCCCGCCACCTCTCGGGCTTGTTCCAGAGAGTCGGTGCTCACGGCGTAGATCGTGGCATCCAGGGCATCCAGCTCGGGTTTCTTCGCCTCCCATGCGGCCAACTGCCGCAGGCAATGGGATCACCAGTGGCCGCGGTAGAAGAGCACCGCGGTGTAGCGGCCCGGCGCCTCGGCGGGGAGTAGAATCGTTCCTCCGTCAACCAGCTTCAGGGTCAGCTGTGGAAACCGGGAACCCTGCTGCAGCATTTCGCCCATCGCAACCTCTCGCACCGGAATTTTGCCGCATCATCGGCGGGTCAAGGGGGCTGGCGCCGTGGAGCTATCATACTGATTGAGCTATCCGATGGCAATACGGCATTTGGCGGCCGCCGCGAGGGGCGCGTTGACGGGCCCCGGCGCCTGGGGTAAGCTGCGGTTTTCATAGGCGGTCACAGTGAGGGTGCAACGTGCGGCGGATCACCGGTAACGTGTTCGTGGAGACCCAGGTCAGGGGTTGCAATCACGGGTTCGTGACGACATCCGACGGAATCGTCATGATCGACAGCCCCCAAAAGCCCAGCGACGCCCTGAGGCTGAAGGCGGAGCTGGCGACGCGGGGACGGCTTCGTTACATCATCAACACCGAGCCCCATGGCGACCACTGGACCGGCAACGCCTTTTTCGACGCTCCGGTCGTCGCCCACGACGGGGTGAGGACTCGCATGTTGGCCACCGACATGGTGGAGCACGTGGCCCGGGTGGCTGACATGGGGCCCGAGGAGCCTGGCCTCCTCAAAGGGTACGAGGCCAACGCCCCTGTCATCACCTTCCACAACGGCATGACCCTCCACGTGGGAGACCACACCTTCCAGATGATCCACATGCCCGGCCACACCCTCTATCAGGCGGCTATCTTGATCAAAGAGGAGGGAGTGGTTTTTACCAGCGACAACATTTTCCACAAAGTGCACACCTGGCTGCAGGAAGCGGACCCGGACCAGTGGTTGGCATCGCTGGAGTCGCTTCGGAAACTGGACGAGGAGATATTCGTGCCCGGCCACGGGGAGCTCTGCGGCAAAGATTACCTGGACGAGCAGGGCTCCTTCGTTTTGGAGTGGAAGGAGTACGTTAAGGACGCCGTCGACCGGGGGATGACCAAGGATGAGGCGGTGGACGGCCTCACCAAATTGACGGACCGGTATCCCATGGACGTGGAGCAGGAGGGCATGGCGCCTGGTGTGATGCGGAGGAACGTGGCCAACCTGTACGACTACCTGACGGGCACCTGGTCT
>CAYOAF010000015.1:0-10164 GCA_964401855.1 uncultured Dehalococcoidia bacterium
GGTGTCGTAGGGTGTTGCCGGGGCGACCACCTTGAGGCCGGGGGTATGGAAAAAGTGGGACTCCACGTTCTGAGAGTGGAACAGGCCGCCGCGGATCCCACCGCCATAGGGGATACGGACGACCAGAGGGACCTGCACCGCGCCGTTGGTCCCGTAGCAGGCTCGCGCCGCCTCTCCGATGAGCTGGTTGACGGTAGGCCACACAAAATCGGAGAACTGCACCTCGGCCATGGGCCGCATGCCGCGGAAGGCGGCCCCCAGCGCGATTCCCATGATGGCGGCCTCGGCCAGCGGGGTATCCAACACCCGGGACTCGCCGAACTCTTCGAACAGCCCCTGGGTGGCCAGGAAGACGCCGCCGCGCCGCCCAACGTCCTCGCCCAGCACGAAGACGGCTGGGTCGCGCTGCATCTCCTCGCGGATCGCCTCCCGGACGGCCTCGATCACGGTTTTGACTGCCAAGGCGGCCTCCTCAGGGAGCATAAACCAGGTCGTGGAGAGTTGAAGCATCGGGAAGGCCGGCGGCTTCGGCCGCGTCGGTGGCTTCGTTGATGGACTGGAGGGCCTGGGCCTTTATCTCCTCCACCTGTTCCGGTGTGAGGCCCCCCTGCTCGATTAAGAAGGCGGCCAGGGTCACCACCGGGTCCCGTTTTCGGGCCATTTCTACTTCCTCCGCGGGGCGATACCGGCGGTCGTCGTCATCGGTGGTGTGGGGCATGAACCGCTCCACCTTCATCTCCAGCAACACCGGCCCCTCGGACCGGGCGTGCTTGATGGCCTCGCGCGTGGCCTCATAGCACGCTGTCAGGTTCATTCCGTCCACGGTGACGCCGGGAAAGCCGTACCCGGCGGCCCGGTTGGAGACATCACCGATCGCCATCTGGAGGCGTTGGGGGACCGAGGTTGCGTAGCGGTTGTTCTCGCAGATGAACACGATAGGAAGGCGATGGACCCCGGCAAAGTTCATCGCCTCGTGGGCCTCCCCCTGGCTGGACGCTCCATCGCCAAAGTACGAGAACACCACCGTGTCGTCGCCGAGCATCTTGCAGCCCAAGGCGTACCCCGTCGCCTGGGTGAGCCCGGCCCCGACCACGTTGGAGATCTGGATAACGTCGTGGGGCAAGTCGGCCCCTTGGAGGGGGAACTGGCGCCCGTCGCTATAAGGGCCACCGGCCTTGCCCATGAACGAGAGCATCACCTGGGTCGGCGTAAGGCCGACGGACATCTTCAATGCCAGGTCGCGGTAATAGGGGAAGAAGAAGCACCTGCCGTCCCTTTCCGCGGCCAGCAGGCTGCCCAGCTGGGCGGCTTCGTGGCCCTGGCAAGAGGCTGCGATGGGCACCTTGCCCTGCCGGTTCAACGCCCAAATCCGTTCGTCCGTGGCGCGCACCAGCACCATCTTGGTGTAGCAGCTCACCAGGTCTTCGGTGGTGATGCCCTCAGGCAAGGCGGCCGACGAGTTATCGCCGGCGGCGGCATCACCGTCCGGCTGCTCAACGGGATTGAGTTCAGTCCGTGGCATCAAACCCCCATGGCGACCTAGAAAACAGAAAAGGGGCCGTCCGGACGCCCCCTTTTCCCGATCCAGCGTGACCGGCCGGTAGTTTTCCCTCGCGGACCGGGCCGTTTCGGCGTTAACTAGCGGGTCACGCCGGCTGGTCCGGGGTAAGGCTTCTCTGGTCTCTTTTCTTGGGCCGCGATAATTATATATGCCGGTGGCCCTCCCCGCAAATTCCGGCCGGAGACCGGCGTCCGGCCCGCCGGCAATCCCCTCTATGTGGCCAGCTATCGCCGAAAGAAACAAATCGCCCGGCAGCCCCGGAAATCTCGCCCGGAATTAGAAAAAAAGACCTTGACAGGCCCCTGTTAGGCGTGAATTAGAATCCGGTGGTTGAATCTTGACCCCTGACGAAGGTCCTGACAGACCACATAAAGCACCTCCCGTTGACCCCGGACCTCCCCAGGTTTGGGCGGGCGACGAGGACCTGAAAAGGCGGCCAAAAACGGGTTTGGGCGGCCGATCGATGGACAGACCACTGCTCCCCTGGGTTGAGTGAAGGGACCGACTCCCCAACATGATCTGGGCTTACGGCTGTGCTAAAGCCGCTTGCCCAAAATCCAGGGCTGGAGCCACCACGGACTCGGAGGCCATTGGTGATGAGGGAGTTAACGACGGGGGAGGTGTGGAGGGCGGTCCTAGGAGAGCTTCAGCTACAGTTGCCTCGGCCGACGTTTGAGACCTGGCTGAAGCACACGGTTGGAATTAGCTACGACGACAGTTCATTCGTCGTGGAGGTTCCGACGCCGTTCGCCGTGGCTTGGCTGGAGCGCCGGATGTACCAGTCCATCCAGAAGACGGTAGAGAAGGTCACCCGCCGCCCTCTGGACGTCCAGTTCCGGGTACAGACGGGGGCCGTTGCCCATTTTGCCGAGCCGCAGGAGGCAAGTTGGGATTCCGGCATGCTTGCCGAGGATGAGTTGAGACCCTCGCCGCAGGTGCCATCCCGTCAGATGCCGGTCCTCTGCCCCAAGTACACCTTCGATTCTTTCGTGGTCGGTTCCTCCGACGGGCTGGCCTACAACGCCGCCCGAGCGGTGGCCGAGGCGCCTGGCCAGGCCTACAACCCACTGTTCATCTACTCCAGCGTCGGGTTGGGCAAAACCCACCTGCTCCACGCCATCGGCCACGCCTGCGCCAGCAAAGGGCTGTCGGTGCTGTACGCTACCTCCGAGCAGTTCACCAACGAGTTCATATCGGCCATCCGCAACCGGACCACAGAGGAGTTTCGCAACCGGTACCGGAGCGTTCAGGTCTTGCTGATGGACGACGTTCAGTTCTTAAGCGGCAAGGAGCAGACCCACGAAGGCTTTTTCCATACCTTCAACGACCTCCACACATCGGGCAACCAGGTCGTCATCACCTCCGACCAGCCGCCCAGGGCCCTGGCCTTGTTGGAGGACCGGCTGCGCTCTCGCTTCGAGTGGGGACTGACCGCCGACATCCAGCCTCCCAACCTGGAAACCCGGATGGCCATCCTGGTTTCCAAGGCCGGCCAACTCGCCATTTCTCTGGAAGAATGCATAATCGAACTCATCGCCAAGCGGGTTCAGAAAAACGTCCGGGAGCTGGAGGGCAGCTTGAACCGGATTGTCGCCTTCTCCCAGTTGATGAATACTCCGATCACCCTGGAGTCGACGTCGCGCATCTTGGACGACATGGGCTGCGACACCTCCCGCCACGCTATCGACCCGGAGCGGATCATCAATGAAGTCTCCCGCTACTTCAAGCTGGCCCATAAAGACATCGTCGGCAGGAGCCGGACCCAGAAGATCGCCCAAGCCCGGCAGGTGGCCATGTACCTGCTCATCTACGAGTTGGAGATGTCGCCTACTCGAGTGGGACGCTTGCTAGGTGGTCGGGACCACGCCACGGTTATCCACGGCGCAGGCAAGATCAACTGCGGGATCAACGAAGACAGCCAGATGCGGCAGCATGTCCTCAAAATCAAAGAGGCCATCTTTGCGGTAAGGGCCGTCCGCTAAGCCGGCTCGGTGTGTGGACAACCCCGGCTTTTCCGTGGACACCCGGCCTGTTCTCGTGGGTAACTCCCATTCGGTTGTGTCCGGCCCTACCGGTCCCATCTCGGCTCCCTCCGGCGTCGGAACCATGTCGGCGCTGAGCCTTTGCCCAAAACGGCGCCGTCCAGGCCGGCCGGAACAAGCTATCCAACGGGAACCAGAGAATTGTGGTCAGGACCAGGTGGGCCCCCAAGCGGTGCAAAGCGCCACTGACCTCATCCGAAGCCAGGTAGGTGTTTAGCTCTTTCGCTTCGGACGGCGCCAGCCTCCCTTCGCGGCTCCAGCGGTCGATGCCGGCGCTCAAGAACGTCTGGGCGGCCTGCTCCACGTCCTCCACGGCCCGGGCTGTCGCCCGGTGGGCGTCTCTCCAGTTGAATATTCGGCCGGTCACTCGGCGGATGCACCCATCGGCCGTTGGTATTGGACGGGTGCGCCATCCGGCCTTCCGCGGCTGCTCGGAGCGGAAAGGGCGGATGGATTTGGGGCCGCGGCAATACCCCGCCGAAGGCATCGTAGGACGCTCCCACCAGCACGCTAAAAAGCAGGTGGAGCATGAGGAAACCGGTTGCCGTGGCGCAGGGATAACCCAGGGTAAGTATGCCGAGGGCCACGGACCCTATTTCTAGCCTACACTATTTGGCGTACGATAATGAAGCGAGCGGACGTTCCGATGCCGGTCAAATGGTCGGTGGCGCTGGCGGTGGTTCAGAGCGGCGCACCCTGGAAGGTCCTTCTAGTGCGCCGCCCCGATGACGACGAAGAGCTGCCCGGTATGTGGGGCCTGCCCGCTGCGTCCTGCCGCACGGGCGAGACCCTAGAGATCGCGGCCCGGCGGATCGGACCGCTAAAGCTCGGCGCCGGGATCATTCTTGGAAAACAGTTGGCTTCCGGCAAGCAGGTCCGGGCCAGCTACATTCTGGAGATGTCCCTCTTCGCGGCAACGTTGGACCAGGCCGCGCCCAGTTTGTCCGCGGGCCGGGAAAAGGGCCGCGCGGTTACCCTGTACGCGGACTGGCGCTGGGGTGACCCACGGGAGTTGGCGGATTCGGCGCGCCGGGGTTCTCTGTGTTGCCGACTCTTGATGGAAGCCCTTCCATCATTTGAGGCGCCTTAGGCGCCTTCGGCTGGGCCCTCTGGATGCGTTGAACAGCGAGGGAAGGGATTGTTATGGTGGGGTGGGCTCGGCTGCGGCCGGAGGGCGGCCGCGATTCAGGTAAAATGTGCCCATGAAGACTCACGTGATAGTCAAGACTCACGAGCTGGCCCTGAAAGGCAAGAACCGGCCCTGGTTCATGCGGATGCTGGTGGACAACCTCCGCAAGGCTACCCGGGGCACCGAGGTCCAAGCCGTATGGCAGGGCCACATGATGGCCGGTCTGACCCTGGCGGATGAGGCTGCCTGGCCTGCCGTGGCGGAGCGGGTGAAGGACTGCTTCGGCGTCGCCAAGTTCTTCGTGGCCTACGAACTTCCGGTCAGCTTAGACGACGTAATGAAGGCGCTGCCTTCCCTGTTGGAGGGCCGTTCTTTTGAGTCTTTTCGCATCTCGGCCAACCGGGCCGACAAACGGTTCCCGTTCACGTCCGAGCAGATCAACCGAGACCTGGGCGCCTTTGTCAAAGATGTCACTGGGGCCAGGGTTGATTTGACCAACCCGGACCTTGAAATATCTTTGGACGTGCTGTCCAAGGGGATCCTCCTCTACTTCCAGGCGGTGCCCGGCTACGGCGGACTGCCCGTGGGCGTGAGCGGCGATGTGATCACCATGCTCTCCGGCGGCATCGACTCCCCGGTAGCCGCCTGGCAAATGATGAAACGGGGATGCCGAGCCCAATATGTCCACTTCCACAGCTATCCCCTGGTGGACATGTCGTCGATGGAAAAGGCGGAGGAGTTGGTGACCCACTTGACCCGGCACCAGGACGGCGCCAGCCTCTTTATGGTTCCCCTGGCGGAGATTCAAAAGCAGATCATCGTGGCCACGCCCCCCGCTTACCGGGTGATAATGTACCGCCGGTTCATGGTGCGCATCGCCGGGGCCCTGGCCATCCGCCATGGAGCCAAAGCGATCGTGACCGGAGAAAGCTGCGGCCAGGTCAGCTCGCAGACCCTGGACAACATCGCGGTGATCGACCGGGTGGCCGACATGCCCATCCTTCGCCCGCTGATCGGGTTCAACAAAGAGGAGATCGTCAACATCGCCCGCGCCATCGGAACTTTCCCAATTTCCATTCAGCCGGACCAGGACTGCTGCAGCCTTTTCGTGCCCAAGCACCCGGAGACCCGGGCCCGGCTGGAGACGGTATGCCGGCTGGAGGGCCCCCTGGCGGTAGACGACCTGGTGCAAGGAGCCCTGGCCAATACCAAAAGGAAAGAGTTCGCCTCCTGGGAGAACGCCGGGTAGGTGCGGTAGCGGCCATCCGTCATGGCGGCCGTGGTACCATGCATCCGGCGTATTCGCCAGCCCCGCCGGCGGCCTTGCCGCGCGGCCACCAAAGGGCAAACGCATAGCTAATACGATGTGCGGGTATTCTTGTATGTCACCCTGAGCAGAGCAAGGGGTCTCAGGGCTGGCCATGCCGCCCACCCGAGATCCCTCACCCTCCTCCGAGGGTTCGGAATGACATTGTAGGAGCAATCACAGGGGTTGATGGTGCCGGGAAAACTTGCACATGGGGTTACCTAGCTGACATGGCGCGAGTCTTGGATCCCACGTCCGAAGAACCCTGGCCCGCGGTCACTGCCGCGGACCGGCGGCGCCTGCTGGCCGGCGTGCTGCGGGGGGTTTCCAGGAGCTTCTACCTCACCCTTCGGGTGTTGCCATTGGACCTGCGCGAACCTGTTGGCCTGGCTTATCTGCTGGCCAGGGCCGCCGACACGGTGGCCGATACCCGGCTGATACCACCCGGCGACCGGCTGGATCATCTTCTGGGGTTCCGGGACCAGGTCAAGGGGCCGGCCAGGCTGGAAGCCCTCCGGCAGTTGGAGTTGGCGCTGACCGGCAAACAGTCGAGGCCGGCGGAGCACGAGTTGTTGACCCGCTTGCCCTCGGCCTTTTCGATGCTGGAGGGGTCGCCGGAGCCGGACCGGTCCCTGGTCCGTTCCGTGGTGTTGGCCCTCACCCGGGGTATGGAGACGGACCTGACCACCTTCCCGGCGGAGGACTCCGGCCGGATCGCGGCGTTCGAGGATGACGCGGCCCTGGACCGGTACACCTATGACGTGGCCGGCTGCGTGGGCGAATTCTGGACGGCGATAACGATGGCCCACGTGCCTTCGCTCAAGGCCTGGGACGGGGAGCGGATGGCCCAGACCGGAGTGGCGTTCGGCAAGGCGCTCCAGTTGACTAACGTTCTCCGCGATGTGCCCAAGGACCTGCAGATGGGGCGTTGCTACCTGCCGCTGGCCGGCCTGTCCGCCACAGGATTGTCGCCAGAGGAGCTATTGGACCCATCAAGTGGCGTCATGGCCCGTCCGGTCCTGGTAGCGTGGATTGAGGCCGCCCTGGGGCATTACGCCTCCGCCGAGGAGTATCTGCTGGCCATTCCGCGCCGGTGCGTGCGGCTCCGTCTCGCGGTTCTCTGGCCGGTCCTCATCGGTTTGGCGACCCTGGCCCGGCTGGCGCGGAACCGGCAGTGGCTTGACATGGACCACCCTTCTCGGGTCGGCCGCGGGTGGGTGTACCGTACCATGGTTTTCTCCATACCCGGAGCCCGCTCCAACACCCTCTTGCGGGGTTGGATCACTCACCTGCGCAAACGGGTGGAGGCCGCTCTCTAGCCGGGGGTCGGCTCAGTTTTAGGGACGTCTTTTGGGTGCTGCTGCTCGCTCAAGTCTGATTACTCCCATGCCTGATGGGGTGGAAACCCCATGCATGACGGCGCAACATACGCTTACACTGGATGCAAGACTGGTTGCAAGTGAAGACGGCTGCGGGAAAGAATTCGGCCGCATCACGAAGGAGCGCGACCAATTCGAATGAGAGAAGGCAGGTATTCCCGTGGGGTATGCCTGCCGTGGCGGGACCAGCGAGGGATCACCGGGTTGGAGACGGCCATCGTCCTGATCGCCTTCGCAGCCCTGTCCACCGGCCTGTTCTCCAGCGACAAAGTGAGAGAGTCCCACCAGGCCGGCTTGGCGGAGACTCGGGGCAGCACAAGACTCAAGGGCTCGGTAATCCTGACTTCCTCCACCACGGGGACCTCGGGCGTGGTGTCGGATATCGCCTTCCAGGTGACCAGCGCCGCCGGTGGAGAATCCATCGACCTGACCCCGGGCAAAACCCTCATTAAGTACACTGACTCCACTCAATCGAAGATCTTCCAGTCCACCGCCGGGTTCACCGTCACCGCGCTGGGCACCGCCGATGTGGACAAGCTGCTGGAGCGCAACGAGGTGTACGAGTTCCAGATGATCGACCTGGAAACCGGCGCCGGGAGCGGCAACGACACGCTGACCAACCTGTTGCAGACCAACATGAAGTTCACCATTGAAGTGATCCCGCCCACGGGTGCGGTGCTGTTCATCCAGCGGACCACTCCGGTCTTCCTGGACGCCACCACTTCGCTTCACTAAACCCGGTAGACGGCCGTTTCTCTCCAAATTCCGTGGCGCCTCAACGCGGCCGGGCATGGCTGGTAAGACTGAATGGGACCCTCACTCGCTGGCCGAAGCGTCTGCTGTCATGGGGTCAGCCACCCGGCTGGGAAGGTTGGGCCTGGGGAGCTTCCAGAATAACAGGGCCGCCATCAGATACATGACAACCATGGGGACGAGGGCCCAGTAGTAGCTGCCGGAAGTATCGTAAACCCAGCCCGCGAACACCGGTACGCCCATGGACATGGAGCTGGAAACGGCGATGGCTCCACCTCGAAGGGTGGCAAAGCTCTTCCGGCCGAAATGGTCCCCTATAAGTGCCCAACACAGGCCGCCGCCACTCATGGGAGAGGCGAAGAGGGCGGCGAAGATGAGCAACTGCCACAGTTGCCCTCCACTCAGGAGGAGAATCGTCAGACTGACCGCCCCCAATACAGTAGTAACGCCGAGTATTCTTTTGATGGCCCATCTGTCGCCTATCCAACCGAGAGCGACCTTGAGGGGGATGGAGGCAAGGGAGACAAGCGCCACAATGAAGGCTCCCGTGGCCTCCGATTGGCCCTTCCACACTATCAACGGCACCAGGTGCACGAACACCCCGGAGAAACCCGATATTCGCAGGCCTATCGCCACCGCCAGGAGCCAGTAGGTCGGCGTTCTGATCGCCTCTCTCGCGGTGAAGTCCTGCTGGGAGGCCTCCGACGAACCCGTGCCCGAGACGCCCGTTCGAGCCGGTCGAAGTTCAAGGTCTCCATCGGGTAGCAGGCCCATGCTCTCTGGAGAACGGCGTATCGCATAGGACATGGGGACTACCACGGCTATCATGACTACGCCCGATACGACGGCGGCACTCCGCCAGCCCAGATTCAGCATCAGGTAAGCTACCCCCGGGGTGATGACCGCGCCGCCCACAGAGAAGCCCATGGAGGTTATGGACATGGCAAGCGCCTTCCGGCGGATGAACCATTGATTGACCGCAGCCATGACCCCGTGGCTGAACCCGGTATGCACGCCCAGGGATAGAACACCGGCGTATACGAGGAGAAAGGTGGCGAAGCTGTGAGTGAGGGCCAGCAAAATGAACCCCAGACCGGCCAGAGCACCGCCGATGGCTATCATCGTCCGGGGACCGTGGCGGTCCACCATTAACCCGGCCAGAGGCCCGACAAACGCGCCTTCCAGACGCCCTAGGCTGTACACCAGCGAGGTGGCCGCCCGGCTCAGGCCAAAGTCACGGGTTACGGGAAGGAAGTAGACTGAGAAGCCAAGCCAGTAGGTGCCATCTTGCAGTGCGCTGATGACGGCGCCCGCGGCAACAATCCACCATCCATAGAACACCTTGCCACGGGTCCCGGTGCCGCTGGTGGCTGCTGGCCTATCCCTCATGCAAGCCCATTACTTTTGAACCTCGAAAGCCCACGGCCATTATAACCGGGACTCTTCTCACAAAGGGCCGGGACGTGATCGGCGTACGGGGAAAGGCCGCCAATGCAGATTGTCAGCGCTGCTCATCCACGCTGGCAGTCTACAACTGCCGGCCTACCTCCTGTCGTCTTCCTCTGATATTACTGGGTTGCGGAGGACGCCGATGCCGGGGATCTCGATCTCAACGACATCTCCTGGAGTGAGCGCCTCGACGGCCCCCGGCGCGCCGGTCAAGATGAGGTCTCCAGGGTGAAGGGTGACGAACTGGCTGATGCCGCTCACGATGGCGTAGCAGTCATAGGTCATACCAGATGTGCTGCCCGGTCGTGCTCTTTCCCGTTCAGCCGCGTGACAATCTCCAGTCGATGGGGATCGGCCTCAGTCTCGATCCATGGTCCCACGGGTCCGAAAGTGTCGCACCCCTTGCGACGCCAGTTGGTCAGGTCTTTCGACCAGGAACCCTCCCCACTGACTGAGGTGGACCCGGAAATTCGGACAGGTAGCTAAGCGAGAGTTCTGCTCCTAAGATTGGATCACAAACCAAGGAGGAGCGGAACATGTCACAA
>CAYOAF010000016.1:0-9274 GCA_964401855.1 uncultured Dehalococcoidia bacterium
GACCCCGGCGCCGCTCCGAAGGTTGACTCGGTTGGACTGGCATCCGCCCAGTCGAGTTATTTGACCATGGCCCTGACCAGCCTGCGCCTAAACTTCTCGTTTAGCATCAACACGGTAATCAGGCATTGCCTGAGTTCGGCGTCATTCTCCAACGCCTCTCGCAACTTGCCCGAAAGCTCTTTGGCCAACTTGTCCATGGTCTTCGAATTCTCGATCATCGCCGAGACAACCCGGTCCATCAGCTCCGCATTGTTCGGAAGCCGGATCAGCTCACTCTCGTTCTCCAGGCCCCACGGCCCGTCCAGTAAGCTGTATCCAGCCGGGTGCCCGGGTTCGTCCGCGTTGGGTTCGGATACGGGTGATCCCTCAGCCGCCGTTTGCGCCGGCTCATCCGCTGCCACGTCTTTGGAGTGAGGCGGATCGGTATGGCCACCGTTCTTTTCCCTATTCCTTCTGGCTTGGGGGCGCTTTTCTCCAGGCTCTTCGCTCTTGCCGGATTCCGACATACCATTCCTCCGCTTCACTCAGATACTCTTTTTTCAACAGTCTTCCCTGGACCCAAACCTCGGCAAAATGGGACAGTTCTCAGAGGAAGAGGGCTGCTTGAAAGCAGGCAAGCCTGCTAGGCGGCGGTCCGCGTGGTAGTATTCGTGCTGTGATATCCACCGCACGGAGGGGACTATGAGCATCGCGAACATCGAGACGTTCATCGTGGAGGCCGGCTGGCGTCCATGGACCTTCGTCAAGGTCGAGACCGACGAGGGGATCACGGGGTTCGGTGAATGCACCAGCAGGACGCCCCACGGCGTCGTCGGCACAATTCAGGACCTGAAGCGATTTCTGATAGGTAAGGACCCCAGGGCCTATGAGATGCGGTTCTGGGACATGTACCGGGCCACGCGCTCCAGCCGAGGCGGCATTGCGGCCGGAGCGATCGCCGGGATTGAACTGGCCCTGGTCGATATCAAGGCGCGGGCCCTGGGAATCTCGGTGGTTGAACTGTTCGGCGGTCCGACCCGGGATACAGTCCGCCTTTACTGGTCCCACTGCGGTAGTTCCAGGGCGCGCGCCTCAGAGGCCCTCGGCACGCCACCCCTACGGACAATGGAAGACATAGGGGCCGTCGGCCACGAGGTGGTCCGGCGGGGTTTCACCGCGCTCAAGACAAACGTGGTGATCCCCGGGGAGCCGGCTTCGGTCTACGGATTCGGCGTAGCCGGCGGGCCTGGCACCACCGACCAGGTGGTTACAACCCCATTGCTCCGGCATATCGAAACCCTCATCGGCACGTTCCGGGATGCCGTTGGCCCGGACGTTGACATCAACCTGGACATCAACTTCCACTACAAACCAGAGGGCTGCATGCGGATCGCCAAGGTGCTGGAGCAGTTCAACATGCTGTGGCTTGAAATCGATATGCACGACCCCAAGGCCCTTTTACAGATCAAAGAGTCGACATCCACTCGGATATGCAGCGGCGAGACCCTGCATCACATGCGCGAATATCTACCGTTCTTCGAACTGCACGCCGCCGACGTGTTCATGCTCGACATCCAGTGGAACGGTTTCAGCCAGTCGAAGAAAGTCGCTGATCTGGCCGAGGTTCACCAGCTCAACGTAGCCCCACACAACTTCAACAGCCACTTGGGGTCTTTTATCGCCGCCAGTCTGTGCGCCGTCATCCCCAACGTCCGCATCATGGAAATCGACATCGACGACGTGGCGTGGAAAGACAACCTTGTAACGAACGTCCCGGAGATCATCAACGGCCGGATGACGGTGCCCACCGGGCCGGGTTGGGGTACCGAACTGAACGAAGAAACCGTCCGAGAGCACCTGCGGAAAGCATAGTAAGCGGACCGGCCGAGGGGTATGAACCGGCAGTTCGAGCCTGTCCGAGCACCGGCCGCCACGGCTCGACGGACCCGGCTTCACCGTGCCGGCCCGGTGAAAACTGTTGTCGCTTTCGCGGCTTTACTCCGCTCTTCTTGCCATCGCGGCCGCCCTTCTGATGGCTTCGTGGGAACCGTAGTAAGTGCGCCGGTGTAGCTTGATGCTGCCAATCTTGCCCCGGGCGTGCAATGTGCTTAGGTCCCACCGGAGTGTCCCGATAGTGTAACCGAGCCTGGTATCCAACGCGAATCCCGACGGCGGTTCATCAGCGAGGGGATCAATGAGCCAGAGCTGAATCTCGAACAAGTCGGCGGGATGCATCTGAAAAACATGGTCCGGGTGCCTCTCCAGAAGAGCCAATACGTCCAATTGGGACTTGGCCAGTTGATTGCCTTCTCCGAGGATGTGATCGATTCTTGGCATGATTGACCTTCCAATCGAGGATGTTGCGGCTAATATAACATAGCCGCCCGTTTGCCATCAGCCCGATAAGAACCCGATGCCCGGCACTATCACTGGCGGGTGGGGCGCCGGCGAAGGTCGCCCAGCGATGGAGTCCACAGGTTGCGCCCCATGAGACATTGCCGGGGGGGCAACAGCCTTGGATGCTTGGCACGGCCATTGGATAGAGGATCAAAGCACGACACCGTCTCACGACACCGTCTGAGGCAGCGGCGGCCCTTAGATCATTATCTTTGTCCGCACCAGTTCGTCGATCTTTCCGGGGGAGAGCCCCAGTATGTCCCCGAAGACGTAGCTGTTGTGCTCCCCCTGGCCCGGCCACCCGTCGATACGTCCCGGGGTCTCGGAGAGGCGGATGGTGACACCGGGGTACTCCACCGGGCCCGTGTCCGGGTGGTCCATGGGTGTCAGGTAGCTTCGCGCCCTCAAGTGGTGGTCGTAGATCAGGTCCTCCCCGCTCTGGACCACGCCCGACGCGACGCCAGCCTTTTGCAACATGCGCATCACCTGGCGCGGGGTGTATCCCCGGGTCCACTCCCCAACATGCCGGTCCAACTCGGCACGATGCTCGAGGCGCTGCTCAAGGCTGGCGAAGCTGGGGTCCCCGGTCCAGCGCGGGTCTCCCATCACGCCGCACAGGGCTTGCCACTCCTCCTCGGTGAAGCAGGCAATCACGCACCATGCGTCGTCGCCCCGGCACTGGTAGGACCCGTGGGGTGCGGCATGGGGGTGCCAGTTTCCCAGCGGCCGGGCAATCCGGCCGTTTACCAGGTAGTCGAGGTACATGGGTCCCATCAATGAGGCCATGGCGTCGGCGTGGGAGAGGTCGACCGACTGGCCCTTGCCCGTGAGGGCGAGGTAGTGCAGGGCAGCCATGGTTGCCAGTGTGGCATATACGGCGGCAACGTAGTCTGGCAGCACGGAATTGGGCGCCGCTGGCTCATCGGCGCCTGCGTAAGACCAGATGTGATACAGGCCCGAGAAGGCCGCCGTGGTGGCCGCCGCCCCCAGATACTCGCTGCGGGGGCCCGTCATCCCGAAGGCCGGCATGTCCACCTGGATGATGTCGGGCTTGATCTTTCGCAGGCTTTCGTAGTCCAGGCCCCACCGCTTCATGATCCTGGGGTTGAAATTCTCCACGACCACGTCGCTGACCCGGACCAGCTCCAGGAACAGCCCCTGGCCTTCGGCGGTGTTGAGGTCGATCGTGACGGCCTTCTTGTTCCGGTTCAGCCCGGCGAAAGTCACCTTCTGCTGAAGCACCACCCTCGGGTCGGGGAACTCCCGGCCTCGACGCTGGTGGGTGGCCGACTCCACCATGATTACCTCGGCCCCGTGCTCGGCCAGCAACGCCGACACCTCAGGCCCGGCGATGGCCATGCCGGCGTCGATTATGCGTATCCCCTCCAGCGCCCGTTTCCCGGGTTTCGAGGGCGTGGCCGCGGGTACTGCCGGCCGGGGTGTGCCGGCCAGCCATGACTCCAACACCTCCTCGGTGTGCTGCCCCAGAAGAGGGGCGGTGCGCCGCACCACGCAGGGGGTTTCGCTCAACCTGTAGGGGGCCCCCAGGATAAAGTGCGCGCCGACCTCCGGGTGATCAGCCTCCGTGAAAGTTCCTCGATGACGGGTCTGAGCGTCGTTGAAAAACTCGCCGGGGGTGTTGATGGGCACGATGGGAATGTGGCGGCGCTGGGCCTCTTCGGATATTTCAAGCTTGGCGAACTTGGCGGCGAACTCGTGGATATAGGGGTCGATGACATCGACGTTCTGCGCCCGGAAATGGCGGTTCTCCCAGATGGAATCATCCAGGGCCTTGGGTCTGCCCATCCACTCGAAGAGATTGCGCCAGTGCCAGGGGGAGAGAATAAAGAACTCCGCGAACCCGTCTTTGCACCGGTACGCGCCGTTGGGAGCGGAACCACCTCTAGGCGAGCGCGACCCCATGCGGTTCAGCAGGTTCTCCAACGCACTGTAGTTCACCACGATGTACTGCTGCGACGCCTGCACCTCTTGCGACGACACATCGACGTGCTGGCCTCTTCCCGACAAGCGCTGCTGCCGAACCGCGACGAGTACCCCCACCGCCGAATACACCGAGGCGAGTTGGTAGCCAAGCTCATAGGGCATGCTGAGGGGAGGCTTGTCCGCGTCGCCGGACAGGTACATGACCCCGCCCATGGCGAACGAAACTATTTCGGGGGCTTTGTACCGGCTGTGAGGCCCCGTCTGCCCAAAGCCGGAGACCGAGGCCATCACCAGGCCCGGATTCAAGGCCTGGAGGGCATCGTACCCCAGCCCCAGGGATGCCAGGTATCCCGGCTGGAAGCTTTCGATAACGACGTCGGCGCGTTTCACCAGCTTTTTGAATGACTCCCTACCGGCGGGGTTCGGCAAGTCGATCTGGATTCCCTTCTTGTTGCTGTTGGAGTAGAGGAAGTACAGGCTGCGCTCCGGATGCGGTACGTCGTCTTTGAAAGGCCCCCAGCGCCGCTCTTCAGCGCCGTCTCGCGGCTCTACTTTCACCACCTCCGCGCCCAGGTCGGCCAGGAGTCGGCCGCACAACTGACCCCGGCAGTCCGCCAGGTCCAAAACCCGGAGACCCTGTAGGGCGGAGTCTCCGTCCAAGGCTGAATTCATGAATTCCTCCGGTCCAAGCATTCGGTCCAAGCATTATCTCACTATCTTACAAGGCAACTCGACAAGCCCGTCGTGGGCCCATGAGCTTTGCTGCTCTGGCCCCCCTTTGGTAAAGGGGGGCACGGGGGGGCGCCTGCCGATGACACCCTGAAGTTGCATGACATCTCAGGGTAACCCCGCCAATGGGCACACCAAGTGCCGGAAGGCCTTTGACCGATGAACAGCAAACAGTTAAGATTTCGCTACATGCCCCTGCCTAGACGATTGTACTGAAATTATCCAAGCGGTCAATAGTTGGGAGGCCAGACGATGTCACATCTCGAAGACCTGCTTGTCCAATGGCGTGATTGGCGGAGCTACGTTGTTCGACGAAACGTCAAGGCAGGGAGACTCTCTCACGGCGGGTGGGAAGGGGAACTCGACATCGTGGCGTACCACCCTGTGACCCGCTGCACCGGACGGGGGTGAAAGCGGCGCGTTTCCTCAACGACGTCACGCAGCCTAATGAAATGCCAGACAACGCTATGCTGTAGCTAGTGCAATGCAAGGACAAGAACTGATGGAAGTATTCTTCGAAATCCACAAAGATAACCCAAGAGAGGGTCCAGGTGATTTTGAGTCAACCAGAAGAGCTTTTTCGATGCTGGTGGGTTTACCCAGGGGGCCTGATACTTTGGATATCGGCTGCGGTCCGGGGAAGCAGGCCTTGGACTTGATCCCTCTCACTGCCGGCAGGATCACAGCAGTCGACATGCACCAACCCTTTCTGGACACCTTCAACGGAAAAGCGGCGCAGCAGGACCTTGTCGATAGGATTACGGTACTGAACGCTGACATGTTCGACCTTGGCTTTGAGGAGAAGACCTTTGACCTTATCTGGTCTGAAGGCTCCATCTATATCATTGGCTTTGAAAAAGGGCTACGAACATGGATGCCCTTGCTGAAAAAGAACGGCCCCCTCGCAGCCACCGAAATTTCATGGATCGAACCCGATGCACTGGAAGAGATCAGGGACTTCTGGGAGGAAGCCTATCCGGCCATGCAGAGCGTGGAGGCCAACCTGAAGGTTATTGAGCAACCAGGATACCGACACATCGTGCACTTTACTCTTCCGGAATCAGCTTGGTGGAACGACTACTACAATCCAAATTGAGAAGAGGCTAGCTAGCCTCCGGGAAAAATGCAGAGCCAATCTCGAAGCCATGGGTGTCCTTGAAGCGGAGCAGAAAGAAATTGACCTGTACAAGAGGTATTCAAAATACTACGGGTATGTTTTCTACCTGATGCAGGTCAGGGAGCCTCGGCTAAGCACAAAGCTGACTGCATAGCAGCTTGCTCTAGCCAGACGAAAACCGCCTGCGCCCATTGAGTCAACACTCCAGGCGCAGGCTCATCGATCCCCTACACCAGCACGTCCTCGGTGGCCAGGTTGTCGATCTCTTCGCCGCTGAGGCCCAGCCACTCCTGGAGCACCGGCCGGGTGTGCTCGCCGAGGAGGGGGCCCGGGGAGTGGACCCGGGGCGGTGTCCGCGAGAGTTTCCACGGTGCACCCTCAACGGTGTGCTTCCCGACTACCGCATGGTCCACATCCACGAAGACTTGCCTCTCCATGATGTGCGGGTCGCGAGACAGTTCCAAGAGGCTGAAACTGGGCACGGCGGCGACGCCGAATGACTGGAGCAGCTCCATTGCCTCCTCGGCGGTCCGCTGCCGCGTCCAACCGGCCAGGTGGCGGTCCAGCTCTTTGTGGTTGAGCCAACGGGAGCGGGCGTCCCGGAAGCTTGGGTCCTTGGTCCAGCCGGGGTCACCCATCGCCTGGCACAGGGCTTGCCACTCGTCCTCATCGGCCACGGCGATGCTCACCCATTTGTCATGCCCCTGGCACGGGTAGCAGTCGTGGGGGGCCATGAAGGGGTGCCGGTTGCCACGGCGGGTCTGTACCCGCCCGGTCAGGCTGTAGTCCAACATGGCGTCCCCCACCAGAGACGTAGCAACGTCGGAGGCAGCCAGGTCGATATACTGGCCCTTTCCGGTGTCCCGGCGTTCCAGGAGGGCAGCGATAATCCCCATGGCGGCAATGGTCGCGGTTGCAAAGTCCATGGGGATGCGCAGGTCTGCGGGCCGCAGGTCAGGGTAGCCAGTCAGATGACTGGCCCCGCCGACGGCGGCAAAGATGGAGGCGTAACCGGGCAGCTTCGTATCCGGACCGCTCTGGCCGCGGGCGGAGATGGAAGCCATCACCAGCCCCGGGTTCTTTGCACTGAGGTCCTCGTAGCTCAAGCCCAAGCGCCTGGCGACCCCGGGGCGGAAGTTCTCGATCACCACGTCGGCCAGCTCCGCGAGTTGCTTGGCCAGGGCCCGCCCCTTGGGATGGCTCAAGTCCAGGCTGACGCTGCGCTTGTTCAGGTTTATGGCGCTGAACCTCAAGGACGAATCCAGGTCGCCCTCGGACGCTTCCACCCCCGACGCGGGCCGTCTACGCGCCCCGTCAGACCGGCGGCGGCTCTCTATCTTGATGACGTCGGCGCCGAGCATGGAAAGCAACCCACCGGAGAAAGGACCGGCCGCCACCCAGGTGAATTCAACCACTCGTATGCCGTCAAGAGCGGACTGTTGCACTGCTAAACCTCAAAGCCTCGCTGTGAGCTAAACTGTCTGCCTGGTCGGATCGTGCTGGACTGACAATCTAAATGGTCCCGTCCCGGCGCAGTTGCTCCATCTCGTCCTGGGGATACCCGAGCCTCTCACTCAGCACCAGCTGGTTGTGCTCGCCCAGTAACGGCGCCGGCTGTGACGGACGGCCCGCTCCGCCCGCCAGCGTAAACGGAAGCGCCGCATAATGTCCTGTCCCCGCGACGGGGTGTTGGATCTCTTTGAATAGGCCCCGGGCGGCCGACTGAGGAGAAGCCACCACCTCCTCCGGCGTCGTCACATATCCGATAGGGCAGCCGATATCCAGGGCGCTGCGGTAGATTTCGCTCTTCGTATGTCGCATGGACCACTCGGCAATATGCTGGTTGACCTCGCCTCCATGCCGGCACCGGGATTCGTGGGTCTCGAACCGGGGATCGTCGGCCAGGTGGAGCTTGCCCATGATGGTCATCAGTGCCTGCCAGTGATTGTTCTCGGTTACCGCGATGACGATGTAACCGTCCTTGCAGGGCATCATGCCGCCATAAGGGTATTTCCTGGTGAGCCTGGTCTCCGACTTCTCACCGCTGGCGATCCGGGCTACGATGTCCCGGTTCAGCGCCAGCAAGGTCTCTTGTTTCGACACATCCACCTGCTGCCCTTGCCCCGTTACCTGGCTGGCGAAAAGGGCCGCGACGGTCGCCAATGCCGCGCTCCCACCGGCCTCGAAGTCGCCCATGTGCCCGCCTCCCGTCATGGGCGGCAGCGCCAGGGACTCGGCGCCGCTCTGGAGGAGGTTGCCGTCGCCCCCGGAGTGGTAGGTGTTGATATGATAGGCCTTGTAGCCACGGTACGGACCGGTCTGACCGAAGGGCGTGATCGAGGTGACCACCAGGCGGCGGTTGATCCGGCTCAGCCGCGAATAGCCCAACCCTAGGGCGTCCAGCGTGCCGGGCGGGGTGTCTTCCACCAGGACGTCCGCCGACTCGGTGAGCTGCTCGAAGATGCGACGGCCCCTCGGGCTTTCCAGGTTCAGGGTAATGCCCAGCTTGCCGGCGTTGACGTAGAGGTACAGGCAACTCTTTTCAGGGTGCGGCGATCCCCCCGCGAAGGGGCCCTCGCGGCGGGCCCGGTCACCGGCGAGGGGCTCCGCCTTGACCACCTCCGCTCCCAGAGCGGCGAGCAGCTTGCCGCAATACGGTCCCGCCGCCATCTGGCAATACTCCAGTACGCGAAACCGGCTCAGGCATGAATAAACAGCCAAACCCCTCCAAGCTTCTTGTCGGGTGGCGTGGCGCTCCGCTCCGGCCTCGCAGTCTGCTCCCAGATGTTGGTCAGCCGCAAAGTTTATGGGCCGATCGGGACCGGACCCATCCAGGCGGCTGACCTAGTATCGGATATCCTTCACGACCTCTCGGTCCAAAGTGCGGGTCACCGATGCGCGGCAAACCCGGTGCGGGTCAGGAACTCGTGGGCTCGGGCGAACTTCTCGCCTGCTCTGGCCCCCTCTAGTTCCTTGGGGGCCCGGGGAAGCTGAACCGGCCCATGCTCCCTGGATGGCAGGATCACGGTGCCGCGAGAGGGCGCGACCACTTCCCCGCGCTGGTTGGTCAGGTCCATTTCCAGGTCCACCAGGCACCCCAACTCCGGT
>CAYOAF010000017.1:0-7749 GCA_964401855.1 uncultured Dehalococcoidia bacterium
CAATGAGCCGGGTTATCGCCTTTTTGCCTCCCAGCACCACCATGCTTTTCTGTGAATCGGCGCCGGCCACGATGATCTGGTAGGAGTCCGGGCTGCGGTACGCCGGCACCTCCAGGTCCGGGTAGTTAGCCAGCCACCCCCACTCGTTCCTGACCTTACTGTTGTCGTCGCCATACCGGAGCAGAGCGGTCCCGACGAGACCCGGCCCCTCGCGGACCGGCATCTTCGCGAAAAGATGGAGGGCCTCTTTAACTCCAGGTTTCGCCCAGCCATGGAGCGACAGCATGCGGGCGTGGTTGGGACAGAGGATGATGAGGCAGTCGTGGTCATAATCATCCGGTTTGAGGTCCATGGGGTTGATGTCTTTTTGAGGCCGGCCCATCCACCATCCGGTCGCGGTAACCCCCGCGTTGCAGACGACACCGGCCATCCGGCGCAAGAAGGGCACGGGTTCGGTGTTGTAGTGGTCGGCATGGGTGATGTTGGTGTTGGCCACAAATGCTGTAACCGTGCTCTGATCATTGCGGTAGCCCCGCTCGACGTGAAGGGGCTCCCAAGGGTTTTCCTCCTCCCGCTCCGCCAGGCACATGCTGTATTTATTGGGGTCGCCAAGGGTGTCGAGGTCGGTGATGCCCACGTAATTGCCACTGACGTTCATCAGGATCAGGCGCAGCGCGCGCCCGATGACGGTATTCACCGCCGAGGGAGCGCCCGGCCCGAGGCAGGCCATGCCTGAGTTCAGGCCAATGCGGTGGACGATGGGGCCGTTGATCACCAGCATGGGCGTGTAGGGGCTGGTGGACATGGCGGCGTGCCGAAGCTCGTAGAGAGGATCGCTTATTGCTTCCACTGCGGCGATGAGTACCGGCAGATGCTCCGGCTTGCATCCCGCCATGACCGCATTGATCGCCAGCTTCTCCACGGTGTGGCGATGCCGAAGCAGGGCTCTAGCACCGCTATCGTCTCCTGGGGGGATTTCTTGGTGCCCGTGAGCATGGCTCCGACCAGTTCCGGGGTGGCCGGCACCAATGGAAAGCCATCGCCCCAACCGCGCTCCAGGTAGGTGGTGTTCATCTTAGCCCAGGCATCGAGCTGATCGGCGCCCTCGAAGACTTCCGTATCTGGCACCTCCAGGCCGAAGAGGGTCGTGCCCAGATTGACCAGCTCTTCGTGGGACGTTCCCTCGGCGGCCGGTGGGGAGAAGGCGGTGAGCCGATCAATGACCTGGTCCACTATGCCCTCCACCCTGCGGCCGATCTCCTCCGGACCCATGGTGGGTAATGCCCGCTCGGCCACGATAACGTAGGGCAAGTTCGGTACCCCAATAACCTTGGCGCTGGTTTGAAAGTCATGCTCGAAAGTTCTGGAAATGAAGCCGACTGTAGGGACGCCGCTCTGCTCCATCTCCCCCAGGTCATGGGCAAGCCATGACGCACAAGAACCTCAATCTCCCGTTGAACCCACCACCAGGTTGAAACCCTTGCCGGCCTCCACCATCTCTCTGGGGCCGGGGATAGCGGAGTGAATCATCTCCACCTGGATGTCGGAAAACCGCCTCTGCAGTTGCTCCCCGATGGCCGCCAGGGCGATGTCACCTCCGCCTTTGCCGTTCCAATACAACCCGACCCTCTTGTCGTTCATGTCCGGCAGGCGGTCGGCCAGCTGCCTTTTCGTAACCACCGTGTTGGCCACGGGGTTCAACACGTTGAGCTTGGCCATGATCACGTCCTCCTCAATCGTCTTCGCAGCAGGGCCCGTGTGCATCCACGGGTTCCCAGAGAACTTCTCCGGGCATCAAATGACGCCATCAGCCTTGAGCGCCGCAAGCTCGGCCGAGGACATTCCCAAGAGGCCCTGATACACCTCTTCGTTGTGCTCGCCCAACTGCAAGCTGAACTTTTCAACCCGTCCCGGCGTTTCGGACAGGTGGGGCTGGAGCCCCGGCATGTACATGGTGGAGCCGCCGGCAACCTCCACGGGCAAGATGGAACCCCGCTCGTGGTAGTGGGGTTCCTCGTAGATCTCCTTGGCGCTGTTGACCACGTCCGAGGGGATCCCCAACTCCTGAAGAACCGCCACCACCTCGTATCCCGTGCGGTCCCCGATCCATTGGGTAATCATCTCCTCTATTTCCGGGCCGTGTTTAATCCGGTCTTTGACGAACCGGTAGCTGGGATTGTCCACCATGTCCAGGCGGCCGATTCTCTCCGCCCAGCGTGCGAAATGGCGGTCGTCTCCCGAGTCCACGGCCACGTACTTGCCGTCGCCCGCCAGGAAGATGCCTACTGCCGGCTGGTCAGAGTCGGTATTTCCCCGGCGGTTCCGGATCAGGCCGTGGGCCGCGTAGGCCGGCACCAGGGAGCCGGTGATGCGGAACAGGGATTCGTATAGGGCGGTATCGACAACCTGGCCCTGGCCGGTGCGTTCCCGCACCCGCAGCGCCATCATGATGCCGTAGAGGGTGAAGAGGGCGCCCAGGTGGTCCCCATAGGCTGCGGCCAGGCGCAGAGGAGGGCCGTCGCGGAAACCGTTTAGGTACACATGACCGGCAAAGGCTGCTGTTGTGGTGGCCTCCCCCACTCGGTTGCCGTAGGGCCCGGTCTGTCCATAGGCGCTGATCCTGGCGACGATGAGGCTTGGGTTTACCTTGGATAGTTGGTCGTGGTCCAGGTCCCATTTTTCCAAGGTGCCGGGGCGAAAGTTCTCGAGGAGCACGTCCGACACGCCGACCAGGCGTTTTAGCAACCCCTGCCCCACCGGGCTGTGCAGGTCCAGGGTAACGCTTCGCTTGTTTCGGTTGTCCACGGCGAAGTCGGGATTAAGCCCGTTGATGTGCTCGCTGGGCCTGGTGCGGCGGCGCAGGTCCCCTCCGTCGGGTATCTCCACTTTTATAACATCGGCCCCGAAGTCGGCCAAGTGGGTGCCGCACACCGGGGCCGCCAGCCGCCGGCCAAGGTCCACTACGCGAATCCCGCTGAGGGGCAACTGGGGGTCCCCCTCTTGAGCGGCCATCTTCACCTCCGATTGAGTAGCGCTATGAGACTTGTCCCGGTTATATTATGCCTCGCTCTTTCAGGCTGGCAAGGGTGCTCTCGTCGTAGCCCAGCATCTCCCGGTAGACTTCTTCGTTGTTCTCCCCCAGCATCGGAGGATAGGCTGGCTTCCGAGTCGGGGTCTCTTCAAACTTTATACGGGGGGTTAGGGCTGGGAGCTTGCCGTGAACGGGATGGTCCACCTCGTGGAGCATCCCCCGCTCTTTCAGGTGGGAGTGGGTGGCCACGTCGGCCACGGTGTTCACCGGGCTGGCGGGCACGCCGGCCCCGGCGAGCAGGTGGAACACGTCGTCGCGGGAGCGGTCCTTCACCCACTCCTGAGCGATGGCATCCAGTTCCTTCTTGTGGTGCACCCGGTCGGCCTCTGTACGGAACCTTGGATCATCCAGGAGCTCCGGCTTTCCCATGGTCTCGGCGAAACGTTTCCACTGGTTTTCCAGGTCTGCCTGGATGTAGATCCAGCCGTCCTTTGTCCGGTACACATTGTGGAAGGCCCGGTCGGTCGATCCGTTGCCCTTTCTGGTGGCTTCTTCGCCGGTCACGATGTAGTTTGCCAGGTCATAAGCGATCTGCCCCACCAGGCAGTCCATCATGGCAATGTCCACATGCTCCCCGGTTCCGTTGGCCTGCTTGCGGTACAACGCCGCCAACGTCCCCAGGGCGGCATAGGTACCGGCGACAGCGTCGCCCATGGAACCGGGAGGCCGGAGCGGTGGACCATCGGCAAAGCCGTTCAAATCCATCCAGCCGGTAAAGCTGAGAACAACGGTATTGTGGGCCGGGTAGCTGGAAAAGGAGGTGTTCTGGCCGTAGCCGCTGATGGAAGTAAGGATGATGTCCGGCTTGATCCTTTTCAAATCATCGTAGCCGAAGCCCATCCGGGCCATGACTCCTGGGCGGAAATTTTCCAGCACCACGTCGGCTCCTTTGACCAGCTTGCGGAAAATGGTTCGCCCCTCCTTCTCATACATGTTGAGGGTAATGCTTCGCCGGTGGAAATTCCAGGCCAGGTAGTGCAGGCCATCCCTGGCTCCAGAGGCCCCAGCGCGTCTCGAATGGTCGCCCGTACCTGGCGGTTCTACCTTGATTACATCCGCCCCCATCTCGCCGAGGAGCAGGGAGCAGTAGGGCCCGGCGAGGATGCGGGTGAGGTCGAGGATACGGACGCCCTCAAGATGAGGAGTTCCGTTCCCAGCGTGTGACGTTACGTTCATTGCATTTTCTCCGGGCCTGGTGCGGCGCAGGCTGGCGACGGGCGCACCCGGAATTCAAATTCCCGCCCCCGGCGCGCCGGTAGAGTGCTGAACCAGGCCTTCATCCGGGACAACTGCCAAACCGCGATTGCCTTCAGGGCGGTCAGTCCAGCAACGCTCGCAGGCGCTGTGGGGAGGCGGGCAGGTCGTGGATGCGGGCCCCCGTGGCGTCGGCGATGGCGTTGGCGATGGCAGGGGCGACGGGCACCAGGGCGCATTCCGCCGCGCCCTTGGCTCCGAGGCCTGCCGAGGGGTCCACCAACTCCACCAGCTTGATGACCACCTCTGGGAGTTCCCGCGCGGTGGGGATGTGGTACTGCTTGAAACCGATCGTCTCGCCGGGACGGTATTCCTCTTTGAGGGCCATTCCCAGTCCCATGGAGACCGCTCCTTCTATCTGGCCCTTCAGACCCTCGGGGAAGACGGCCCGTCCCACGTCGTGGGCGGCCACTATCCGGAGCACCCGCACCTCGCCTCGAGTGTCCACCTCCACCTCCGCCAGGTGGGTGGCGGAGACGTACACCGGAAAGGGGTTCATCTCCCCGGTCCCCAACTCATGGATGAGGGGACCGGCATCGAAAACCCCGTTAAAGTCGAGGGGGAGCTTTGCCGAGCGCCGGGCCTCGGCCACCTGGGCCAGGGAGACCGATACATTGGGGGAGCCCTTTCCCCTCGAAAGAGTCACCCGGCCATCCTTTAATTCCAACTCCTCGGCGGGACCCTCCAGCATATCGGACGCCGTGGAGAGGATGGCCTCCTTGAGCTTGACCGCGCCGTCCCACGCCGCGTTGCCCACGTAATAGGTAGCCCTGCTGCCTCCGGTTGTGCCCGAGTCAGGCGTCACTGCAGTGTCGCCGCTGACCACCGAGACGGACCCCTGCGACAGCCCCAGTGCCTGGGCGACGATGAGCTGCCACACGGTGTCGGAGCCCTGGCCCAATTCCATGAGCCCAGTGCGGACCCGGACGTGGCCATCAGCCCCAAGCTCCAGGTCCACTCGCCCCGGATCGTGGGTCCGCCCGGCAGACCCGACGCCATAGCGCATTGACGCCATCCCTACCCCGCGACGCCACGGGCCTTCGCCCCGGGGTTTGGCCTGACGGGCTTGCAAGGCTTCCTGGTAGTAGGGCCGGACGGCGTCGATGGTGGCCTGGAAGGCGGCCTCCTGTTCCAGTTGTTGGGGAGTCGCCTCGGCAGGGTTGGACCGACGGCGGTTCATCTCGCGAAACTTCAATGGGTCGAGGCCCAGCTTGTTGGCCATGATGTCCATTTGAGACTCAATGGCGAATACAGCCTGGGGTGCGCCAAATCCTCGCATGGACCCGGCCGGAATGTTGTTGGTGTACACGGTCTTTCCGCGGATCGACGCGTTGGCGAAACGGTAGGGGCTGCCCAGGGACAGCCCGGATCGGACGAAAACCGCCGGTCCCGAATGGGCGTAGGCCCCGGTATCGGCCAGAAACTCGACGTCCAAGGCGGTGAGCCGGCCATCCTTCTTTACCCCGGTGCGGCAGTGAATCCGGAAGGGGTGCCGTTTGTAGGTAAAAGCGAAGGTCTCGGCGCGGGTGTAGACTAGCTTCACCGGACGGCCCGTCTTCAGTGCCAGAAGGGCCACAATGCAATGGGGAGTTGCGTCGTTCTTGCCGCCGAAAGCGCCGCCGACAACGGTGGGAAGGACCTGGACCCGCTCCATGGGAAGGTTCAGGTTCTCGGCTACGGCCTTTTGCAGCATAAAGGAGTACTGGGTGGATGTGCGAACCACCAGCACCCCGTCGTCGTTCAAATAGGCCAGCACCGCATCCGGTTCCAGGTAGCCCTGTTCGATCCATGGAGTGGTGTAGGCCTCCTCAACCACCAGGTCCGCCTCAGCCATGCCGGTTTCCACATCGCCCCAGCCATGGGCCCCCTCGGACAAAAGGTTGCCGCTTTCGTGGACCAGAGGGGCGTTTCCCTCCAGCGCCCCGGCGGGGTCCAGGACCGCCAACAAAGGTCGGTAGGTCACCCGCAGGAGGGAGATGGCCTGGGCCGCGGCCTCCGGCGAGTTAGCAGCCACGGCGGCCACAGGGTCTCCTGTCTGGCGCACCCGGCCATCGGCCAGCACGGGCTGGTCCTTGACGGCCCGCCCATAGCGGTTCGGTCCAGGCACATCCTTCTCAGTAACTACGGCTACTACGCCGGGCACCGCTTTGGCCTCGGTATCGTCGATGCTGACGATATCGGCGTGGGGGTGCGGGCTTCTCAGTATTGCCCCATGGAGCATGCCTTCCATGGTCAAGTCGGCTGCATAGAGGGCTCTCCCCAATACCTTGTCCCGGGCGTCATCCCTTGGGTGGGTTTCATCCGGCGCCTGGGGTGACTCGGGGGAGTCTCCACGTCGGCCACCGGCAACCCTGGCGATGGCGTCGACGATGCTCACATAGCCGGTGCAGCGGCAGAGGTTGCCTCCGAGGGCCTTGACGATCTGGGGCCGGGTGGGAGTCGGGTTGCGGTCCAGCAGGGCCTTGGCCGCCAGGATCATCCCCGGCGTGCAGAAGCCGCACTGGACCGCGTCGGCCTCGATGAAGGCTTCCTGTAGGGGGTGGAGCCGGTCCGAAGCGCCTGATCCTTCACCCAGCCCTTCAATGGTGACGACCTTCATGCCCTCGGCCCGCCGCAACGACACGCGGCAGGCCCGAGCCATGCGGCCGTTGGCGGTGACGGTGCAGGTGCCGCAGGTGCCGTCGTCACACCCACGCTTGGCGCCAGTTAATCCCAGGTCGTCGCGCAGCACCTCCAGGAGGGTGTACCGCGGCTTCACCTGGAGTTTATGTTCAACCCCGTTGACCCATAGGGTCAGGGGGACGCTGCCGGCTGTTCGAGGCATCTCTTTCCCTCCTCCGGGCCCTCCCCGGCCCCGCCGCCGCCCGTGTTCCGGCGACCGATTTCCCAGGGGGCCGGGGCCAGCCGTGTCGTGCCGGGGCTGCTTCTGGAATGGCAAGAGCGCGGGTGACGGGCTTCGGATCAGACCAAGGTTCTTGGGGTGACCACTCAGCCAGTGATGGGGAGGTCTTGAGTGGCCGGAGTATATGAAGAAAACGGACGCCTGTCAACGTGTGGACCGCGCTGCTAGGATGATATGAAGTTCCATCATCGTCTCTCCAGCGAAGGCTGGGACACAGCGAGACTCCCTGAATTCCGTTACCGGATCCAGTCCGGGGCAGGCTCTTCGCCGGAATGACGGTGCAGAGATCGAGCCATTTCCCAGACACAAATACCCAGTCGAACTGATTGCTGCCAATTGTAATTGGTACGAAAGTGCCATGCCGAGCCAGCCGCAGCGGAGAGGCAACTGGGGTGGGACTTCTCCTCCACCGCCCTGTCATCCCGAGTCCATCGCGGGAAGGAATAGGGATGTCACGGGGGGGTCCATTTTAGTCGGCCGGCGCGGGGATGGCGGCCAGCAA
>CAYOAF010000018.1:0-2683 GCA_964401855.1 uncultured Dehalococcoidia bacterium
CGATGGTGATGCCGCGGTGGGCCAGGTCGTCGGTCAAAGCGGCGGCTGCCTCGCGTCCATAGGTGGTGGGCCCCCGAGTCCCGACAACCGCCACCGCCCGCTCGTCGGACGGCAGCAAGGTGCCTTTGTAATAGAAGACCGGGGGGTGGGTCGTGAATCTCTTTCAGCCAGGGAGGGTAATCAGGGTGGTGCCAGTTAACCGGCTTCACTCCGGCCAGGGTCATCCGCTCGATCTCGGCGTCCGGGGAGATACGGCTCCGGGCCACCACTATCTCGCGGGCCGGCCGGTCTTCGATTCCAGCAGCCTTCAGTTCGGCCAAGCGGGCCTGCCAGGCGTTTCCCACCTTTCCAAAGTGGGCCTCCAGCCTGCGGAATCTAACCGTGCCAAACTGGGGGATGCGTTTCAGGGTCGCCCAGAATTTGATATCCTCCATGCTACGGATTTTAGCATACTCACTAACCTCCAACAATGTCGCAACCTGAGCTTGAATGGACAATAGTGGGGGCCGGGTGCCATGGCTAAGTTTCAATTGACAATGGTTGAAGCCGGATGTTATATTCGTAATGCAGCCCCCGAAATAAAGAGGCCCACCTGTCGGGTTGTTGCGATATGAAGTGAATGGAGCGACCTCGACGAGGTCGCTCTGATCTCAGGGAGCCGAGAGGACCGATCCCAATAACCACCATGGCAAAGACCCCAGATCACTTGCGCCCCAACGTAGCCACACGCGCTTCCCGTTCACGCATTCATCGGACACCTGTCAGCCGTTCCGCCACCGAATCCAATCCTGGTATCCCTCTGCCCTGAGCGATAGGCCGGGAGGTCTGCCCATGCTAGTCCGCGATTTTGTGGTCCGGTTCGCCGGCGAGGGGGGGCAGGGGGTTGTCACCTCGGCAGAAGCTCTGGCACAAACCTCCACCGCAGCGGGTTACCACGCCCAAACCTTCGCCACTTTCCCCTCTCAGATCATGGGGGGCCCTACCTGGACCCAGGTCCGAATCTCGGTGGAGCCGGTCCTGAGCCCCGGGGACGACGTGGATGTTCTGGTGGCCTTTAACGAGGAAGCCTTTGAGACCCACCGTGGGGAAGTGCGAGACGGCGGCGTGGTTATCTACAACTCCAACGAGTTCCAGCTAGATGCCGCCCCCCGTGTTCTCGGCCTGCCTATTGACGACCTGGCCCGGTTGACGGGCAACAACCGGGCCGCCAATATGATCGTGGTTGGGGCGCTGGCGTACCTGGTGAACATGTCCAAGGAGGATCTGGAAAGTTTCGTGGAGCAGCGGTTCACCCGCGGCCGCTCCACCGACGCGGAAATCATCAAGTCCAACATCATGGCGATCAACCACGGCTGGGAGCACATTTCCCGAAGCGGGTTTGCGTTGGGAGAGCTGGCGGCCCCGCAAAAGCCGGACGGCCCCCAGCTAATGCTTAAAGGAAACGAGGCCGTGGCCCTGGGCGCTCTGGCCGGAGGGCTGGACTTCTACGTCGGCTACCCGATCTCCCCGGCCAGCGCCATTTTGATCTACTACGAACGCAACCTGGTGGGTCCGGGAAAGTTCGCCTACCAGGTGAGTTCGGAGATCGAGGCTATAACGGCCGTACTTGGCGGCGGCTTCGCCGGGAAGAAGTCCATGACGGCCACCTCTGGGCCGGGCATTTCACTGATGAGCGAAGGCTTGGGACTGGCCTGGATGGCGGAGATTCCCTGCGTTGTCGTGGACGTGCAGCGGGCCGGCCCGGCAACGGGCCTGCCGACAAAGACCGAACAATCCGACCTGATTGCCTCCATGTTCCCTGCCCACGGCGATGTCCGGATTCCGATCATCGCCGCCGGCTCCGTCGAGGAGTGTTTTCACGGCGCCATAGCGGCCCTCAACTGGGCGGAGCGGTACCAGGGCCCGGTCATCTTGCTGACTGAAATGACTCTGGCGGAACGGGTACAGAACATCTCTAAGCCGGACCTATCACAGATAGAAGTGACGAACCGGCGGATTTACCAGGGAACCAACAATTACCATCGTTATGCGGGCCATGAACTCTCGCCTATGCCGATCCCCGGCAGCCCGGGGGCTTACGTGGCCAATGGCAGCGAGCACGACGACATGGGAGACACCACCCACCTGGCCGAACGCCACGTGCAGATGACCGAGCGGCGGTTTGGCAAACTGAAGCTGCTGGAAACGGACACTTACGAACGGGAAAAACCAGAGGAGTCAATTGCCCTCTTACCCTGGGGGGGCTCCAAAGGGCCGGCCCTAGAAGCCTACTGCGCATTGAAAGATCGGGGCGTCTCCATCGCCTGGTATTACACCATGTTCTTGAACCCGCTGCCTCCCCGGTTGCTGGAGGAACTGAAACAAAAGGAGTTGGTTATCGTGCCCGAGCTGAACTACCAGGGGCAGTTCGCCAGCATCCTCCGTTCCCAGGGGGTAAGAGCGGTGGCCATTACCCAGTACACCGGCCTGCCGTTCAAGGTCCGGGACCTGGTCAAACAGATCACTGATATGGCGAGCGCGCCTCGCAGGGAGATGGCCCGGGCATGAGCAAGAAGAACCCGGAGTACGATTTCAAATGGTGCCCCGGTTGCGGCGACTTCGGGGTACGGCGGGCGCTGGAATTTGCCATGATCGACCGGCTGGAAGAGTCGGGGCTCCCCGTGGAGAGCAATGTGGTGGTGGC
>CAYOAF010000019.1:0-2847 GCA_964401855.1 uncultured Dehalococcoidia bacterium
TCCCATCGCGCAGGCGAATGGTAATCCGGGGCGCGAAGGCGGGCCGGTCCTTATGCCCCACCACCTCGATTCGCTGCATCAGACTGGCTACCGCTTGGTCTTCCCCGGAAGGGCCTTGCCCGGGGTCGATTCGGGTGCTGAGGGGAGGGTAGCTGCCGTGGACGCAGGTGTGGGCGGTGTAAAAGTGGGTGCTGCCAATGCCCGGAGCGCGGCGGTCCGGGTTGGGGAATGCTGGGGAAGGATAGGTAGTCTCCAGCCAGTTCATATCCAGCGTGATGCTCTCTATCTCCTCCACGGGGTCCGGGTGCTGAGCCCGGATACGGGTCATCAACTCAATGACCGGGTTGTTGTAGCCGGCGGTGGGATACATCTTCGGGGTCACGTGCATCAGCTCCCAGCGGGAGCCCAGGCCGGCGACCACGCCCGCCATCCCGGTGTGAAGCGGCCCCTCCTGAAAGGCATGGGTCAGCTCTCCCCGGTTGTTGCCGGTGAAGGCGTTGTAGAAACCGGCCTCCCCCTCCAGGGCCAGCTCAGAGCCCCGGACGTTCTCCCGCGCCAGCAAGGCGGCCATGATCCCGTTGCGGGTAGCGTTGGGCTCGTGGAAGACCATCTCCCGGCCGCCGGAGCGAGGCCCCTCGGTGGTGCCGCCGGTGAAGGTGCAGGCCAGTGCCAACGCCGTGACCAGCTGGTCCTCGGTGAGGCCAAGGAGCTTGCCGGTGGCGATCGCCGGGCCCAGGGTGCCGTACACTGCGCTGGAACGGAAACCCCGGGCCTGGGTGGTAGGGATGAAGTCCCCGCCGATCCGGGCCTCCACCTCATACCCGGCCGCCAGGGCCGTGAGCAACTCCTTGCCGGAGCAGCCCCCTAGCTCCGCCGTTGCCAGCCCCGCCGGGATGATGCAGGGGCCCGGGTGAAGCAGCATCCGGTAAGAGTCAGCCTGGTTGGTGGCGTGCATCAGCTTGCTGTTGGCCGAGGCTGCGCCGAAGCGGGTGGCCCGGCTGCCCTCCACCAGAATCGTCGCGCCGTCGGCTTTGGCCTCTTCTTCCTTTACCAGGGCGATGGCAGCTTGGCCCAGCTGGGTCCCCGCTCCCACGATGGAAATTATCAGGTGGTGCAGCAACGACGCCTTTACCTTGTCCACCACCTCTGGAGGCAGGGCTTCGTAGTCAAGCGAGACGATATATCGGCTGAAGGTACGGCTCATGGATTCGGCCATGTGGCTACTCCTCGGCAAGGCTGAGGTGCGCCCCGGTCGAATACTCGCGCGCGGCCCGGTTCTCGGAGAGAATGGAACGGTCCCGAGGTTGGCCGGGCAGGCCCCCGTAATCTGGGACGCCCGTAATCTGGGACGATTGTATGCGCTGCAGCTAGCCGGGTCAACAAAAGGGTAGTCGAACTCCCAGGGGTTCCAACAGGCGGAAGCCCCTGGCGGCTGCTTCCGGAATGTGATGCGGGTGGGCGGCTGGACGGTTCAAAACAATTACGGAGCGGAGCACCAATCCGGGCACTCAAGCCAGGTCTGCCCTCCGCAGGTGGCTACTGTTGGTCCAGACCCCGAACGAAGTCCAGCCAAACCCGGGCGCAAGGCACCGGCAGGATGTGGTGGACGTACCCCGAGATGCCGGGGAAAACCACCAAGCGTCCGTTGGGGAACAGTTCGGCGGCCCCGCGAAAGTCCCCCCAGACCTCATCCCGCAGGCGGGCCGGAGCCAGCACCAAAGTAGGGGTCATTACATCCTTCAGCAAGGGGCGGAGGTCAACACCGGTGGCGTTCCGGTTGAAGTCGCGGACCAGGTGAGCCGGGGTGGCCGCCATCTGCGCGGCATACCATCGGATGTGGGCAGGGTCCACTATTTCCGGGTCGAGGCGGCGCGTGATGTTGCGTTCCACCCAGCCGGTGATGCCTTCGCGGTCGATCAAATCGGCGCTTACCGCATGATGGGGGCCCAGGAAGCTGGCAGGAGCGGTGCAAATAGTCAGTGACCGCAGCCGTTCCTGATGCAAGGTGGCAAAGCGCATGGCGATGGAGCCGCCAAGGGTCTCTCCGATCAGGTGGACCTCCTCCAGACCCAGCTTGTCCAGAAAACCCAGGAGATCGTTGGCGAAGTTATCCACCGACCAGGGGTAGCCCGGCCGGGGCACCGAAGACTGTCCCATGCCCCGCATGTCGAGCCGCACGACCCGATAGTGCCTGGCGATGATAGGCACCCAGGCGAACCACAGCTTGTGGCTCTTGGCCATTCCGTGGTGCAGGACCACCGTTTCCGGCGTGGTCCAGGGATCGGCGAAGTCGTCCACCTTGTAAAACAGCTCGGCGCCGTCATCCAGCGTTACCTTCATAGGGGCCTCCCGGCGGTCCACCTGCCTGTGTCTGCTTGGGCGGAAGGTTGACGAGGAAATGGCGTGACGCCGGCCCGCTCACGCCATTATCACTTCGGAAAACCACTCCATGGCCTTCAGCGTCTGGTTCAAGTCGGGCTTCCGTATGTCGAAGATCAGGTGGCTGACCCCCAACTCGGTGTAGGTCTCGGTGGCCCGGCGCACGTCGTCCGCGGTCCCGGAAAACCGGCGGCGTCCCCCGATGGCGGTGGTATCCGGGTCGTAGATGGGCGCCTTCATGGCCACCTCGATTTCGGCGGGGTCGCGCCCCGCCCTTTCGGCGAACCGGTGAAGGGCGGCGATGTCCTCGGTCAGCTGCTCCGGCTCCAACGGCGTCGCCGGAGTCGCTCCCACCGGGTGCCAGGCGTTGCCCAGTTGCGCCGCACGCCGGATCGCCGGGCGGCTCTGGCCGCCGACCCAGATGGGCGGATGGGGTTTCCGCACCGGTTTGGGTAGGAATTTCAGGTT
>CAYOAF010000020.1:0-11771 GCA_964401855.1 uncultured Dehalococcoidia bacterium
GCTGTAGAAGACCCGGCCCCGGTTGATCCGGGTCATGCGGTCGACGAAGTTGACCAGCAGGTAGGAGTTCTCCAGCATGAAGGTGTTGATCACGATGTCTTCCTGGGTGCACCGTTTGACTTCCTTCAACGTCTCCTGCTCAGTCCGGTAGCTGGGCGGGTAGCTGAAATACGCCTGGTCCCCTTCCAGATGGGTGGTCGGTTCCCCGTCGGTGATCAGAAGTATCTGGCGGGTCCCGCCCTTCTCCTTGGACAGCAGCTTCCGCGACAGCATCAGCGCGTGGTGCAGATTGGTGCCCGACACCCAGGAATTCCAGCTTACCTTGGCCAGGTCCTCCTCTTTTATCTCTCCGGCGTAGTCGGAAAAACCGACGATGTACAGGGTGTCGCGGGGATACTGGGTGCGGATCAAAGCCAAGAGGGCCATGGTAACCTTCTTGGCTGCCTGAAAGTTGCCGTAGAGCCCCATGGACCGGCTCTGGTCCAGCAGCACGGCGGTGGCCGTGCGCGTCATGTGTTCGGTCCGGTAGATCTCGAAGTCATCGAGGATCAGAGTGACCGGCACCCTGGGCCCGGCCCGTAAAACAGCGTTCTTGAGGGTGGCCTGAAGGTCTACCTGGAAGGGATCGCCAAACTCGTACCGCCTGGTGTCGGAGAGCAGGTCTCCGTTGGCGCCCCGGATATCCGTCAGGTGATGCCCCATCCGGTCCTTTTTCAGGTGCGCGAAGACCTCGCGCAGGGCCTTCTGGCCGATGCGGCGGATGCCCCGGGCGGTCAGGTCCATCTTTTCGTCGGCGGTGACGTAGCCAGCTTCCTGCAGGAGCTGACGCAACCGGTCCAGCTCCTCCCAGGTCCGGCGGGCGTCCTCGCCCAACAGCTCGGCCAGCTTCTCGGGGTCGACATCCTCCAAGTTCCCGGTGCGCATCGCCTCCCGCAGGGCGTCTTCCAGGCGATCCTGCTCCTGAAGGTGACGCATCAACTCCATGGCCCGCTCCATGGTCAGGCTGTCGTCGCCCAGGAAAGGGTACTGGCGGCGCAGGTCGTCCATGGGCATGAGCTGCTCCAGCAGGGAGGCAAACTCGGCCATTTCCTGCTGGGTCCAAGGGTCGAAGGCCGAATTGAGGGCCTCCTCCATCTCCCTGCGGGATTCCGGTGACATGCTCTCCAGCATGGACTGCATCTGGGCCACCTGCTGCCGCAGCCGCTCCATCAACTCGTCGTAGCTCTGGGGTGGGCCGTCACCGAACATGGGACCGAACTGCTCCATGAACCCCTCGAAGTCGGGCTCGCGGCCGTCCATCTTGTCCCGCATCATCTGGTTTAGCTGGCGAATCATCTCCCGCATGGCCGCCATCTCTTCGGGAGACATACCCTGGATCTGCTGCGTCATTTGCTGAGAAATGTTCTGGGCCATCTGGCTCTTCAGCATATCCAGCAGCTCCTGGAACTTCTGTTGAGCCTCCGGGGCCACGAACTCGTACTCCATCAGCTTCTTGATCCGGCCGCCGACGCCTTCGGGCAGGTTGTCCAGCCGCTCCCGGTTGCGCTCCGCTCTTTCCTTCAGAAGCTTGTAGAGGCCCTCCTGCTGAGCGCGTTCGGCTTCTTCGGCCCCGTCCACCTGCCCGCGGGCTTCCTCCAAACGCCGGCCGATGCCCTCCCGCTCGGTCTGGATGATGTCATCCAGCCGCTCCTCAAGGTCGTCCACCACCGAGTCCATGTTATATTGTTCCAGCTGCTGACGACGCCGATTCTTCAGTTGCTCCGTCAGGTCCCGAAGGCCGGCCAGTTGCTGGCCGTCCTGGCTCTGGAACCCCCGGCGGAACATCTCCCGAAGGGCCCGCGTTATATCGCCATGCTTCAGCACATCGTCCGCGAGAAGGTCCATCAATTCGTCGGCGTCGATGTCGAAGATCTTTTGGGTGCCGTCCCACTGGGAGTAGCGATAGGTGCGATACAGCATTCTGCCTCGCGCAATAGGCGGTCGCCAAGGAGGTTTGTCTCATGATACAGGTTTGCCTTCGGCCATATCAAGGACGCCGGCCCACTCAACGCCGGACGAAGGTGCGGCTGGAGAGGGACATTGCCGGATTTCTCCCCTCCTCTTGCCAACGGCGCCGCAAAGTATCAAAATCATTGGGCACCGGCCCGGTCCACCGGCCCGGAACCCACGGCTGGGGTAAACTCGACCGCCGCCCCGCTCCGGTGGGGTAGGCCTCTCAGGGGAATACGCCAACATATCTCAAGAAGGAGGTAAGCAATGGCCAAGAACATTATACGAATCGGCAATGTGGAGATCGTGGCCTTTTCTGATGCCGTCGGAAACTTCCCGGTAGCCAACGCCTGGCCCGAGGTGCCCGCCGAAGCCTGGGCTGCCAACAAGCAGTACCTGGGGGAGGACGGAAACTGGCACCCGAACATGGGGTGCTTCGCCGTCCGCTCCTCGGGGAGCACCATCATGGTGGACACCGGCTACGGCCCCGGCCTGGACGGCAAGCTGTTCGAGGTGATGAAGGCCAGCGGCGTGAGCGTCGAGGAAGTCACGACGGTCACCTTCACCCACCTGCATCCCGACCATGTGGGGTGGAACATGATCTCCGAGGGGGGCGGTTCCAGGCCGGCCTTCCCCAACGCCCGCTACCTGTGCCCAAAGACCGACTTCGACTTCTTCACCAGCGAGGAGAGCTTGGAGCAATTCCCCTACATCAAGGAACAGGTGCTGCCCCTGGTGGAGTTGGGCCTGGTGGACTACGTCGAGCCGGAGACGGACATCACCCCGGAACTGCGGGTCTGGTCCACACCCGGCCACACCCCAGGGCACGTCAGTATTCTGGTCAACTCCGCCGGAGAAAAGGGCGTCATCCTGGGCGACGTGGCCCATACTCCGGCCCAGGCCCACGAGACCGGCTGGAACCCCGGCTTCGACATCGTCCAGGACCAGTCCCGGGCCACCCGCCACACGGTCTTCGACCGGATCGAGCGGGAGGGATTGACGGTGGCCGCCGGCCACTTCCCTCATCCCTCTTTCGGCAAGCTGGTCCGGGTGGAAGGGCGGCGCATCTGGCAGGCGCTGTAGGGGCGGGTTTAAAACCCGCCCCTACACGATCTTCGCGCCCAGAACCGTCCTCAGATGGCCCAAGGCCCAGGCGTGGGCGTCGGGGTCAAAGCTGGCGACACAATCGGCGGGCACTTCCACCGGGTAGTCCCGGTTCCGTGCGTCGGAGGTAGTGTAAAGGACGCAGATCTCGGTGCACACGCCGCAGACCACCAGCTTGTCCGGCTTCAGTCGCTCCAGCCGCCGGGCCAGATCGGTGTTGTAGAACCCGCTGTACCGGTTCTTCGGCACTACATTGGAGCCGGTGAGGAACCCGGCCAGTTCAAGTATCACCTCGGGCTCCTCGGTGCCTTTCACGCAGTGGACCGGGAACATCTGGAACTCCAGGTCGTCCGGATCGTGATGGTCGGAGATGAAGAGGACGGCGGAGCCAGCCCGCCGCTCCCGCTCCAGCAGCTCGCGGACGTTGGGGATTATCTTCCGGGCGTCGTCGCCACAGTAGAGGTTGTGCCCCGGCTCCAGGAACCCCCGGACCATATCCACCACCAAAACCACGTTGGACATGGCTCTCCTTTCCTGCTATGTGGAGTCTTCAAGCTCCGCCCCGTGGGGCTCCTTGAAGAGCGCGCCCTCACCCCGGCCCCTCTCCCAACTAATACTCTAATCCCGGCGGGACCCGGCGTTCAAGGGTGGCGTTCCAGGCAGCCTGCTGCCGCCACTGGCCGCGTGCTTGACAACGAAACAACCGCTCCCTACAACCTGGAACTCTCTCGGGACTGGCCGCCGGGGAGGGACGGCGACCGGTCTCCGTCCCGCCGGCAAAGGAGTGAGGGCCGTGCGGCCGATCTTGACCAGCTTGTGGGCCTATGTAATCGCCGGGCTGCTGGCCTTCTATGTCCTGCTGTACGTCCTTCTGGACCTACCTCCCAGCCTGGCGGATACCCGGTCCGTCGACCCCATGCACACCCTGCTTGGCGCCCTGGCGGCGGGACTCATCACAGCCCAAGCCCTAGTCTTCACCACCTCCCTGGTGGCGGCCCAACTCAATGCCCGCTACACCCACCGCATGGTTGCCCGGGTCTTCACCTGGCCCACGGCCTTTTACATGGGTCTGTTTATCGGCAGCAGCGTCTATTCGACGGTGGTGCTGGCCGCCCTCAGTTCCCGCTGCACCGATTTCAGCGGTTATCCCAACGCCATTGTATCGGGAGGCACCGGCCCCAGCCAAGGACATGGAAGGCAGGTTCAAGGCCGGGCGCGGGCTTTATCGCCGGAGGGCCGTTTCCCCTGACACGGCGGCTACCGGTTCAGGCGATCATCCCGCCGTCAATGGTTATCACCTGGCCGGTGATGTAGCTGGCAGCCTCGCTGCAAAGGAACAGCGCCGCCCCGGCGACGTCGTCCACGGTCCCGAAGCGCCCCATGGGGATGCGGCCCAGGATTTGCTTTCGAGTCTCCTCGGGCAGCACCTCCACCATTCCGGTGGCCACAAACCCGGGGGCCAGAGCATTGACCGTTATGTTGCGGGACGCCACTTCCCGGGCCACCGCCTTGGTGAGGCCGATTATGCCCGCTTTGGCGGCTGCGTAGTTGGCCTGGCCGGGGTTGCCGCTCACTCCGACGACCGACGAGATGTTGACGACCCGCCCCCCCCGTTGCTTCAGCAGATGAGGCATCACGTACTTGGTGCACAGGAAGGCCCCCCGCAGGTTCACCTCGACGACCTTGTCGAAGTCATCGGGGGTCATGCGGAGCAGCAAGCGGTCCCGGGTTATTCCCGCGTTGTTGATCAGAATATCCACGTGGCCAAACCGGTCGATTGTTTGGCTGACCATCTCAGGCACCTGGGCCGCGTCGGCGATGTTGGTGAACAAGGCCAGGCCCTGCCGTCCCAGGGCTTCTATCTCGCCAATCACGCTGGGCAGCCCCTGCCACCCGGCCTCGCGTTCTTCGGGCGACATGGCCTCCGGTCCCATCTCGAGGTCGGACACCACGACGTCGGCCCCGGCCCGGGCCAACCCAAGGGCAATTGTCCGGCCGATGCCCTTCCGCCGGCCTGCTCCCGTCACTATCGCCACTTTCCCGCTAAGGTCGTTCATAGCTTCCCTCATACCACCGTGGCCCGGCAACCAAATGCCGGTCCACGGGTGTTTCTTTTCTGTGCCTCACCGGCGCTTGATTACGTTGGAAAGGGGTCCATTCGGAGATTGGTCCCTGGGTCTCGGCCCCAGGCGACAGAGTACCGGAACAGTTCTTCTTCAACCGGGAGCCTGGGGCGACCGCTGCAAATTGGAGATGGTGCTGTTCCCGTGGCGGCCCATCTGCGATAGCTCCTCTCGCATGCTCTCCACCAAGTCGATCTTTACACACCGGAGGGCGGTATTTATGGCCCCGGCAATGCCGTCGGCCTTGCAGGAGCCGTGGCCCACGATCACTACCCCGTCGACGCCGAACAAAGGCCCGCCCATGGTCCTGGGGAGGTTGGTCAGGTGCCACAACTCGTTGGTTATCCGGTCGATATCCTCCTGGGGGGTGCTCAATGAAAGGAGCTTGGACAGGAAAGGGGCCAGTGCCTTTCCGATCCCCTCGGTGAACTTCATCAATATATTTCCCACAAACCCGTCGCAGACGATTACGTCGGCCCGGCCGGTGAAGAAGTCCATTCCCTCCACGTTGCCGATGAAGTTGAGGTGGCTCGCCTTGAGAAGCTGGGCGCTTTCCTGCACCTGCCGGTTACCCTTGGCTTCCTCGGAGCCGGTGCTGAGGAGGCCGACCTTTGGATTCTTGATATCCAGGAACTTACGGGCAAACACTGCGCCCAGGGCGGCGAAGTTGAGCAGCACTCCGGGCCGGCAGTCGATGCTGCTCCCCATGTCCACCAGCACCGTTCGGGGCGCCAGTCCCAGGAAAGGACCGCCGAGGCAGGGGCGGTCCAGGCCGTCCATCAAACCCAAGGCCAGCACGGCGCTGGCCATCGACGCCCCGGTGGAACCCATGGACACCAGCACGTCGGCATCGCCGCTTTTCAGCAATTTGGTGGCAACCAGGATCGATGCCTGGGGTTTTTGCCGCAGTCCTTGTACCGGGTGTTCGTCGTCACCGATTTTGCCAACGGATGGGACCACGGTCACCGGCCTGCCGCCCGTATCGCATCGGGCCAGCTGCTCTTCGACCTGGTTTCGGTCTCCCACCAATGTGAGTTCGATGTTTTCGGCTCCCAGCGCCTGGACCGCCCCTTTTACCGTTTCCGTGGGGGCGTAGTCGCCGCCCATGGCGTCAACCACCACCCGGATTGGGCGAGTGCCCCGGTTTCCATCACTGGGCATGCTTTGTCTTCCTCAAATATCCGATGGCCCTCGTTGGTGCCGCCACCCGGTAACGGAGCCATGGCATCGACTGAAAATCTCGGCGTCCTCGCCGCCCCTGGAGATCGGTCTCATTCGACACTAGGGCAACACGACGGTTGCGGCGCCGCTGATCAATTCCTGCCCGTTCTCGCTGTTGCTCAGCTCGACGGCGCACCCAACCTGCCGGCCCTGGGACAAAGCAGCCTCTTTGGTCACCCGGCCCCGGGTCTCCACCCGATCCCCCAAGTAGGCGGCGCCCTTGAAGCGGACCCTCAGGGACCCGTTTTGAAGCCACGCCATCCCGAAGGCCCCGGTCATCATCTCAGAAATGAATGCCAGTGTCAGCATGCCGTGAGCGATGATGCCGCCGTATTGGGTGGTGGCGGCAAACTCGGGGTCGAGGTGAAGGGGATTGTGGTCCCCCGACACCTGGGCATAGGCGTTGAGCTGCTCCTGGGTAATGATCCTCACCACGCTCGTAAGAGCCCCCTCCTCGGAAACCTCATCGCCCGCCACAGCCGGGCCGCCGGGACGAGAAAGGGCACTCCGATCTGCGGTCTCTTGCCCGCCGGTTGGGAAGGAATTCGGGTCCACGACCAGCACGGTGGTTTTACCGCCCAGCACATCCTGGCCTGCTTCGTCTTTGAGGGCAAAGCCGGCGGTCAAGAACTCCATGCCTCCACGACGCTTTACCGGTTCCAGGCTGACAGTTCCGGTGATGTGCTGCCCAAAGGGGACGGGCCGGAGTGTCACGATCTCCTGAAGGCTGTGAATCGCTCCGGGCGGCAGGTCCATATGCTGCAGCAGGGAACCCAGGGCGCGGGCCGCCAGAGCCAGGGGCGGTGTCAGGCCGTGTTGGCAGTACGCCGACAGCGTATCGCCTGCCGCCCGCAGGTACTCCCGCACCGAGTCTTCGGTAACCTTCCAACCACCGAGGCTTACTTCAACCGGTTCAACGTGGTTTCTAACCACGAGTCGCTCCTCCAACAAAGCCCTGGATGAAAAAGCGGCGCCGCCAGCCCCGGAATCCGGCGAGGGCCGCTGCTGCCGGGCATCGTCGGCGCAGAAGCGAAGCGCCGACGATGTACCGCGTTCAAAGCCCTGACGATGGGCCTACTAGGGCTTCACCGCCATTCAACCTCGGTCGATTATACCCATCGCTCTTTCTGGTAGCAACATTCTGACCACCCGTCTCCGGTCATTATGGCGACCGCCGCCCGGAACGTCCACCTGGGGGACGTTCCGGCCAGGGGGCCGAACGCCCCGGCGTTCGCGGGGGGCCGGTGCCGGATGGCGCACGGTCCTGGCGCCACCGCTGGGGAGTCGGAGGTCAGGCCTTCTTCAGGGCCTCTCTGGTCGCGACGATATTGGAGCCGGTCCCGAGTACATCGGACACGATCACGTCGCCGATACCCACGGGCGCATGGACCACGACGCCGGCCAGGTGGTCCATGACCTCCATCACCACCGGCTTGGGCACGGGGACATCGGTCTTCACACTGACCAAGGGAAGGTCGGCCCCTTCCACCAGTACGGTGGTGGTAACCGTCCGCCTGGGGTCGAATATCTCGTCTTGGATGAAGGCCCAGGCAAGCTTGCACTGGGCATGGTCGATGCTCAGCAATTTTGTGTCATTCCACTCAGCGCTCACCGGGCAGCTTGTGGGGCACACAATGCAGATGAACTCGCCTTTCACTATTGGACCTCCACCGTCAATTCGCCATCCATTCCCTGGAACCGGTCGGCCCTCACCCTGAGCCTGATCATCGACGAAGGCGCCAGCACGGACTGCTTCAGCCTCCTGACCACCTGGCCATCTCTGCTGAAGACAATGTGGCGGTCCTGCCCCAGGGCCGTCACCCGCATACAAAAGTCGACCGCCGCGGTGCCGCTGATCCGCTGGGGCACCACGTACCGTATCCCCTGCCCTGGGCTGACCGCGATGTTCGCCTGCCCGCCATGCCCCGTGCCGACGAACCCGGCCGCCTTCCGCCCGGCCGTCTCGGCCTCCAGGGATACGTAGTCCACCAGGTCGTGCACCTGGAGGGCGTTCCCCGCGGCGAAGATGCCGGGGATGGACGTGTGAAAGTCCTCATCGACGATGGGTCCACCAGTGACCGGGCTCAGGGCCGTGCCGGCCTTCCTGGAAAGCTCGTTCTCCGGAATCAGCCCGACCGAAAGCATGAGGGTATCGCAGGCGACGTAGCGCTTGGACCCTCGCACAATCCCTCCCCGCGGCCCGATCTCGGCCAGGGTCACTCCGGTGACTCGCTGAGTCCCGTGGATCTCCACAACCGTCGTGCGCAGGTAGAGGGGGATGCCGAAGTCGTCCAGACACTGGACCACGTTCCGGCCCAGCCCGCTGGAATGAGGCAGTATCTCGGCCACACACGGGACCTCGGCGCCTTCCAACGTGAGACGCCGGGCCATGATGAGGCCGACATCGCCCGAACCCAGGATCATGACCCGCCGTCCGACCCCGATGTTCTGAAGGTTCATGTAGGCCTGGGCGACGCCGGCGGTGTAGACGCCCGCGGGGCGAGAACCGGGAATGTTGATGGCGCCCCGGGGGCGCTCCCGGCACCCCATGGTGAGGACCACCGACTTGGCCCGAATTCGCCGCATCCCCTCGATGGAACACAACGTCATTTCCCGGTCTGCCGACAGGTCGAGGACCATGGTGTTGAGGCAATAGGAGACCCTGGCGTTGCGGAGCTTGTCGATATAGATCTGAGCGTACTCGGGCCCTGTCAAGGCCTCGCCGAAGACCTTGGTGCCGAAGCCGTCGTGGATGCACTGGTTCAGGATCCCGCCCAGCCGCTCCCCCCGTTCCACCAGCAGCACGCCTTCGGCCCCGGCCTGGCGGGCCCCGACGGCGGCGGCCATCCCGGCGGGACCGCCACCTACAACCACCACATCTAAGTTTTCGGTACGCACGTCATGGCTCCGAAAATGTCTTTATGGGCGCCCCCGCCCGTTATCATGTCTCGTTGCGCCCGTGGGATGCGTTCCCGGGGGTTCTGAGCCCTTTGGTAGTCCCGGAGAAAAGCCACGAGCCGGGCCCTTTGAGGGAGATAGCCTCCGGCGAAATGCCCAGTTCTTCCTCCAGCATCTCCACGATTCGCGGGCCGCAGAAACCGCCCTGACAGCGTCCCATGGTTGCCCTGGAACGGTATTTGATGCCGCTGAGAGTGTCCACGCCAAGGGGGTTGTGGATGGCATCCAGCACTTCGCGGCGCGTGACAATCTCACACCGGCACACGATCTGGCCATGGTCGGGGTCCGCCGCCACCAGCTCGGCTTGCTTTTCCCAAGTCAACTCACGGAAGGGGACCGCCGGCTGTCGCGGCGGCGGCGGGATACCGTTGCTCCCCGGCGGAAGGTAGCTGCCTGCCCACCCGGCCACGTCGGCCGCGATGGCGGGCGCCGAGGTGAGGCCGGGAGACTCGATGCCGATCAGATGCATCATCCCCGGCAGCTCCGGCGCTTCTTCGATGATAAAGTCCCCGAAGCCGCCCTCAGCCGAGCTAACGGTCTTGGCCCTGATGCCGGCGTAGGCGGTGACAACGTCGCGAGGGTTCAGGGGAGGAAGCAGCTCCCGCGCCTCCCGGAGGAGGGTTCGGGACATCGCCCCGGTGGTGGAGTCGTTGCCCTTGTGCTGCACGTAGGCCGCGCTGGGGCCTATCAGGATGTTCCCGTCGACGGTCGGGGTCAGGTGCACGCCGAGGCCGGACCCTCCTCTGGGCGGCACCGGGTAGACCATGCGCTGGATGAGATCGCTTCTGGCCTTGTCGATGATGAGGTACTCGCCCCGGCAGGGATAGATCTTGTAACGGCCCACCCCGGCCAGCCGGGCCACGCGGTCGGCGTAGAGCCCGGCGGAGTTCACCACCAGCTTGCTGTACACTGTGCCCTTACCCGTGGTGATGCGAAAGGCGCCAACGCGGCCGGAGATCCTCTTCACCTCGGACTGGAGCAGTATCTCAGCCCCCATGGCCTTGGCGGATTCGGCCAGGGCTATGGTGAGGGTGTAAGGGCAGGTTATGGCCGCGGTGGGGACGTGAAGGGCGGCATAGCCCTGAATATTGGGTTCCATGTGGCGGACCGTTCCGCCGTCGACGATCTCCAGGGACGGGACCCCATTGGCATCCCCGATGGCCTTCAGCTTCTCCAGATCGGGGGCCTCTTGCTCGGTGAGGGCGACGACCAGCTTCCCCACCCGCTGAAAGGGGACACTCAGCTCCGCGCAAAGTTCCTCGAAAACCCTGGCGCCGGCGACGTTCAGCCGCGCCTTGACCGAGCCGGTGGGCACGTTGAAGCCGGTGTGCACCACGCCGCTGTTCTTGCCGCTGGTCCCGCGGGAAACGTCGCTCTCCCGCTCCAGAAGAACCACCTTGACCCGGTAGCGAGCCAGTTCCCGGGCGATAGCGCATCCAACCACCCCGCCGCCCACCACTGCCACGTCGTATTCTCGCGTCATTCTCCCAGCCCAACGCCGGTCTTGAGATGCCGTTCGGATCGTGCCCTTCCAAGATGGATGGGCCCGAAGAATAGATTGGGTTGGTCCGCATTCGACGGGCCAACCCAACCGCTTTTCCATATTGTTCTGGAGGGAATCATTGTGAGCCGGGGTCTCCAACGTCAGGCCGTCGCCGACCCTCCGTATTTCGAGTCTATCCCCGCCATTCTCCCGTGTCAACCGGGACCGCCTACGCCCGGAGGCTCGGAGGAGGGGCAGGCCTCACAACGACGAAATCCCCCTAAATCCCCCTTCATAAAGGGGGGGTCCGCGTCTCCTTGTTTGTCGCTGCATTGATCATCAAGACGGCGGACACTCACTATGGAGGCCCGCCGTTCAGGGTCAGTGGAGCGGCCTTAGGCCCACAGGTCGGTGACCACGTGCTCCAGTCCCAGGCTCCGAAGAGTTTCGGGCAGGGGCTTGCTGGTCTCCCGGTCCCAGCCCATCTGCTCGTAGTAGTCGCCCACCATCTGGTCCCAGTAGGGGAGGATGCCCACGCCCGCCACCACGCCGTCAACGGGGGTGGAGCCGTATCTGGGAGATGGCCGGTCCAACTCTGGGCCGATACCATGGCGCAGGTTGAAAGCCCGCAGCAGGTTGACGGTCCGGCGGCCCATATCCATGGCATCGTCCAGGGTGTAGTCCCATCCGGTGGCCTTCGACAGGGCTTCACACAGGATGATGACATCGGTCCGGGTGTTGAAGCGGCAGATCCCAAGGGCGTCCTCGAACTGCATGGAGCCCTTGGTCCTGGCGGTGAAGGTGACCACCTCATCGGGGTCGAATAGGTTACCCTTGTCCGAGAGCCCGAACATCTGCCGGGATGTCTGCCGGGCGGTCTCGATGGTGCTGGT
>CAYOAF010000021.1:0-18232 GCA_964401855.1 uncultured Dehalococcoidia bacterium
GTGAACGCGGAGTGGCTGATCGAGCAGATGGGGCTGACCAACGTCAAGTACGCCCCTTCCGGCGTGCCTGCTATCGGGGAGATGATGGGCCTTGCCGCCCAAGCAGTGGGCGACGGTCTCTGCACCACCTGTCTGGTGATATACCCGACAGGCAATCTGGAAGGCCGCTATCGCCGGGGAGGAGAGAACGCCTCGGACTATGCCAAAGGCGCCCGCCAGTGGACCGTGCCCTGGGGGAATCATGGGGGAAACGATTTCATCAACGCCTTTCCCCACGCCCAATATTGCCTCAAGTATGGCGGGGTCCATGACGACATGGCCCCCTTCGTGGTAAACCAGCACCGAAACGGACTGATGTACCCCTGGGGGTTCAACGCCAGCCACAATCTGGAGCCGCTTACCGTGGAGGACTATGTGACCTCGCGGTACATCCTGAAGCCCCTCCGGTTGTGGGACTGCGACCGCCCGGTCAACGCGTCGGGGGCCTACCTCTTTACCACCGCCGAGCGGGCCAGAGATATGAAACAAAAGCCCGCCTACATCCTGAACCACGTTCAGCACGGGGCCGGCCAACGGAGCACCCAGGCGGTCCTGGACGAGCTGGAGGCGGAGACGGACCGGGTGGCCCGGATGATGTTCGAGGGCTCCGGGCTCGGGCCTGAGGACGTGGACATTTTCAACCCCTACGATGGCTTCGCCACCATGACCCAGTTCTGGCTGGAGGCCTTCCAGTGGCATGGAGTGAAGAGAGGAGACGCTTTCAAATTCTATGCCGGCGATATCCGAGTCGAAGGGCCCCATCCCTTCAGCTCCAGCAGCGGGAACTTGGGGACTGGCCGCCTGCGCACCGCCATGTGGACCGACAGCATCGAGCAGCTCAGAGGAACGGCGGGCCCGCGGCAGGCCACCGTACGAGCCGAGACCGCGGTGGCCGGCTTCGGCCCGCCCCTCGGGGGGGGCTGGGTCATGTTCGGCAAGCACCCCAGCTAGACAACTGCGCGGCTCCAACCTTTGCTCGAGGAGAGCCGCCGCGGATCGGCCGCCTCCAACCAACGGGGAGGGGGTCTCGCAAGTCCTACGGAGGGCCATATTTGGCGAAGCTCATTAGTTTTGACATAGACGGGACCCTGGAGATGGGCGACCCGCCCGGGCCCATCACGATGGACATGGTGAGCAGGGCTAAAGAGTTGGGATACATTATTGGCAGCTGCTCCGACCGGACGATCAGCAACCAGCAACGCCTCTGGCGGGACAATGGCATCCTGGTCGAGTTCACCGTGCTGAAACACCAGCTAGACTCGGTGAAGGCGGAGTTCGACGCGGAAGAGTACTACCACATCGGCGATACTGGGGTGGACCGCATGTACGCGGAGCGGGCCCGGTTCGAGTACCTTTTGCCGGACGCCGCCGCCGCCCGGCTCTGGGACCATCCAAACTCCACCTGACGCCGGGCCGGCTTCAGGCCCGGCTTTCGCGTGTCACGGAATCGTCTACGAACCCCGTTCGCCCTGGGGAGCAAGGCCCCACCAGATAGAGCGGACCGTGGCCCGGACGACCCCCTCTTCGAACTTTCCGCGGTGCACACCCAGTTTCTCGAAGAGGGCAAGACCGTGTACAGTCGCAACCAGGACCAGTGCAGCCACGCCCACATTCCCGGGAGCCACGCGTCCCAGTCCCTGTTGGGCCTCCAGATATTCCACCAGTCCCAGGCGCAGGCGTGCCAGCGGCGATTCAGGGTGCCGCTGGGCGAACCGCTCGAAATCGAATGATGGATGACTCATCAACGGCACCAGGATCGACACCAGTTCCCGGTGGTAGTCCAGCATCCCAAGGGCGATGTTTTCGAGACGGCTGAGTACATCGGCGTCGCCCGCCCCATTCCCGAGCAGTTGCTCAACGCTCAACGGCGGCGGCAACATGGCGGCGAAGAAGAGATCAGCCTTCTTGCCGCCCAACAACCGCAATAGGCCTACGAGCGTCAGGAGGATCACACCTGCGTGCATCCCAATCGGAATTGCCGCGGCAATCCACCACCACCTGATAGAATAGGGCCAGCGAATGCTACGCTGATACTTGCGCCGGGCACGGGTTCCAGATGGGGGAGCCGGAAAGTGGAGGCTGTTGGCAGCGGCCGGCGTCATTGGTTTGCTGGCCGCCTGTTTCGGCACGCCGTCAGTATCCGAGCATAAGACTTTGCTCCGCTGCCCGGACTGCCCGACTTTGCGGGTCATCCGAGTCGTCGACGGCGACACTTTCGAGAGCTGGGACGGCATGGTTCAGGTCTTTGGGATCGACACCCCAGACTCAGCGGACCCGTGCCATCGCCAGGCCATCAGCAGTTTGAGGCAGCTAGCCGGCAAGGTTGTGAGAGTAAAGCCCGGACCGAACGTGTCGGTCTCCGGTGAGCAACTCCGCTACTACGTTTATACCAATGCCGGCGACAGTATTGATGAGATCCTCATCCGCGAAGGCTTGGCCCGCGCCGGGACCGGGGACGGGCAGCACTGCCAGCTATTGACGAGGCTGGAGGACCAGGCCCAGAACAATAGAGCGGGGTGCCTTTGATAATGCTCTATAAAGCCGCCGTTTTGATACACATCCTTTCCGCCATCATCTGGTTGGGAGGGACGCTATTCCTGGTAATCGTGCTGGCCCCCCTGTCCCGCAGGGAGACGGCCGCCTCCGGACTGGGGCTAATCCTACTGAGGCAGGCAGCCCGAAGGTTCGTGCCGGTGGCGTGGGCGTCGATTGTGCTGCTGGCGGTGACCGGTATCTATCTGGCCGGGGACCACTGGGGCATCCGTCCCGGCAACTTCTTTACCTCCGGCGGCCACTTCATCCGCACGCTCCAGGCCAAGACAGGCCTGGCCGTCCTGGTGATTGGAATGAGCCTGTTCCACGACTTCGTCTTGGGCCCGTACGTCGTGAGGCAGCTTGTGGACCGTCGCGGCTCCGGCGATGCCCCCGCTCCCACCTGGGGAAGACGGCTGTTGCTGGTCCTGGCCAGGGTGAACTTGGTCCTGGTCCTGGTGATCCTTTTCCTGGCGGTCAGCTTGACCCGGCCATAGGAAACATATCCGCGTGCTTCCCCACCGGCGGCGGCCGCCACTAACCCGAAAAGCCAATCAAGTGCATGCCGCCATCGACGATAAAGGTCTGCCCGGTCATGTGCTCCGCCCCCTCAAGCAGCCAGACCACCGGCTCGGCCACGGCTTCCGGCGTGCCCGCCGCCTTCAGCGGGACGCCCCCGCCGACCCGGTCGACTTTTTCCCGGTATCTCTCCTCACTGAGGACATCCCGCCACCACCGGGTCTGCATGAACCCAGGGCACACCGAGTTGACCCTGATCTCAGGGCCCAGGGCGCGGGCCAGGGACAGGGTCATGGTGTTTAGCGCGCCCTTGGACGCGGCGTAGGCGATGGAGCTGCCGATCCCCGTGACCCCAGAGGTCGACGAAACGTTTACGATAGCTCCCTTACCCTGGGCTTTCATCTGGGGGGCCACCGCCCGGGCCATCTGGAACGGGCCGATCACGTTTACACCGTAGAGATTGAGGAAAACATCGGCTGACAGGGCTTCCAGGTCTTCAAGTTTTACGAAGGCTGAGCGCCCGGCATTGTTGACCAGGCCGTCTATCCTCCCCCACTTCTCGATGGTCTGAGACGCCATGCGCCGGCAGTCTTCATCGACCGACACGTCGGCCCGGCAGAGCAAGGTCTCGGCTCCGAGTTTCGCGCACGCCTCGACCGTTGCCCGGGCCTCGGCCTCGCTCCGGCTGTAGTTGATTACCACCTTGGCGCCCTTGGACGAGAGACGCATCGCCACGGCGGCTCCCAGCCCCGTGCCTGAGCCGGTGACGATCACCGCCGCTCCTTCTAGGTTCATGGGTCCTCCTTGTTCTTGAGACTGGTCGGGCCGCCAAATCTTGCCAAGCACTGCGGACAAGCGGCTCACTGCCGGCAACGGCTGGCCTAACCCCGGCTACACCTTCACTGCTGAGATCATGCCCGCGGACAGCAACCTGGTTCCGGCCATGGCCAGGAATACGACGGGCCACGGGCTCCCGGCCGCGTCCAGCAGGACGCTGAAGATGACGGCCTGTAGCCCAGCATAAAAGTATCCGTGGGCGTCCAGCAGCCCCGACGAGGTGCCGGCCATGTGCCGTCCGCCAAGGTCGGCCGCGATGGTCACCATGGGAGATATCCCGATGGCCAGCCCACCGGTCAGGAGCAGGGCCGCCCCCAGAGAGACGTTGACCGGCGGCGCGAAAGCGATGGCGGCCAGCGTCGCCGCGCTGACACCGCAGGAGGCGATAACCATGGGGCGGCGGGCGCCGTGCAGCAACCGGTCGGAGATGATTCCGGCCAGGGGCGGCGCCAGCAGGTATCCCAGGGGCAGGAAGACGGTCAGGAGCAGGGTGGACTCGATGGTCAGGCCGCCTTTCTCGAAGTAGTAGATCGGCACCCAGGTCATCAGCCCGTGCTTCACCACGTTCTCCAGCCCCTTTACGTGGCAGGCCAGCTGGAACCGAGGGTTGGACAGGAGCAGTTTGTACGGCCCCAGCCCCCGGAACCGCTTGGAGGCCAGCGCCTCGGGACCGGCCGACACCTCATCCTCTTCCATGTAATCGGGCAGCCCTACATCGGACGGCCGGTCTCGGGTCACCAGGTAGAAGACCGCCCCCAGGACGACGATGATCAGTGGCGGAAACCGAAAAGCGGCCCTCCAACCGAACTCGGCGCCCACCCATCCGGCGATCCACCACACCAGGAGCATGGCCCCGCCCGCCGCCGTCAGCAGGACCCCGAAGGCCATTCCCCGGTCCCGCCGGGGCCACCACTGGGAGATCATGCTGGCGCCCGGAGGGAAACAGGCGGCGTTGGTGAACCCGGCGAGGGCCCACGGGATGGCCAGGGTCACGGCGGAGTTGCCGAAGCTGGTAACCCAGTTGAACGCCGTGGTCAGCACCGCCCCCAGCAGCACCCAGAGGCGCAGTCCGTAGGTTTCGGCCAGCCGCCCGTGCACCACATCTCCCAGCATGAAGCCCCACAGCAGCGCCGCGTTGATCAGGCCGATCTCGATGTGGCTGAGCATCAACTCTTGCTTGACCAGCGGCGCCACCGGCCAGAAGACGAACCGTCCCAGATACAGGAAGAGGTAGAAACCGCAGAAAGCCAGCAGTATCCGCCACTTCCAGCGGTGATAACTCCGGGGTAGGTCGGAGTACCTAACCGGCGCCCGGCCGGTCATCAGCGCCTCTCCGTGACGATAACCGGGCCGGCAACCGGCTTCTTGGCGTTCAAGAACAGGATGCCGCCCAGAACGTTCAGGGCCGCCAGGCCAAGAAATGCCTGAGTGTACGTGCCCTGCACATCGCGCAGGAACCCGGCTAAAGGCGGGGCCACCAGTAAAAGGATATTCATCGGCACTGTCGACAAGCCCAGTATCTTGCCGTAAGAAGCCCGGCCGAAGTATTCGCCCCGGATGGCAGTGGTCAAGGGGTTGCGTCCCCCGAAGCCCATGCCGAACACCACCGCGAAAAGGTACAACATGGGGAGAGTGGATGCGACGGTGAGCAGCACCACGGCTCCCGCCTGAACGAAGGTGAAGATAGCCAGGGCAACCCGCTTGGGCACCCGGTCTCCGACAATTCCGCCGACCAGTTGAAACACCATGGAGACGGCAGTATACACCGCAACCACCCACGCGGTCGTCTGCACGTCGAACCCCTTGTCCTTCATGAGCAGTCCGAGGTGGGCCATGATTGCCAGGATCACCATGGAGGTAAACCCGTGCCCGAGGGATATGAGCCAGAAGGCGGGCGTCCTCAGTGCCTGGCCCGTGGTCATGTCGGTGTCAGCCGTATGGTCCCGCCGATCCCTGGCGCCGGATGCCCCTCTTGACCCGGCGGCCGCGGAAATTGCGGCCGGGGGATCGCCGTCCGGCCTCAAACCGTACTCCGCCGGGCGGTTGCGGACCAGCCTGGAAAGAGGAAAGGCAACCAGCAGGACGAAAATACCCATTGCCAGGGCGGTGGCCTGCCACCCCAGCCGGTCTTGCTCAGGGTCGACGGCCCAGGCAATGGCCGGGACCAGCAGCAAAGCGCCCAGCCGGCCACCCACGTTGGACCAGCCCATGGCGGTGGCGCGGCGGCGGACAAACCAGTGATTCAGCACGGTCATCACCGGCACCCAGCCACCCAGGCCGCCTCCTACCGACATGACCAGGAACGCCGCGTAGAACATCCACAGGGTGCGGACCTGCGAGAACAGCAAGAAGCCTACGCCCAGGACCAGCAATCCGATGAGCACCATGCGCCTGGTGCCCATACGGTCGGTCAAGTACCCTTCCACCGGCCCCATGAGGCCGCCCTCCACCCGGCCGACGGTGAGGGCGAAACCCAACTGGGTCCGGTTCCAGCCGAAGTGACTTTCCAGCGCCACAGTCCACACCGACATGGCATGAAAGAGCGGCACCATGGTCATCACCACGATGAAGCCGGTGATGGCTACCAGCCACCACCCGTAGAACACCCCTCCCACCCGGTTGCCGATACGTACTACCCGGCCCATCGTCCTAAGAAATCCCCCGGCGCTCTCGGGCCATTCTTTATCTGGAAGGTGCGCCCGATCTGTCCGATTTGACCGGCCCTTAGCTGGCAAACCCTCAGGCCCTTTGAGGGTTTATCCCCTCGTGATCAAGTTTTGGTGCCTGTAGCCTGAAACCTGTCAGCCAGTTTGCGCCGACCGTCCGACTATCTTATTCCAGTGTGGGAGGGCATACAACTTGCTTAATCAAGCGGCAGCAAATATGAAGAGCCGGCTACGGAGCCTGAAGCGCAGCACACCGGTCCGGCAAAACCTGCGAAGTTCAATGGCCAGGAAGAGGTTCGGCAGCATCCTGCTCTACTCCGCGGGTGCGTTCGTCCTGGCGATTTCCTCCTCTATTGTCTTTAACTTTATAGAACACGACACGGAGTTCGCCATTGCCGTCACAGGCTCGCTGATCGGAGGCTTTCTGGGAGCGATGCTGGCCGCGGCGTTGATAGTGGGCGTCGGCCGCCCTGTGGTAGTATTGGGTGCGCCATACGGCGCATTTTCCGTCCCCCGGCGGCGGACCGGATGACGCCGGGGGCGAGGAGACAGCGGTAAGATGAAAGCGCTTGAAGGGATACGGGTGCTCGATTTGACTCGGGCTTTGGCGGGCCCTTTCTGCACCCTGATGCTGGGGGACTACGGGGCGGACGTTATCAAGATCGAGATTCCCGGCACGGGGGATGACACCCGACACTGGGGGCCGCCTTTCATCGGCGAGGAGAGCGCATACTTTCTTTCCATCAACCGCAATAAGCGGAGCCTGACACTGAACTTCAAAGAGCCCCAGGCGAAGGAGGTTTTTCTACGATTGGTTCAGGGGGCCGACGTGGTGGTGGAGAACTTCACCCCCGGGGTGATGTCCCGGTTCGGCCTGGACTATGAAACGGTGAAAGAGATTAACTCCAGGATAATCTACTGCTCAATTTCCGGTTTCGGACAGGACGGGCCCTACCGGGACCGCCCGGCCTACGACCAGATAATGCAAGGCATCGGCGGCATCATGAGCCTCACCGGCGGGCCCGACGACGATCCGCAGAAGGTGGGGATCGCGATAACCGACATCGGGGCTGGAATGTGGTCCGCCTTCGCGATTATGGCCGCGGTCCGACACCGGGACCAACAGGGTGAAGGGCAGTATATCGATGTCTCCATGATGGACGCTCAAGTGGCCTGGCTGACCTACCAGGCGGGCTATCTCTTCGCTAACGGAGAGCCGCCCAAGCGCCTGGGGGCCGCCCATCCCAACCTCGTGCCTTACCAGGCATTCATGTGCCGTGATGGCAAGTACCTCAACGTGGCAGTGGGCTCCGAGCGCATCTGGCAACGGTTCTGCCAAGGTATGGGACTGGAAGACCTGCAGGACACTCCGGGCTATGCCACCAACGGTGACCGGGTGCGTAACCGGGCCGCGCTGGCGCCCATGCTGCAGGAACTGTTCCTCACCCGGTCGACCGCGGAGTGGGTAGACACACTCATTCCAGCCGGTGTTCCCTGCGGCCCCATCAACGACCTGGCGGATGTTTTCTCCGACCCCCAGCTTCTGCACCGCCAGATGTACCAGGAGATGCCCCATCCCACCCTGGGGTCCGTCAAGCAGACGGGCGTTCCCATCAAATTCTCCCGGACCCCTGGGGGCTTGGACCGGCCGCCGCCCCTGTTGGGCGAGCACACGAGGGAGATACTGCGGGAGCTGGAGTACTCGGAGTCCCAGATCGACAAGATGGCCGAAGAGTCGGTGACCTAACAGGGCAAGAGGCCCCACGGCCCGCCGTCTCAGCGAGGAAACCTAATATAGACAAAACCCGGGTTGGCTGGGCGCCTTCTTTGCCGCTGCCTTCCTTCACTGCGACCCCAACCCCAGCCAGTGCCCCTATTGCCGGAACCATCACGTTTGCCCTGCTGCCAGGTGCGGGACGTGTCCTCAAGGTTGACAAATATTGGGGTTCAGACATCTTGCCTGAAACCTGAGGTACGTTTATTATGGGACGGAGCCGCTGGGGACGAGGAGGCTGACCGGCAATGGACCTGGGACTGAAAGACCGCGTTGCTATAGTGGGAGGCTCCAGCAGGGGTATGGGGCGGGCCATCGCGGTGGCATTTGCCCAAGAGGGCGCCAGCGTCACCATCTCCGCCCGCACCGAGGCCGACCTGCGCCGCACCGAGATCGAGCTGGCCCGGATCGGTTCGCAACATCACGTGCTGGCCATCCCGGCCGACCTGTCGGTTTCTAGGGACATCCGCCGCGTGGTACGAGACACCTTCAACCGCTTTGGCCAGATCGGGATCCTGGTAACCCACGTGGGGCATGGACCCCCCGGCCGACCCTCCGAGTTCAGCGACGAGACAATTCTGGCGGCGTTGGAAGAGAACTTTCTCAGCGCCATCCGTATGGCCCGGGAAGTGATCCCCTACATGAAGCAGCAGCGATGGGGGCGCATTATCCACCTGCTGCATAGCCCGGTGGACCGCCCGGATAAGAAGGCGGCCCTCTCCGCGGCCAGCCAATCGGCCCTGGCGGGTTACTCCAAGCTGCTTGCCAATGAGCTGGCCCCGTTCAACATTACCGTCAACAACCTGCTCTCCGGTCCCGTCCAAACTGAATACCTGACCGCTTCGTTCGAGGCCACGGCCAAGGAGAATGGCCGCACGGCCGAGGAACTGGCCAAGGAGGCGGTAGCTGCCATCCCCATGCGTCGCTTCGGCAAGCCCGAGGAGGTGGGAGACCTGGTCGCCTTTCTGGCGTCGGACCGGGCTGGGTACCTCACCGGCAGCAGCGTTGTGCTTGACGGCGGTATGAATCAGCCCATGAGCCGGTAACCTCGAACCAGCCTCTCCACCCGGTCCCCGGTGATCCCGTAGGGCGAAGACCAGTCTTAGCTGGACTTTGTACAGAGTCCAGCTAAGGGCCGATCCAATAACCAGCCGCCGTGGTTCGAAAAACTCGTCACGAACGGAGAAAATCCGTTGGTCCTGAGCTTGTCGAAAGGCCAAGGGCGGCCTCCCATGGAGGTGTTGGATAGCCACTCAATCCCCTGGGCTGGCTGGCGGCCTCTCCGGGCGGCCCCACCAGGCTAGCCCTTCTCCAGCGCCTTCGCCTCCTGCCACAGGACCTCTTTCTCGGCCAGGGGAAGCTGGGCAAAGTCCTGGCCCCGGCCGTCCGCCAGTCGCTCCATCGTGGTGTACCGGCTCTGGAAACGGCGGTTGGCCTGCCGCAGGGCGTCCTCGGCATGGATGTCGAGCCACCGGGACAGGTTGACCAGGGTGAAGATGAGGTCGCCCAGCTCGTGGGCCTTCTCTTCTTGGCCGGTCGCCCGGCGAAGCTCCCCCACCTCCTCCGCGACCTTGTCCAGCACGCCGGAGATGTCCTCCCATTCGAAGCCGGCCCGGCCCACCCGGTCCTGCGTCAACTGAGCGTAGGTCAGAGCGGGCAGGTCTCGGGGAATGCCGTCCACCGCCGATTTGCGGACCCCTTTGCTCCGGTTCTCCTCCCGTTTTATGCGCTCCCAGTTGCTTTCCACCTCCCTGGAATCGGCGACCTGGGCATCGCCGAAAACGTGGGGATGGCGGTGCACCAGCTTCCGGTTGACTCGCGTCAGCACGTCGGCCAGCCCAAACTCGCCGGCCTCGCTGGCGATTTGAACGTGGAACGCCACCTGAACCAGGACGTCTCCCAGCTCCTCGGACAGGGTCAGAGCGTCGTCCCGGTCCACGGCCTCCAGAACTTCGTAGCACTCCTCCAGCAGGTTGCGTTTCAGTGAGGCGTGAGTCTGTTCTCGATCCCAAGGGCAGCCTCCCGGAGCGCGGAGCCGCTCCATGATGTCCATCAAGGTCTGGAACTTCCCTAGCTCGCTTTCGGAGAACGGTTCGTCAGGCATGTGGGGATTATAGACAGGCCGATGGTTGCTTCACAAGCCGTTGGGATGCTAACGTAGGATTCGCCCTGGGAGGAAACGTGCGTCGCGTCGCCTGGATTCCGGCCGCCCTGTTCGTTGTTGCCGTGCCCCTGTTCCTGTTGACCGCCAGCGTTACCTGGGCGTTCAACAGCGCCGGCGTGTACGAGAGAGGTTTCGAGAAGTACCGGGTTTCCAGCCTGACCGGCATCACCGGCGCGGACCTGGCCCAAGTGGCCACCGACATCCGCCACTACTTCAACTCCGGAGAGGAGTCCCTGGCGGTGCGGACCCGGATTTTCGGCGAGGATAGGGACCTGTTCAACAGCCGGGAGGTCTCGCATATGCGGGACGTGAAGCGCCTGATCCGGGGAGTTTACATAATCGCGACGCTATCCACGGTCTACCTGTTGGCGGCGGCAGGGTGGGGTATGGCGCGGCACCGGCGCCGGTTTGTCGAAACGCTGGCGCGTCGCTGCCTCTGGGGTGGGGGACTCACGCTGGCGCCGATAATGGCGGTGGGACTCTTCGCACTGGTGGGGTTCGACCGGCTGTTCTTGACGTTCCACCAGCTCAGCTTCTCGAACGACCTATGGCAGCTGGACTGGCAGACGGACTACCTGGTGCGGCTGTTCCCCCAAGACTTTTGGTTCGACTCGACCATGTTGGTGGTCACCTGGGCCGTGGCTGGAGCGCTGGCCGTAACCCTCCTTTCCGGCGGCTACCTGTTGTACCTTCGCCGTACCGCGAAAAAAAAGGCCTCGGCGCCGCGGGGGGGACTGGAAAAGACGCCGGAAATGTGAGGAGAGGCACGGCTCACCCGGTCCCCACGTCTCTTTCGAGGCCTCTGTCTGCGCTCGCTTCAGGTGATGACTGGGGCCGGTTCTAGCTGCAGGCGCAGCCGCCGCCACAGCAGCCGCCGCCACCCAGAGGGGCAGGCGGCCCGGCCTGGCCACCGGCAAATTCGCTCCGGGTCACCGAGGCGAAGACCGAGATAGCCCGGTTTGCCGGTTGCTCGCAGACCGGACAATCGGAGCCATCGGCGCTCATGGACTGGAGTTTCTGAAACTTGTTGCCGCAGGTGGGGCAGCAGTACTCATAGATTGGCATCTCTGGTCTTCCCTCATAAACGGGGTCTCAGGCTTGACTTCGAGGCAAGTTCCAGCTACTTGCCGGTTACTTGCCAGCTATTGAAATGTATCTGAGTCGGCGGCTGGCGTCAAGGGGCGCGCCTGGACGCCCCCTGGTCAAGACGGGAACCGGCCTTCAGTGCGATTCGGGGGATTGCCCTATCCCGGCCCGTGATCGTGAATAGCTTGACAAAAAGCTGGCACGGCGCAAAATTGGTTGGCGTTCCGCCCTTGCATATCCGGTACCTTAATTCCCGGCCCCGGGCAAGAAACCAGGAAGGGGTGGGGCCCAGGAGCGGCTCATCAACAAACGAATCTACCCGGCCCAGTTGACGCGAATCCGGACCTTCGATTCTCTGCGACGATACCGGGACTACCGCTACCTTTGGGCGGGCAACTTCTGCGCCAACTGCGCTCAGTGGCTTCAGCTACTTTCGGTAGGCTGGCTGGTACGGGACCTCACCGCTTCCACCGGTTCTTCGGCGCTCCTGGTGGTAACCGCCGGGGGACTGAACACCCTTCCCATCTTACTGCTGGGCCCCTGGGGCGGGGTCCTGGGCGACCGCATCAACCGCAGGAAGCTGGTGATGGCGCTCCAGGCCTTCATGGCCTGTACCGCCCTCCTGTTCGCCTTCCTGGTGCGGTCTGATTACATTGAGTGGTGGCACGCCTACATATACGTGTTGGTGGGCGGTTCATGCCATGCCGTGACCCTCCCTCTGAGGCAGGCGTTGGTGGCCAACACCGTGCCTCGGGAGTCAGTCGTCAATGCCTTTGCCTCCAACATCCTCACCGTTACGGGAACCCGCATGCTCGGCCCGTTTATCGGCGGCGTCCTTATCACCACGCTGGGGTTCTTCTGGAACTTCGCTTGGGAGTCCGCACTGTACACGGGCACGGTGCTGGCTTTCTGGCGCATGAGGACTCCCTATTCCCACGGAAACGCTTCCCAGGTGAAGGTTTCCCTACTGGCCAGCTTGAAAGAGGGGATCACGTATGTGAGGAAGGGGGAAAGGGTGCTCTTCAACCTCATAGTGTTGGGCCTCATCCCCAACGCAATCCTCAACCCGGTCATGTTCCTTCTGCCCATATTTACCACCGAGGTGCTGCATGGCGGTGCCGACCTGGGAGGGGTCCTCCTGTCAACCACCGGGCTCGGCGGGTTCATCGCCGCCTTCAACATCGCTTCCGGCGGGTTCAAGTCCAGGAGGGGGTTTGTCTGTCTGGGGGCGATAGCCGTGAGTTCCGTCAGCATCATTCTTTTATCCCAGGCCAGGTGGGCGGTGGTGGCGGTCCTGCTGGTCGGGATGATGTCGTTCGCCCAGGGGACCTTCCGCACCACCTCGGGCTCGGTGATCCAGTTGATGACGCCCGATGCCCTGCGGGGCCGGGTAACCTCGCTGCAGTCATACGCCCAGGGGTTCTTGTTGTTGACCAGCTTGCTCATCGGCTGGTTCATCGACATGACCACGGTCGTCATCGGCATCATGACAATCGGCGCCGTGGGTTTGGGCTTGGCGATTCTGTCCAGCCTCGCCTTCCGCCGGGTCCGCCAGTTGGCGTAGCGTCGGGGCCTTCGTCTGGGGCAGCGACAGCGAACAGCTTGACAAAAAGCTGGTATGGCGCAGAATTGGTTGGCGGTCCGCTGTTGCAATTCCAGTACCTTGAATTCCCGGCCCCGGGCAAGAAACCAAGAAGGGGTGGGGCCGAGGAGCTGCTCATCAACAAACGAATCCAACTGTCCCGGTTGACCCGAATCCGGACCTTCGACTCTCTGCGACGATACCGGGACTACCGTTACCTTTGGGCGGGCAATTTTTGCGCCAACTGCGCCCAGTGGCTTCAGCTACTTTCGGTGGGCTGGCTGGTGCGGGACCTCACCGCCTCCACCGGGTCTTCGGCGCTTCTGGTGGTAACCGCCGGGGGGCTGAACACATTTCCCATTTTGCTGCTGGGCCCCTGGGGCGGCGTCCTGGGCGACCGCATCAACCGCAGGAAGCTGGTGATGGCGCTCCAGGCCTTCATGGCCTCTGCGGCCCTTCTGTTCGCCCTCCTGGTCCGGTCCGGCCACGTTGAGTGGTGGCACGCCTACGTCTACGTGGTGGTGGGCGGTTCATCCTGGGCCATCACCCACTCCCTGAGGCAGGCGCTGGTGGCCAACACCGTGCCCAGGGAATCGGTGGTCAATGCCTATGCCGCCAACGTCCTCACCATCACCGGGACCCGCATGGTCGGTCCGTTTGCCGGCGGTATCCTTATCGCCGCGCTGGGGTTCTTCTGGAACTTTGTGTTGGAGTCCGCGCTTTACGCCGGCACGGTGTTGGCTTACATGCGCATGAGGACCCCCTACTACCACGAGAACGCTTCCACCGTTGTGCTTTCCCCACTGGCCAGCTTGATGGAGGGGATCAGGTACGTGTGGGGGGGAGAAAGGGTGGTCTTCAACCTCATAACGCTGGGCCTCATCCCCAATGCGGTCCTGCACCCGGTCCTGTTCCTGCTGCCCGTATTCACCGCCGAGGTGCTGCATGGCGGCGCCGACGTGGGCGGGATTCTTCTGGCTACCACCGGGTTTGGCGGGTTCCTCTCCGCCTTGACCATAGCATCCGGCGGGTTCCAGTCCAGGAGGGGGTTCGTCTGCTTGGGGGCGGTAGCCGTGAGTTCCGTCTGCGTCATTCTGTTCTCCCAGGCAGTTTGGTTGGTGGCGGCCATGGTGTTGATCGGGATGATGTCGTATGCCCAGGGGACCTTCCGCACCACTTCAGGCTCGGTGATCCAGCTCACTGTGCCCGATGTCCTGCGGGGCCGGGTAACCGCGTTGCAGCAATACACCCAGGGGTTCTTGATACTGACCAGCTTGCTCATCGGCTGGTTCGTCGACTTGACCACGGTCGTCATCGCGATTGTAACCATTGGCGCAGTGGGTCTGGGACTGGCGGTTTTCTCCAGCCTCACCCTCCGCCGGGTGCGCCGGCTAGCGTAACGTATGGGTAAAGGAGAGAGATTGCCGGTGCCGAGAGCTACAAAACCAAAAGCCAGCTCCAAGTGGTTGGTTTTCGCCGCCTTGGCCGTCGGCACCTTCCTGTCGGTGGTGGACCACGGCAGCGTAATCGTGGCCCTTCCCACCATAGAGGCTCACTTCGACACCGACCTGCCCACCGTCCAATGGGTGATCGTGGGTTATGCCCTGGCCATCAGCGTCCTGCTGTTGCCCATGGGGCGGCTGGGCGACATGGTCGGCCGGAAACAGGTGTACATCGCCGGCTTCTCCATCTTCGTCGTGGCCTCCGCAATGGGTGGTGCATCCCCCAACCTGCCCTTGTTGATCGGCGCCAGGGTCCTTCAGGGAGTCGGGTCGGCCATGATCCAGGGCAACAGCATGGCCATCGTCATTTCGACTTTTGCACCGAAGGAACGGGGCAAGGCACTGGGTTCCCACCTGAGCGTAGTCGGCACGGGGGCGGTGGCCGGCCCGGCCTTGGGAGGCCTCATGATCAGCCTACTCGATGATTGGCGCTGGGTCCTTTTCTTCAACGTCCCAATTGGGCTCATCGGCATTGCTGTGGGGCTCCTGGTCTTGACGGGGGGACGCCCCTCTGAGGAAACCGAGGGTAGTGGACGGCCGGCCTTCGACTGGATGGGAGCGGTGTTCTCGGGCGTGGCCTTGCTGGCCTTCTTATTGGTGGTAGGCAACGGGGACAGGGTCGGGTGGACCTCCTGGCCGGTTGCGGCTGGAGCAGGAGCCGCGGTCCTGTTTCTGGCCGGGTTCATCTGGTGGGAGCTTCGGGTTGTTTCCCCCATGCTGGAACTCCGGTTGTTCCGCCGCAAACTGGTGGCCCTGGGCGCAGCAGCCGGCTGGATATCCTTCCTGGGAACGGCGGCGGCACGCTTCATGATGCCCTTCTACCTGCAGCGGGTCCTGGAATACAGCCCCGGGAAAGTTGGGCTGTTCATGATCCCGGCGGCCCTCTGCATGGTGATCGTGGGCCCGGTGGCCGGCCGGCTGTCTGACCGGTACGGCTGGCGGCGCTTTACCGCCGGCGGCCTGGCCATCTCGGCGGCCGCTTCCTTCATCCTGGCCACCAGGCTGACGCCGGCCTCGCCGGTCATATTGGTTATCACGGTTCTGATGCTGTTGAGCACCGGCACCGGCCTGTTCAACTCGCCCAACAATAGCTCCATCATGAGTGCGGTGGAGCGGACCAGGTACGGCGTGATCTCGGCGCTGACCCAGCTGGTGCGAAACACCGCCAACGTTACCAGCGTGGCCGTGTCCACCACCATCGTGGTGGTCGTAATGGGCGCGCGTGGGGTTGCGCCCAGCCTGGATGCCGTCTCACCCGAGGTGGCGGGGGCCTTCGTGTCCGGCCTGCACCGCGCGTTCCTGCTGATGGGAGTCCTTCTGGTCGTGGGCATGATTCTTTGCCTGGTGAGAGGGGAAACGCCCAGGGAAATGTTGGCGGGACCAGAGGCGGAAACTGAAGGAGCCGCCCCCGTCATTCGGGAGAAAGCCGGGGCGGACTCGGCTAGGGAGACCGGTACTTTCTCTTGATGGACCGGACCGATTCCAGCCGTTCCTCGGCCAGCCGGTCGGCGGCCCGAGCCGTGGGGATTTCCTCTTCCTTGGCGATTTGGATCACCCGCGCCATGGTCTCGTAGATGCGCTCGGTCTTCTCCCGGGCCCGGTCGGGGTGGTAGGCCGTCCCGATTTCCATCGCGACGTTGATGACGCCTCCGGCGTTGATGATGTAGTCTGGGGCGTACAAAATGCCCCGCTGGTTCAGCTCCTCCCCGTCGCCTTCCGCCAGGAGCTGGTTATTGGCGCCTCCGGCCACCACCCGGCACTTGAGCCTGGGGATGGTGTCGCCGTTCAGCACGCCGCCCAGGGCGCAAGGGGCGAAGATGTCGCAGTCCTCATCGTAAATCTGCTCCGGGGCCACAACCTTGAGACCCAGGTGCCGCGCCCGGTCCAGGGCGCCTTCGTAGACGTCGGTGGCCACCACTTGAGCGTCCTCTTTCATGAGGTGGTGGGCGGCATAGACCGCCACCTTTCCGAACCCTTGGAGGGCCACCTTCTTGCCCGTGAGCGAATCGGACCCCCACACTTCGCGGGCACAGGCTTTCATGCCCATGTAGATCCCCAGACCGGTCATGATGGAGGTGTCCCCGCTGCCGCCGGCGGTGGTGGGCAGTCCCACCACGTGGGCGGTCTCCTGGCGGATGTACTCCAAGTCGTGGCCGGTGCTTCCGACGTCGGTGGTGGTCAGGTAGCGTCCGCCCAGGGTGTCCACGAAGGAACCGTAGGCCCGTATCAGCGCCTCGGTTTTCTGGGTATGAGAGTCCGCAATGATCACGGCCTTGCCTCCCCCCAGGGGCAGGTCTGCCGCCGCCGCTTTGTAGGTCATGGCTCGGGACAGGCGGAGCGCGTCGCGGACCGCATCTTCCTCCGCCGTGTAAGGCCAAATGCGAGTACCGCCGCAGGCCGGGCCCAGGGTTGTGTCGTGGATGGCGATGATGGCCCGGAGGCCTACCGCCGGATCGGTGCAGAGGACAAGCTGCTCGTGTCCGTGGGAGCCCATGTAGTCCAGGATCTTCATCGGTAGGGACCTCCTCACCACAAGATTGGCGCCATGTCGAAATCCGGCCCCATATCGGTTGGATTCACGACAGGTCTCGCCGGTTCGGGGGCGGAGTTGGGTTCTGCGGCCTACCGTTCCATTATAAACTCGGCGGGGCGGGAGGAAAACACTGGTGTCTTCACCGGACGGTGTCGCGCCGGAGAGGCCGGAGCATGGGGCCGGGCCCGGCGAGCCGCCAAGTTGGCTCTCAGGCCCCTCGGTCCACCGTCTCCGACGGGCGGGCTGCCGGCCTGGGCAGCGACGGCTTTCTTGCCAACAAGAAGAGGATACCGCCAGTAAAGTTCATGGCGGCCAGGACCAGAAACGCGATGGTGTAGGTGCCCCGGACGTCTCGGATGTAGCCGGCGAAAGGGGCGGAGAACAACATCATGATATTCATCGGCGCCGTGGAGAACCCCAGGATCTTTCCAAAGGACGCCCGGCCGAAGTACTCGCCGCGGATCGTTACGGTCATGGGATTGCGGCCTCCCCACCCAATACCGAGCAACACGGCGAAGAGGTAGATCATGGTAAGACTGTTCGGTGTGGTGAGCAACAGCACCGCCCCGGCCTGGACCGTGGTAAAGATGAGCAGGCTCAGCCTTACCGGTATCTTGCTGCCCACGTACCCCCCTACCAGTTGAAAGACCATTGCGAAGCCGGTGTAGACGGCCACCACCCAGGCCGTCGTCTGCACCTGGAAACCTGCGTCCTGCAAGAGCAGACCCAGGTGCACCCAGATGGCGGGGAGCGGCATAGTAGTAAAGCCGTGACCGAAGGATATTAGCCAGAAAGCAGGGGTCCTGAGAGCCTGGAGGATGGTAAGGTCAGCCTCAGGCCCCTCGGTCTCAGCCTTCGCATCGGCAGGTCTTTGCCCCGGTGCAGCCACCACCGAGCGAGGTGTGGGCGCCGCTCCGTCGGGAAGAAGGCCGTAGTCCAGAGGGCGGTTGCGGATCAGCCGGGTGAGGGGGAAGGCCACCACCAGAATGAACACGCCT
>CAYOAF010000022.1:0-30202 GCA_964401855.1 uncultured Dehalococcoidia bacterium
GCACCACCTGCTCCCGGGCGCTGCCGGACTCGTGGGTGATGATCGTGTTGTCCAGGTCCACCGTGTGCATCAGGTCCCAGATGATCCGGTACGGGTTGAGGGGCACCTCGTCGGAGGTCAGCTTGGGCATCCACCGGTCGAGCCACTCCTGCTTGATCCGGGCTATCTCCTTCCGGAGGTCCTCGTCTGCGGGCCGGACCTCGGAGCCGGATTGGCGCTTCAACTCCTCCAGGAACTGGCCCAGTACTAGCTTGGCGTCGCCCACCACCGGATACTGGCACTTATAGTCTTTGTTGATGTCGTTATCATCGACGGTAGCGTGGACCATCACTTTGCCGGCGGGGATGGGTGTGGCAAAGTTGCTCTTGGTGAAGCTGCAGCCGATGCCGAAAACCAGGTCGGCGCGGCCCAGGTAATGGTGGACGCCACCGGTGGTGCTGGACGCTCCGGCGCCGAGAGACAGGGGGTGATTCTCGGGGAAGGCGCTCTTGCCCGGCAGCGTGGACATCACCGGGGCCTGAAGGAACTCGGCCACCTGGACCAACTCGTCGGTGGCTTCGGCGTACAGGACGCCCTGCCCGGCATGGATTATGGGCCGCTCGGCGGCCAGCAAGGCCCGGACCGCCCGGCGGATGGCTTCGGGGTCCCCGGAGGTCCGCACCGTGGGCGGGGGCTCGTAATCGAAGCGCTCCTCGGCAAGCTCCTCTCCGGCGACATCGTTGGGAATCTCCAGCAGCACAGGCCCCGGCCGCCCGCTACGCAGCTTGGTGAAGGCCCGCCGCATCAGTTCCGGGATTCGCTCGACTAGGTTGACCTCCGCCGACCACTTGGTGATCGTCTCGAAGCTGCGGGTGGGGTAAAAGTTGGGGTGCACCCCTCGCCGGGTGCGGGGCATCCCGGCGGGGAGCAGCAGGATGGGCACCGACTCGGAGAATGCCTGGGCCACACCGCCGAAGGCGTTTTCCGCCCCAGGCCCGTTCTGCATCAGGAACACGCCGGTCCGCTTCCCGTTGGTCACCCTGGCAAAGCCGTCCACCATGTGGACGCCCGTACTTTCGTTCCGGAAAATTATCGGCCGGATTCCGGCGATGGCGGCGGCCTCGAGCATCGGCTGGTAGGGTACGCATCCAACAAACTCGACACCTTCCATCTTCAGGATATTGGCGACGGCTGCAGCTCCGTCCATCACACTCCTCCAAGTCTCCAAGGATCGTGGCAAAGGGTGCCTTCCGGCCCACGTCACTCCCGCACCCGTGGCTTCACATATAATAGTGGGCTCCAGCCCGCGGGACGGCCTGCCGGCGCCTGGCCGCCACCTGCGGCACGCGGAGCCAGTGTAGGTTGGCCGGGACGGGGTGTCAATCTCAATGTGGTAGTTCATAGATAGTGACACCCCACGATAAACCCGGTCCCCGGGGAGAAAGGTTCCTCAGGCCGAGGGACCGGGCGGCGGGAGAGGCATGGGCCGGGCGGAAGGACGGCCTGACCCCTTAGTTCTCGGAAGAGAAAGACATTGGGTCTTCAAGGTACTCCATATTCAGCAGCTCCGCTCGGGCCGCCTCTTCCAGCGTGGCGTCGCCCTCTTTGACGCAGTGCAGGAGCACCTTCTTTGCCAGAGGGCCGCCGATCTTGCCCAGGGCGTTGAGGCCCGCCAGTTGTACCGTGTATTCGTCATCCTCTAACAAAGAGACCAGGTGAGGCACGGCATCTTCTTCGCCCAACTCGCCGCAGGCATGGGCCGACTCATACCGGTATGCGGGCTCCGAGCTTTGAAGTTCTTTGATGAGCAGGGGGAGCCAGCTTGGTTCGCCGGTGCGGCCCATTGCGTAGATCGAGCTGGACCTCAGGTCCAAGTCGTGACTCTCGTAGGCCCAGCTGACGTATGTATTGATGTCCCCGGTGTTGAAAGGAGCGATCGCTTCCAGGCTGCGACGCCGGACGTCTACGTGTTGGTCCTGGTCCGCCAGCACCGCCATCAAGCTGTCGTATATCAGCTCCCCGTCTTTGGGCAGCAGCTTTCCTTCCTGGACGATGACGGCAAACTTGCCAAGGGCCACGGCCGAGGCCGACCGTGCTCTAGGGCTCTTGTTGGAATTCAGAATCTCGACAAGACTGGGGATTACCGACCGGTCTTCGTGTTCCCACAACCCCTCCATCGCCTTCTCCAAGACCTCTTCATCCCGCTCCTTCAAACACATCTTGAAGACCGCGCAGAAGTCCAGCTCGGGGTTGTCTTCGGCCAGGTCCACCATCGTCCCGATTACCCAGCGCTGGCGTTCGGCCGGGATGCCAAACCATGTCCTGGTGAACAGGCCCAACTCTCGAGGGAGCAGGTCGGAGGCCTCGATGAAGTCCCCCGCAAGAACGTCTGCAGAGGGGTCCGCCAACGATTCGAGAAAAAACTCCAGCGACATGGCGCCACCTATCCCAGCTTATCCCGCCGCACGCAATCGAGAAGGCAGGGCCTGGCGACGCCGGCAACACTGTTCTGTTGGGAAATCAATGAGTCCACACTGCTAGCCATCTCGCGCTCGTGTTTGACTGAGTTGGTCGCCGCTCCGGAAAAACATTCTGATGGAACGACAACCAACGGCATCACAACTAAACGCTCTGGAGTGTTGGCGGCCAATTAGAGTATAGCATAGTGGGCCGGGCCGACAACGGGCGAGTACTCGAATGCTGTGGGAGGCCTGAGCTAGGGCCTATCCCGCTGCCGCGGCGTCTTGCCGCAGCCGGCCGATGGTCTCCGGCAACCGCTCGATCAAGTCGGAGGCGATGGTACCGGCATCGCCCATCCGGTCCCTCACGGCCTCGGCCACCCGCCCGTGGAGGTACACCCCGCAGCAAGCAGCGCCGGCGGGCGGCAAGCCCTGAGCCAGCAACCCGGCGATTATGCCGGCCAACACGTCGCCGGTACCCCCGGAGGCCAAGCCGGGATTGGCGAAGGGCGAGACCCGGACCAAGCCGCCCGGTTCGGCGATCACCGTGTGGGCGCCCTTCAGGACGACGGTGACGCTCCATCGGGAGGCCCAATGGCGGGCCGATTCAACCCGGTCTTTCTGTAACTCCGGGGCCGAAGTGCCTGTCAAGGTGGCCATCTCTCCAGGGTGAGGCGTCACGGCCACCGGCCCTCCCAACCGCCGCCACCAATCGGCCAAGCCGGAAAGGTTGTTGAGTCCATCGGCGTCGATAACGATGGGCGCCGCCGGGCGCATCTCCAAAAGCAGCCGCTCCAGGAACTCTGTGGTCCCCGGAGACCAGCCCAGACCGCACCCTACTAGAATGGCGTTGTAGTGGTCCGGGCTGGAGCGGATGGTGTCGACGGCTTCGGCGCTGACACGTCCCTCGCCGTCTTCCGGCAATGGCAGGTGGATCACCTCGGTCAACTTGCCGGCGGCGATTGGGTAGACGCTCCGGGGCGTGGCCAGGGTTACCAGCCCGGCCCCGGACCTGACCGCCGCCTGAGAGGCCAGGTAGGCCGCTCCCACGTAGTTCCGTGACCCAGCGACCACCAGCGCATGGCCAAAGGTGCCCTTGTGGGAGTTGAGGGGCCTGGCGGGCAGGAGCCGGCCCGCCAACTCCGCGGTCAGGAGTTCCAGGTCTATCCCGTTTTCTTCCTCCATGCCGGAGGGCAGCCCGATATCCATGACTCTCAGCTCGCCCACGTGGGCGGCGCCGGGAAAGGCCAGCATACCGGCTTTGGGAAGCCCCATGGCCACTGTCAGGTCCGCCACCGGGCACGCCGGGTCCACCTCGCCGGTATCTGGGTTGAGGCCGGTGGGCAGGTCCAAGGCCAAGATGCGGGGCCGGCTTTCAGCGCTCCGGCAGGCCCCCAGGCGCAGCATCGCGTCCTTGGTGGTCCCTTCCAGGGGACGGGCGCGCCCGGTGCCCAGCACGGCATCGATGACCAGCCGGGAACCCGCCAGCAATTGCCCCAGCCGGGCCAGGCCAGGGTCGTCCGCGGAGTCGAGAACGCCGACGCCGTACTCCCGGGCCAGGTCCATCTTGGGATCGGTGGCCGGCCGGCGGGTCACCAGATACGCGGTAACCTCGGCCCCCCAGCGTCGCAAGTGGCGGGCGGCAACCAGGCCGTCGGCCCCGTTGTTACCCGGGCCCACCAGAACCAGCACCCTGGCCCCGGCAGCCCCGTTCAGGACCTGCCTGGCGGCGCGGGCCACCGCCAGGCCCGCGTTCTCCATCAGGGTACCGGTGCCGACACCGTGGCGCTCCGACGCCCGCTCCAGGGCTGCCATCTGGGCCGCGGTGACGATTTTCACGATTCCAGGCACAGTTCCAACTCCCGGCGGACTACCACGAAGGCAATCGCGTATTCACGCGAGTGGGACAGGCTCAAGGCGACCTCCCGGACCCCAAGCCGCTGGGCGCGGCGCTCAGCCCGGCCATGCAGCTTGACGGCGGGCGCGCCGCTCTCCCGGCGGACGACCTCGACCTCTTTCCAGCCCACGCCTCGGGTGCCGGTGCCCAGAGCCTTCATCGTAGCCTCCTTGGCGGCGAACCGGGCCGCCAGGTTAGGCGGCCGTCCCCGGCAGTAGGCAATCTCCTGGGGCGTGAACACCCGGTCCAGGAAGCGCTGGCCGTAGCGCTCCAGGACCTGGCCAACCCTGGGGATTTCGACGATGTCTACGCCGGTGGTGAACATTGCACTTTGCCGGGCGGCGGGGAGGGAATCACGAGCCGGTGTGCCCCGGCAGGCCCAGGTTCGTCAGGATCTTGGAGACTGAGTAGCTCCTGTTGAGGACGTAGAAGTGGACCCCGGGCACTCCGGCGTCCCAAAGCTCCTTAACCTGCCCAGTGGCCTGCTCAATCCCCAACTCCCGGACCGCGCCGTCGTCGCCGGCAAACCTGTCAAGCTGCCGGTCCAGGGCAGGCGGAATCTTGGCGCCGCAGAGGGCGGTGAACCGGCGTATCTGGCCGGTGCTCAGAATGGGCAGCACCCCCGGAATGATGGGGACGTCGATCCCCGCCTGCCTCGCCCGGTCCACGAAGCTGAAGTAATCGTTGTTGTCATAAAAAAGCTGAGTGATGAGGAAATCCGCTCCGCTATTCACCTTGCGCCTGGTGTGTTCCAGGTCGGTCCGCAAGTCGGGGGATTCGGTATGGCCTTCCGGGTAGCAGGCGGCGGCCACCCCGAACCCAAAGTTTCGCCGGATGTGTTCGATCAGGCCGATGGCGTGCTCGAAGCCCCCTTCCACGGGAACGAAGGCGCTCTCCCCCTGGGGCGGGTCTCCCCGCAAAGCTATTACATTCTCGACTCCCACCCGGTCCAGCCGCTCCAGCACGCAGTGCAACTCCTCCCTGGTCTGCCCCACGCAGGTCAGGTGGGCCATCACCTCCAGCTCGGCCTCCTCTTTCATCCGCACCGTGACCTCCTCGGTGAAAGAGCGGGTGGTGCCTCCAGCGCCGTAGGTCACGGATACGAAATCCGGGCAAAAAGCCTTCAGCCGCTCGATGGCCCGGAACACCCCGGGGACCCCTTCCGCCGTCTTCGGGGGGAAGAACTCGCAAGAAACGGTCCGGGTATTCTCCAAAAGGTCTATTATCTTCAACGTGGGTGTCTTGCGCCCTTAGTCTGCGACGGTAACCGTCGTTTGGTCTCCGTCCAGGTCCGGTTTTCAGGTTGCCACGGGCCGTCTGCGGCCGGGCGACACAACGGCTTCATGATAGCATCGGGTAAATATCCTGTCTAATCCCCTGGGCGCGGCTGCATAGCTGGACCTTGGGCCGACGCCCCTCACGGATGGCGGCTACGGAGTTTTCCTTTTCTAGCTTGATGTTGGTATACTCCACCAGTCACCTCCCACGCTATAGCGACGGTGGGGATCGATATTGCAGACCCAGTCTCTCAGCATATCCCATCGGCGAACCTCCCGGCCCAACCGGAATGGGTCGGCGGGGCACGCCGGTCCACCAGGAATCGGGGGCTTCAGCAGACCAAGGACTGGCCATGACCCGACCAGCGTTGAACGGTGTCAGCCTCAAGGTCCGGGTGCAGCCCAAGGCAGCCAGCAACCAGGTGGTGGGCTACCGGGGTGATACCCTGCGCCTGCGGGTGACCGCTGCCCCTGAGGCCGGCAAAGCCAACTCGGCGGCCGTCTCCTTGCTAGCCCAAGCATTGGGCATCGCCAAGAGCCGCGTCCGGATAGTCCGAGGGCATGCCTCGCGGGACAAGCTGGTAATGGTGGAGTCTTTGACGCCGGAAGAGGTTCGGCAACGCTTGAACGCCCCTGCCGGATGAGACCCCCCTTGTGGTCCCCCCTTCGTAAGGGGGGACAGCCTGGCATCAACTCCCGGCTCTGGCCGGTGCCGGGTCCGGAAAGTATAATGGCCGTAATCCAGGCCCGGTGGCCGCCGGGGCCACTTCCCAAAGGATTCCCTAATCACTCCAACCTACCATGCCTGACACCGTATCTGATGGGGTCCCTGCCGTGGAATACTTGAACTTCGGCTGGCTACTCGAGGGAGTCTTGGCCGGGGCCCAGGGGCCCACCAGCGGCCGCGACTTGATGTTCCTCAAGCTAAAGGACATCCGGGCGATAATACGCATGGAGGAGGCGACCATTTCCGGGGAGGGCCTGGACCTGGTCGACCTGTACGACCCAGTGCCCGATTTCACCGCTCCGCAGATGGATCAGATCAAGCGCATGGTCACCTTCATCGAGGAGCAAATCGAAACCTGGGACCGTCCGGTGGTGGTTACCTGCCAGGCCGGGCTCGGCCGCACCGGCACGGTGCTGGCCTGCTACCTCGTGCACGTGGGCTATTCCCCGCGGAACGCCATCGACCTGGTGCGGGAGATGCGCCCCGGTTCCATCGAGGGCCGACAGCAGGAAATGGCGGTGCACCAGTTCGCCGACCTGCTGAAGACACGGTAGCGAAGACAACGAGACGTGGTGAACCTGGAACCGGCCAGGCTGAATGAACCCATCAGTCTTCGGGGATCTATCCTCGGTTTCCCTCTTTTATGCGGCTTCTCAGCCGTGGATTCCTCTGGTATATTTCTTTTGGATCAGCATCCACACCGGGTGAGGAAAGGGGTTGTTGGCTCAGATCGAAAGACGATACATCGATGAGATGGTGGAGCACGCCAGGGAAGATCTGCCCAACGAATGCTGCGGGATTCTGGCCGGGCAAGGAGGCCGGGTCTTCAAGCTCCACCGAATGACCAACGTGGAGGCAAGCCCCTACCGCTATTCCATGGACCCCCGCGAGATAGCCCAGGTGGATATGGAGGCCGGGCAAAACAACTGGGACCTCCAGGCCATTTACCATTCGCATACCCGCTCCGAAGCCTACCCTTCCGATACTGATGTGCGCCTCTCCGGCGGCACGGCCGGACTCTGGCCGGACATCCGTTACATCCTAGTATCGTTGATGGACGCTGATGCTCCCCAGGTTCGCCTGTTCCGGATCGCCGGCGAAGTCGTCACCGAAGAGCCCCTGGAAATTGTCTGAATGGGTCTCAGGTCCGGAACCGGCGCTCCGGATTGTTTTCCCATATTACGTTCGCTCATGCCAACCGGATTGAAACGCCCGGCCAAGTTGGCGGGCGGCGGCCACCAATCGTAGACGACGCGGGAGGGCGGATAGGTTTCACCGGTATCGCCCTCGCTACCGGGTTGGTCCGCGCCCTCTCCGGCAAAGCAATCAGCTTGGCCTCGCCGAGGGTGGCGGCGGCATTGGCGGTGGCGCTGCTGACCCTGGCGGCCTGCGGTGGAGGCCCCGAACCATCACCGACCCCGGAGTCTCGCGTTGACCAAGCGCCGGAGAAGCTGGACCGGCCGGCCGGCAAGGTACAACCCCTGGAGGAGCCGGCCACCCCGGCGTTTTCCACGGCTCTGGCACCCGGAGCACCCGGAGCCACCCTCCACGCGACCCCTTCGCCAACTCCACGCTCGGTATCCCAAGCCGCCCCCGAGCCCACGCCCAACCCGGGCAACTCACCCTGGGTCCAGCAACGGCTGAACGCCGTCATCACCCTTTACGACCTCACCGCCGCCGGCGCCGCCCTGCTGCGGAGTCTCGACATCCGCCAGATGCAGGGCGACCCGGGCTTCTTCGGCAGCTACGGCTTCAAGGAATGGGCCGGAGTGGGCGAGGCGAAGCCCACCGGGGTCATGCACGAGATCAGCCATTCCTACTGGGGCGGCTTCCCGATTAAGGGGCTTCCAGAGCTGGGCTGGGACACTCCGCCTGGCGAGACAATGTCCCCGGCGATTCAGCGCTACCACGCCGACATCCTCGCCTTCATGTCCCAGCCGCCCGACGGCTTCGAGCTTTTCCGGCAACGCCTGCGCAACCTGCCCGACCTCTCGGCGGACAACCCCAATGCCCTGCTCCACAACCTGGAAGCCAGCCTGGCCTACAACACAGGCGGCAGTCTGGCCCTGACGCCGCCCATTCTGCGGAAGTACTGGAGCCGGTTTCTGAACGATGGCCCGTTCGACACCTGGTACGCCGCCGCCGCCTGGTTCCAGTCTCTGCCGGGCGAAGACCGGGCGGCAGCCAACAAATACCTGGGTTTTGAGCACCTGGACTTGCGGGAGTACCCGTCGCTGCCCTCTCCAACCGATGGGGCCGGACCCCTCCCGGCGCGGAGGGAGACCTTGAAACAGGAGGAGCGCCAGCGGCTGCTTGACCTGGCCGCCCAGTTTGACTTGCTGCTGGGCGACCCTCAACAAGAGGAGAATTTCCAGTTCTGGCGGGGCTACCTGCGGGACAAGGTTGACCTGCACCGGCTGCACGGGGATTACCTGGCCTCGTTGGAATTGCCCAGGGCCGCCGCTCTGGCCGCGGCCCTGGATTTCCTGACCGGATTGCCGGGGAGGTCTCCTGTAGAGCAGTCGAGGCTGTTGTCGGAGCAACTCTCTCGGCAACCGTTCCTGGTAAACTTCCTGCCGTCTCTCGGTAACCGCACGCTCATGGAGCTTTTCGGCAGCGGCGCCCGGCTGCCCGAGGGGGCTACCCTGCAGGCAACCGCCAGCTTTGTCGAGCGCCTCAACCGGTTCGGCGCGTTGGTCAACCGTATCCTCGACGCCGGCCGGGAGGACCTCCAACTGGGCACAGTGGAACTGGCGGCATTTCTCTCCGGAGCTGACTTTGGGCAAAAGGAGGACTTGAGGCTGTTCTTCGACCTGCTCCGGGAAGAAGACCCGGCCACGGCCGGCCAGGTGATCCGGGCGCTGGACAAGGCCACTGTCCGGCGGTTGATGGAGCCGGTACCCGCCCAATTGCGCTTTTCCCTTGCTCCGGACGAGCTGTTGCCCAAGCTCGACATCACCGCCGAGGCTGAAGTTTCCGATCTCAAACGGGGAATCACCGTTCTGATCGAGGAGCCGTCGGGCAACTTCATCATCGACGAGCCGTTCCTGCACCGGATGTACGAGGTCATCGCCGGCAGGGCGCAAGCCCAGACCAGGGAAATGGTGGAGGTCCTTCAGGAAACCCCGTTCCCCCTGGAAGGGTTCATCCGCGGGCAGCCTCGGGCCGCCGTGTCCCTGCTGGACAGCGACCTGGATGCCGCCTTGAGGCTGGTGCGGGACAGCGACGCCGTGCTATCGCCGCCGGCGCGGATCATCTACCGGCTGGTCTACGCCGACCCCACGCTGGCCGCACGGCTGGTCCGGGCCCTGGATGCAATGGGGGAGGCGGAGTTGGTTGTGGAATCCCTGGCCTATTTCGCCTACGACTGGACGCGCGCAGAGCAGGCGCCGGGGCTAGCCATCTCTCTGGAGCAGGACGGTGCGTTCTTGGGGGCGGTCTTGGGGCGCCTGGGCGCCGAAGGGCTGGCCCGGCGGCTGGAGGAAACATTCGCCGTGTTCGAAGGGCGGGTAGCCTCCGGTCAGGCCCCGGACGACTTTTTGTCTCAGTACCGCGCCACGCTGGAGGCCGCGGCGGCCACCGTCCCCGGCGGTGCCGTCAGGGACGAACTGCAGAAGACCATTGAGCGAGTTGTTCAGAAACACGCGCGCAGGCCGCTAGCCGCCCCCGGTTCGTCATCGTCTTCCGTACCGCCCACCGTCACCACCATCATAGCGCCCGCGACATAGACCATCATGATCAGTGCGAAAGCCAAGGCGACCAGCTTGGCCTTGATACGGTCGCGCATCAAGATGAGCGCCAGCGCCGCCAACATCAGCCCGATGGCGACGCCCCCAGCGATGAAGTGGGCCGGCTCCGTCTGGTTCCCCAGGATGCCCTCCCGGAAGAAGGGGTCGACGTAGAACAGGATGCTCGCGTTGAAGGCATTGCTGCCGAAGAGCCCGGCTACCCCCAGGTCCGCAGCACCGATGCGGGCCGCGGCAAGGGCCGATGACATCTCCGGCATCGTGGTCACCAGGGAGACGGCCAGGATGCCCAGGGTGCTGGAAGCCACGCCGGTAATATCGGCGATCTGGTCGGCGCTCCAGGCCAAGAAGAAACCGGCCACCACCACGCCGGCGGACACGCCGAGGAACAGCAGCCAGGCCCGGCGCAGGGTCATCCCCGGCCCTTCCGCCTCCGCCTCCCCATCGTATCCTTGTTCTTGGGGCCGGGTGACGTAGACCACGTACATGCCTGCCACGAACACCACGATGAGGATCACCGACGACAGGCCGATCTGCCACACGGCAAGGTCCATCTTGACGGCGCCGAAGAGCACCGCCAGCCCCGTCATGAAGATCGCCAGAACGGCCAGGTACCCCTGCTGGGGGGCCACCTGCTGCAGGAACCGCTTGCCGCCGAAGATCAGGACCACCAACGACAGGTTGAACATGTTGAGCATGTTGGCGCCCAGGACGTTGCCCACGGCCAACCCTGGGTTTGGAGGGTCGAGACGCACCGCCGAGATGTTGGTGGAGAGTTCGGGCAACGAAGTTGCCAGGGCCACCAGGATGCTGCCGACGAACAGCCGCCCCCAGCCGGTCAGGGCGGCCAGGGCGTCGCCGTAAACCGCCAGGCGGATTCCGAAAAAAATCACGGACCCGGCGCTGACCAGGAAAACGGCTACCGCTATAGCCAGGTCGCCGCTCATCTGGCTCCTGCCCCCGGCCTCACTCTAAGGCCGCCACTATGCGGTCGCCCATTTCCACCGTGCTTATCGAGGTGACGCCGGGCGCGGCGATGTCCGCGGTGCGGTGGCCGCCGGCCAGCACCTGCTCCACCGCCCGCTCCACGCTGGCCGCCTCCTCGGTAAGGCCCAGGGAGTAGCGCGCCATCAATGCGACGCTGAGGATGGACCCGATGGGGTTGGCAATGCCCTGTCCGGCGATGTCTGGGGCGGTGCCGTGAATCGGCTCGTACAGGCCCCTCGTGCCCTGGCCCCCCTGCAATCGGGGCACCTGGGCCAGGCTGGCCGAGGGCAAGAGGCCCATGGATGCGCCCAGGACCGAGGCCTCGTCGGTCAGAATATCGCCGAAGGTGTTCCCCGCCACAATGACGTCGAAGCGGGCCGGGTGCTGGATCAGGTGCATGGCGCAGGCATCAACCAGTACGTGTTCCAACTCCACGTCGGGGTACTCGCTCGCCAGGCGGGTTGCCGTCTGCCGCCACAGCCGGGAGCATTCCAGCACGTTGGCCTTATCCACCGAGGCCAGCTTGCCCCGGCGGCCCTGCGCGAGTTCGAACCCAACCCGCAAGATGCGCTCGATTTCGGCTTCGCTGTAGCGCATGGTATCCACCGCCGCCCAGCCCTGGCGAGTCTGGTGGCGGCCCTTGGGCAAGCCGTAGTAGAGGCCTCCGGTCAGCTCCCGCACCACCACCATGTCGACGCCCTCCAGGACCTCGGGCTTGAACACGCTGGAGCCGGCCAGCCAGGGGTAGGCTCTCACCGGGCGGATATTGGCGAATACGCCCAGTTGCGCGCGCAATTGGAGTAACCCATCCTCCGGGCGCACGGTGGCCGAGGGGTCGTCCCACTTGGGGCCGCCGACCGATCCGAAAAGGACCGCGCCGGCCGACTCCGCCAGGCGGCGCACCTCCGGCAACAGCGAGGTGCCGTGCTTGTCGATGGAGACACCCCCCACGTCACCGTGCTCCAACTCCACCCGGTGGCCGAAAGCCCGCCCCATCGCTTCCAGCACCTTGACGCCCTCCGCCGTTACCTCGGGCCCAATGCCGTCACCGGCCAGAACGGCGATCTTGAACTCCACGACTCCTCCCAGTTACAGCGTGTATTGGCCGCCCGGCGGCCAGCCGCATTTCTTAAGACCCATTCAAGGGGAAGGTTTGCGCCATCGAAGCAGGGAGCGTATCTCTTGACGGTCAGCTTTTCGGTGGGCAGGCGCGGGCCGGGCCGGCCCGCCCCACAGTATACAAGCAATATGGCCCCCCCATCAAACAACGGTGCTCGTCCGGCAGATCACCGACGCCTGCCCTCCCCGGCGGAAGCGGCTCTGGACATCCCCTCACCCTGTGCAACCGGGCACATAGGTTACACATAGACCGAGGGCATAGGTAACGCTATGGCTTACCCACCGATGATGTCCTATAATGTTAGCGTGGTGTATCCAGCCCGGTGGGAAAGCGGCAGATGGACATTACCTTCGAGAGAGGAGACCCCCAACGCCCCAAAGGCCACGCGATGCTCTACTTCCGGGTAGACACCGAGCCGGATAAGGTGTACGCCACCTACGTCGTCACCTTGCCGGTCAAGGCGGACCTCACCAAGTACGTCCCGCCTTTTCTGTCCTCTCACCTGGGCAACCTGCCCCTGAGCGACTTTTCCGCCTTCGCCATGCCCCCTGTTCCCGAGCCGGTCGATGGCTATCAGGAGTTGGAACGGTTGAGCCGCCTGCGAGACGATGACCTGGTCTACGGGTCCAGCATGTTCTCCTTCGATCTGCCGCGGATGATGGAGGCGGTCACCGAGGCGGTGCAGGAGTACTCGCAGATGTACGCCAGCTATGTGGGGGAAGGTGAGGCCCCGGCGCTGGGGCCCACGGGGGACACGGAACCCACCGGCCAGGAGCCCCTGGACGACCGCTCCTATCAGGTCAACGAGGTTCTTTTCGGTTTGATGAGCGAGGGTGACAAGCTCGGCGAACTGTCCCGGTTACTGGGCAGGCTGCGCTTTGCCGTGGAGGGACAGGACTCCCGGGAGGCCGAAGAGGCTGCCGCGGAAATCAGCACCCTGGCCCGGCACTTGCCGGAAGAGTTCCGGGTTTCCACCCTGTTGGCCGTGGCGAGAGACACATCGAGGAAAGGCTCGAGGCTGGCCCAGCTCTACCTGGACCGCTGTTTTCGTCTCTCCGCCGGAGATGTCTCCAGCGCCCAGGCCCTGGAAGAGGAGATCCAAACCCTCCAATCCCAGGAGTAGAGAGCAAACTACACCTGGGGCTTCTGGGTCAATCAGCCCGCGGACCGGCGTGCTGCCCAAGGTCTTACCGGGGGCCACTGTTCCAGTGCCTTCCGCCTCCCCCGCGGCTGGTACAATAGAGGCCGCGATTAACGGCGTGCCGGGAGGGCTTGGACCGGTTGGCGTACCTCTCCCACCTTAACCTGACCAACTTCCGCAGCCTGGTGGAGTTGGACCTTGAGCTTCCTTCCGGCGTGGTGGTGTTCTTCGGGCCAAACGCCCAGGGCAAGACCACCCTGCTCGAGGCCGTCTACCTGCTGGCCATCGCCCGGTCCTTTCGCGCTGAAAACGAACGGGAACTTGTCACCTTTCCGGCAGCCGCGGAAGGCGGCCAGGCCCTGGTGGGTGGCACCATTGAGAAACGCGGTGAGCGGCTTCAAATCTATGTCGGGTATCAATGCTTGCCCGGCTCCGGGGCGGCGGATTCCCAAGGGCAGGGCGCCGGCCGCCGGGGGCTATCCGTGCGCAAGCAGATACGGGTCAACCGGGTGCGCCACACCGGGTCGGGGTTGGTGGGCCTGGTCACGGCCGTCCTGTTCAGCGCCGACGACATCCGGCTGGTCCAGGGGCCTCCCGCCGACCGGCGCCGCTTCCTGGACATCCTGATCTCCCAGGCCGACCCCCTCTACTTGAAGGGGCTACAGCGCTACCAGCGGGTGGTGCAACAGCGCAACCAATTGCTGCGGATGCTCCGGGAGGGCCGGGCCCAGGCCGGCGAGCTGGCCTTCTGGGACGAAGAGCTGGTGAGGGAGGGGACCTGGATTACCTGGCGGCGCTGGGAAGTGATGGAGGCGCTTGCTCCCTCCTGCGACGAGCATCACCGGCAGTTGAGCGGCCCGGAGGAAGATTTGCGGGTGGAGTACCGGCCCAGCGTTCCCGTGGGCGACGGGCTCCCGGCCACGGAGGACCGGTTCCGCGAGTCGCTGGCGGTCGCGGGACAGCGGGAGCGGGCCACGGCCAGCACGGCGGTGGGGCCCCACCGGGATGACTTCTATCTTCGGATAAACGAGGTGAACATGGGCGCCTTTGCATCTCGCGGGCAGGCCCGCACCCTGGCCCTGACCTTGCGGCTGGCGGAGGCAGCCTATCTGGCCTCGGTGCGAGGGGAGGGACCCATCATATTGCTGGACGACGTTCTCTCGGAGTTGGACGCCCAGAGGGGGAAACGGGTCTTGGAGAAAGCAACCCAATACGAGCAAACGCTGATAACCACGACCGAACCGGAGCATATCCGAGGGTTTTTTGGGCCGGCGGCCACCTACTTCAGCGTAACCAGCGGGGGTGTCAACCCATGCCGGTGAGCAAAGAAACCCTGGACGAAATCGCCCTCAGCCAAGCCGAGTACGACCAGATACTGGACCGGCTGAAGCGGGAGCCCAACCCGGTGGAGTTGGGCATGTTCGGCGCTCTCTGGAGCGAGCATTGCGGTTATAAGCACTCCCGGCCGCTGCTCCGGTTCCTGCCCAGCCGCTCATCGCGGGTCCTGTCCCGGTCCGGGGAAGAAAACGCCGGGGCAGTGGACATCGGCGACGGCCTGGCAGTGGTCTTCAAGGTCGAGTCCCACAACCACCCTTCGGCGGTGGAGCCACACCAAGGCGCCGCCACCGGCGTGGGCGGCATTGTACGGGACATCCTAGCCATGGGGGCGCGGCCCATCGCGCTGCTGAACTCGTTGCGGTTTGGTCCTCCCGAAGAACCCCAGAGCCGGCGATTGTTCGACGGAGTGGTCAGCGGCATCTCCTGGTACGGCAATTGCATCGGCGTCCCCGACGTGGCCGGCGAGATATGCTTCGACGCCTCCTATGCCCAAAACCCCCTGGTCAACGCCATGTGCGCCGGCCTGGTCCGCAAAGACCGGCTGGCCACCGCGGCGGCGGGAAAGGCGGGTAACGTCTTCTTGCTGGTGGGAGCTGGAACCGGCCGGGACGGGATCCACGGCGCGTCGGGGTTGGCCTCCCGCACCTTTGAGAAGGAACAGGAAAGGCGTCCCACCGTTCAAGTGGGCAACCCCTTTCTGGGAAAGGTCCTCATCGAAGCCTGCCTGGAGGCCCTGGCCACCGGCATCGTCTGGGCGATACAGGACTTGGGCGCCGCCGGGCTGACCAGCGCGGCCATCGAGTCCGCGGCCCGGGCCGGGCGAGGTCTGCGGCTGGATATCTCCCAGGTCCACCGGCGGGAAGAGGACATGGGAAATTATGAGGTAATGCTCTCCGAATCCCAGGAGAGGATGCTCCTGATTGTCCCCCCAGGTGGGGTTGACCGAGTCAAAAAGGTGTTCCAGAAGTGGGATGTCCCCTGCCAGGCCATCGGCGAGGTCATTGGGCAGCCGGAAGCCCGGATATTCAACGGGCCCCGGCCGGTTGCCCGGTTGCCCATCAAGCACCTGGTGAGCGCCCCTCGCTACCGCCTGAAGGGGAGCCCTTCGCCAGAGCAGCTCCAACGCCAGCGGCTGACCCTGTCCAGCGTTCCCCTGCCGTCTGCGGGGCCCGGAGATGCGCTGCTGACGCTGCTGGCATCGCCGAACATCGCCAGCAAGGAGCGTGTCTACCGTCAGTACGACCACCAGGTGCAGACGAACACGGTGGTGGGGCCGGGAAGTGACGCCGCGGTGTTGCGGGTCAAGGGCACCAGCAAGGCCATAGCTCTGAGCATCGACGGCAACGGCCGCTACTGCTACCTGGACCCGTTCCGGGGCGGCCAGATAGCGGTCGCCGAGGTCTGCCGCAACCTGTCCTGCTCCGGGGCCGAGCCTCTGGCCGTCACCGACTGTCTCAACTTCGGCGACCCGGAGAAACCGGAGGTCTACTACCAGTTGGAATGGTGCATCCGAGGCATGGCCCGGGCCTGCCAGGCCTTGGGCGTGCCCGTGGTGAGCGGCAACGTCAGCCTGTACAACGAGTCCCGGGGTCAGGCCATATACCCCACGCCGGTCCTGGGCGGGCTGGGGCTGCTGGAGGACGTGACCCGGCACTGCCGGTCGTCGTTCCCGGAGGAAGGTCTCTTGGTGGTCATGATGGGGAGCGGCGGCTGGCGAACTGGGGCCTCCGCTCTGGCCGGCAGTGAATACCTGCAGGTGGTCCACGGCCGGGTGGAGGGCCGGCCCAGTATCGACCTGGAATTGGAGAAACGGGTACAGGAGCTATGCCGCCTGGGCATCCGGGCTCGAAGCATCGCCTCGGCACACGACTGCTCAGAGGGCGGGCTGGCCGTGGCGCTGGCCGAGAGCTGCATCCAGGGCGGTGTAGGGTTTCGCGGCGAGGCCGGCCTTCCCCATCGGTGGGACGCGTCGCTATTCGGGGAGAGCCAGTCCCGCATCGTCGTGTCTTTGGCCCCGGGACAATCCTCTCGCATGGAGGATCTGGCCACGGAGCTTGCCGTGCCCATCCAGCGGTTGGGTGTCACCGGTGGCAATCGCCTGCGCTGGGGCCGGCGGGTGGACCTGCCCCTTGAGGAAATCACCGGCGCCTGGAAGTACGGGCTGGAGAGGGTGAGGGGGAGTTAGGCCGGGCCCCGGCTCGGTGGGGGGGGGGGGGGTGGTGGAAGCCGTCCTTGGGCGGTCCCCGGTCAGCACCGGGGGCGGAACAGCCGCGAGAGGAAAGACCCGCCTGCCTTGTCGGCGTCGTCTTCAGCCAGCGGCCCCACTTCCGGGCCCGGACCATGAAGCGACCTTTCCGGGTAATCGGTGTCGAGCGCTGGGGTTACCGGCTCCGGGTCTACAGCCAACGATTCACTTGGCGGCTCATCGTCCGCTGGCTGCCAGCGGACTTTCAGAACCTGTTGCACCGCGAGATTGCCTCGGTCCAGGTTGAAGGTGCGCCGCCGCCGATGGTGGCCGGAAGCCTCGTCCCGCCAGGAGTGCCAACCCCGTCGGAACATGCTGCCGTTGCTCAGCTCGCGAAGCATCTTGCTCACGTAAGTACGGGAATAGACCTGAGCCCAGCGCTGGGTGATCTCCTCGTGTTCCGCCTCCAGCCCTTGCTCCAGCGCCTGGCAGGCCTCCCCCGCCAGGTAATTGAACGCAACGTGGCTGAGGCCTTCCCGGTGTTCCAGCGTGTCGGCCATCACAATCAAGTCGGCAATCCGTTCGGCGTCCAGCCCGTCGTCAGGCCCTTCCGGCAACTGCAGGTCCCGGATGGAGTCGGCCAGCGCAGATGCGGGGTCTGAGGACGCGGTGGCAGGAGACTCTTGGACCTGGACCGCCTCGGCGATGAATGCCGGAGCCACCTCGGGCTCGGGCATCTCATCCGTCCCGGGCTCCTCCTCTGCTTCGTCGACGGCGGGGTCCGGCACTTCGGCAGGCTTGGGTTTCCGGGAGAACCTACCCCAGCGCCCACGGCGTTTCGTTGGAGCGGCTACTTCTATCTCGGGCTCCTCGAGTGTCCCGTCAGGTGGGACTGGCTCGTCGGCCATGGTCGCCCAGTCCACCAGCCCGGCAGTCGTGAGCTTGACGTTCCCATCTTGAGCCACCCGCGCCATCAGCTTCTTGAACCCGGAGAACCCCAGCTTCTTTTCATCGAAGCCTGGGAAGCGGCGCATCAACCGTTGTTTGATGGAGGTCAACAGTGGCGTGCCACCGGCCCGCCGCTCGCTTCGGACAATCTCCTCGATTTCCCGGACAACATCATCCAACTCCGGCTGGCTGGCGTTTTCGCGGGATGGGGCCCGTCCGTTGCCCACGGGGATGGGTTTGATGGGGACCGGCTCGGCAGGAGTGACCGGGTCCACGTCCACATCGTAGAGAATCAGACCATCTACATTGTCGGCCAGCCGGCGGGAGGTGGCCCAGGAAACCCCGATTATGACCACCCGCTTGCCCATAGTGCGTAGGGTGTTGACCACGTGGATAAAGTCGGAGTCGCCCGATACCAGCACGTAGGTACCGATGTTGGGATAGGAGTGGGCGCACTCAATGCAGTCGGCGGTCATCTTCACGTCGACGCTGTTTTTCACCCGGAAGGTGCGGCCGGGTGTTGACGACGCTGTGCTGCCGTAGGCCAGCCGGGTTGGGACGTAGACCGGCTCAATTCCTGCCGCGTAAAGGGCCGGCGGGTCATTTATGAACTGGCTGGCCCCCCTGAGTTCGGGGGCCCGAGTTACCCAATCGGCATACGCTTTGGCCACCACGACGCGCCCGAGGTTGGAGACCTCCTCCTTCAATGCGGAAACGTTGGGGTAGCGGCGGCCGGTGGCCAGGCTGATCTTGAAGTTTTCCCAATCGATGAATAACGCTACGTCTTCACCGAGATATGGAGGGCCATTCATACTAATGGTTCATCCGATAGTGGCTACTTTCTGGCATCAGTGTAAGCTGCCCTCAGTTTAGAGTCAAGAAATCTCCGGGCAGGTTCAAGGCAATGTCCTGCCGGCCACCCAGGCTGGTCTGGTCCTCAGTCAACGGGAGCGGGAGCGGCGATTACCAGCACGGACGCTGCCCAGGGCACGGATCGGATTGCAGACCCCGCGAGAAAACGGAATCCCGTTCCCGGCAGGCCCGGACGCTGCCGCGGTCTGCGAGTATTGCGAGTATAATGTAGACAATCTGCCGGGTGATAGTGTCGCCGCTCCCGCCCCCCTCACCATGGGGATAAGGCGGCGGCGTCCTGTGGCGTTGGGCAGGTAAAGAAGCCGCGGACCGCCTTCCGGCGATTCGTGGGACCCCGTGAGCAGCAACATGGGCCACGCTCTACGCCAGAGACCGGTGACCTCCTACCAGGTAGCGCTACCGTGCGCCACGAGCACAATAGCCTCTTGAGCGTCGTGCCCGCCACTCTGCTGCATGGCCCTGGGGGGTCTTCGGGCTTCGGAGACGAGATTGTCTTCGCGGTCCTGTTTGGAGGGCTCATCGTTTCACTGGTTTTCGCTGCCCGAAGGGGCCGGAGGAAGCGCAAGGGGAGAAGAAAATGAGCTGAGGCTTCGGCCTGCGCCGACAACCGTTCCCAGTGCCGGGGCTCTGAGCCCTGCTGGCACTGGGTTTTTTCTGCGGTCTGGCGTTCGCGGCTCCCCTGCCGGGACTGGCGTATGCCGACGACTTGGGCATCAGCGCCGCTCCTTCACCGGTGGAAGTGATCCTCGCACCGGGTGGCGTGTCCAGCTGGGAGCTTTCGGTGTTCAACCAGGTGCGCTACCCCATCCGGATTTCCGCGTCTATTGAGCAACTCCGGGGAGGGGCAGGCAGCCCGTCAGCCGTGGACTGGTTGACAGTCGAGCCCGGCAGCGTCTTGGTGGCTGGTTATGGCGAACAAACTGTCACCGTTGCCATCCAGGTCCCGGAAGGGGAACTGGCCTCCGGCGGGTGGTATGCGGCCGTGGCCTTCGACGCAGTGTCCATTGACCCCTTGCAGGACGTTGAGACCACCACCGCTCGCACGGCGGTCCCTTTCCTCATCAACGTTGACGGCCGGGGCCCCTTGCTCCGCGAGGCCGCCGTGGAGCGGTTCGCGCCTGTCTTGGAGCCCGATGGGCGGGTAAGCTTTCGCGCCCAACTGGTCAATTCCGGCAACGTCCATGTCGTCGCCGACGGGTCTGTTGAAATCGAGGAGGGCGACGGGCTATTGCCCGCGAAACCGGCCTTCGTCGAAAGCTCCGAGGTCTTTCCCGGGGAGAGCTACGAGATGACGGCCGGCCCGGCGGTGCCATTGACGCCGGGAGGTTCGTACACCGCAACCGCTACTTTTTCCTATGGGGTGACCGCCCTTCTTTCGGCCGGTTCCGAGTTCACCGTGACCCCTGCCCCGAAGGTGACGGACCTACAGGCTATCGAGAGGCCCGGCCTCCCCATGGAGATTGTCGTCACCCTGGTGAACGAGGGAGACCTAGCGCTGCGACCCCGCGTCCAGGTTTACGTGCACCGGGCGGACGGAACGGTGTCGGGCACCACGTTCAACTCCGGGCCTTCCGTGCTGTTGCCCGGCAAACCGGGGGACATGCGGTTTGACTTCCAGCGTCCCTTGCCGCCCGGTGACCACACGTTGGTTGCGGAGGTGTACTAGGGGGCCCAGAACCGGATTGTGAAGGAACAGCCTTTCCAGACCGAAGGGACCGGGACCAGGGGCGGGCCCGAGACCGTTGACGGACCGGAAGCCGGAGGAACTCAGGAGACTGAGGGAGGGGCCGGTTGGTATTTGCCGGCGGGGGTGGCGACCGCGGTCCTCTTTTTGGCGGTGGCGGCAGGCCTGACCCCACCGTTCGCTCCGGTGCGACGGAAGTTGCGTAACGCGGCTAGGGCCTCGCGCGGGACGCGGTGAAACAAGCAGCCGTCCATCGTGCCCGAGGACCGATTCTCCCACGAGGAAGTGCCCACCAGGTTCTTTTTCTGGCACGGGCTTTGATTGTCCGGGTGATGCCGGCAGCCGTGAGTAAAGTGAACCTCGGCACGGTCCCTCACCCAGCTCCCATGCCTTCGGGTCTGTTGGTTTTCCCAGGGCCAGTGTAGAATGGGGGAATGGCCCCGCGCTGGCTTCACCCACCCGGAGAACGAAAACCCCGTCAACGTGACGGTGGCGAAGGCCACCGGGCACCGGCCATGCTTCTGATTCCCGTAATCGTCTCCCTCTATGTCCTGTTCTTGCCAACCTTCGGGCCACTGCTGGACCACCACTTCGCCGAAAGAATCCCGCAGCATATCCACATCTATCTTGGCCAGGCCGGGCTGGACCATGCCCACCCGGTTGAAGCCGTGCACGGTCACAGCCATGTCCACGAACCTGCTCCGGCCGTTTCCGGCGGCTTGTCCGCAGTCTACGCCAGGCCCGGCGATATTGTATACCTGGCGCCCTATAAAGGGACGGGTCAAACCGTCGCGACCCCTGCTTTGGCTGCGAAACCCGTATTGGTGGTCTTTCTCAAACCGCCAGCCGACCGGTACCGGTCAATGGCGACCGGTACCGAGAACCCCTTCCAAGAAGAGTTTGTCGAGCCTCTAAAGAGACCTCCTCGACTGTAGCCTCCTTTTGCTTTCCCGGCATCGGCTACCCCGCTGACCCTCCAGCCAGAACTTCACAGGGTGGGCTCATCGTCCTCTTTGTGTGCCAGCAGCGCCTGGCAGGGAGGCAACGAGTGAATCGAGGAGCGAATTACGCGCTGGAGAGGGCTCCCGCGTAAAGGAGGCACTCCATGGAGACACGAAACCTCGCTATGCTGCTGACCGCTGGGGCCATACTCATGTCAATACTGGCGGGGGCGTGTACCTCGGCCTCCAAGCCCTCGGGCCATCCCTACGCAGGCACGGTCCTAGATCCGCCACAAGTGATGGAGGATTTCGTGCTGATAGACCAGCATGGCCAGGACTTCCGTCTCAGTGACCACCTGAATCCCTTGGCGCTGATCTTCTTTGGCTACACCTATTGCCCCGACGTGTGCCCAACGACCCTGGCCGACATGGTCCGGCTGAAGCGCACGCTGGGGGTTCGGGCCGACGACGTTACGTTCCTCATGGTCACAGTGGACCCGGAGCGGGACACGCCGGAGGTTCTGGGGCGACGGCTGGCCTTGTTCGACCCAGCCTTCGTAGGCCTGACCGGTGAGCGAACCGTGCTGCAACGCATCTGGAAGGACTTTGGAGTAACTGTGCTACGGGAGGAGGTAGGGGGAAGCGCGACAGGATACCTGATGGCCCACTCTGCCTACATGTACCTTGTTGACCAGGAAAGACGCCTGCGCCTTCTCTTTCCCTTCGGGACGCCACCTGAGGATATCGCGGGCGATTTCGTCAAAATTCTACAACGCTAAGAGACTTAACCCATGTTTCGGACATTGAAAATCGTGGGGCCCCTGGCCCTCGTTGCTCTGCTGCTGGCCGGCCTGGCCGCTTGCGGGGCCGCAGCGCCGACGGCCACACCCACACCCACACCCACACCCACACCTTTGCCTGCACCCAATCTGAGCGTCCAGGACGTCTGGGCCCGCCCCGCAGCCATGACGGGCATGGAGGGTATGAAGGATATGAACGGCCTGGACGATAAGAAAGCCATGGAGGGCATGGACGGTGGCACCGGAGCCGTCTACTTCACCCTGGTCAATGAGGGGAACGCGCCGGACGCCCTGGTGGGGGCACGCAGTGACGTGGCGATGACCGCCGGACTCCACGAGACCCAGATGGAGGGCGACGTTATGCGCATGGTCCCCGTCCCTCGCATCGAGGTCCAGGCCGGAGGTCGCACAGCACTCAAGCCGGGTGGCCTTCACGTCATGTTGGTGGACCTGAAGCAGGACCTCAACCCAGGCGACACCGTGACCCTGATACTCCGCTTCGAGAAAAGCCCTGAGATTACGGTGGCGGTCGAGGTCCGTCAACCATAGAGGGACCGTCTATGGAACGCCGGAGGCTCCTGTGGTTGTGGGCTGTCGGCATTGGGGTCCTCGCCCTCGTGGCTGTGGTCTGGCTGGTATGGACGCGGGCCCTAGTGGCACCCCAGGAGGTCGTGGTGACCATCCCCAAAGGGACGGCGTCCCGTTTGGAAGCCGGGCTGGAGGACGGCAGCATTCCCTCGGAGATTCGCTTGATGGCGGGGGATGTTTTTATCCTCCGGAACGACGACATCGCTCCGCACCGCGTGGGGGGCTTATACGTGCGCCCCGGCGGGAGCGTTTCCCAATGGTTCCGCGAGGCCGGGACCTTCGACTACATCTGTACCATCCACCCGAAAGGCCACACGGTCTTCCAGGTGGATGGCCGGTCCAACCTGCGGATTCTCTGGTGGGTGGAGGTGGGCCTGTTGGGCATTCTGTTGCAGGTCTCCGGGATACTGCTCGGTGGCTGGTCGACCCGCTGGGGGGCGTGCAGTCTGGCCATTGGGAGCGCCACGGCGTTGCTGGGGCTTTTCCTGGCGATCAACGCAAGCGGTCTAGTGGCTCAGGAGGGGCTAGTCTTGGACAATCCGTACCCGGCGGACACTGGGTCACTGAACATAGGCCAGGGTTTGTACCTCCAGTTCTGCGAGGTCTGCCACGGCGTCTCCGGCCGGGGAGACGGGCCCCTGGCCTCCAGTGTGGACCCTCCCCCAGCCGACCTGATTGTGCACGTCCCCCAGCACCCGGACAACGTGCTGTTCCGGTTCACCCAGCTGGGTATCCCTGGATCGAGCATGCCGCCGCTGGGTGACACCCTTACCGAGGAGGAGATATGGCATCTGATCAATTACCTCCGGTCCCTGGAATGACGGTGGCAGCCTATCGTTTAGGCCTGCCCCCCCCAGGGACCACGCTCCGATGACGTGCATGAGTAGCCATTGGGCATTGCGGGCCCTGGCGCTGCTGGCCGCAGCCGCGGTGTTGGGACTACTCACCCCTGCCTTGTCCGCCTGTGTGTTACAGGGCGAGCGCATCGAACCTATGGCGCCCGATTTCCAACTGGCTCTTTACGAGGGCCAGCGCATCGGCGGAGCCTCTACGCTGCGCCTCTCCGACTATCGGGGCAGGCCGGTGGTGGTGAACTTCTGGGCTACTTGGTGTGCTCCATGCCGGGCGGAGATGCCTGCCCTGGAAAGCGTGTACGAACACTTCAATGACGATGGGTTAATGGTTATCGGAGTAGACATGGGAGTAGCGGGACCCACGAGCAACCAGGAAACTGTCGAGTTTCTCAAGGAGGTGGGAGTGACTTATCCCGTGGGGCACGCGGGGTCGGCGCAAGTAGGAGCGGACTACAGTGTGGTGGGACTACCCACCAGCGTTTTCATCAAACCGGACGGCACCATTCGCACCAGGCGGACAGGAGTAATCGACGAGGAGAGCCTGGAGCAACTGGTCGAGGAGTTCGTCAAGAAGTGAACGCTACGGGCCACAGATATTACCTTTGGGTGAACTTTGACGCTCTGCCCCCCAGTCCTCTCGACATACTGGCAAGAAAGGAGGAATCATACTGCCGCCAGCATGCCCATAGCTGAGACTCGCAGGGACCATGGCCCTGGCGCTGGTGATCGCCGGCATGACGCTCCTGCCCGTTGGCCGTGTCAGCGCCAACGGGCCCCACCAGGAGGTGTTCGCCGGGCCCGTTGGACCTTATGGCCTCACGGTCGCGGCGACCTCTATGGCCGGCAACGTACACGTGATGATATTGGTGTTGCCATTGGATAGCGCTGAGCTTGTGAGCGATGCCAGGGTTGAAGTGTCGGCCCGAGGCCCGGCCGGTGGCTCCCGGGGCGTTGCTCCAGTGCTCGCGGACCTCGGTTCCCTGACCCTCTGGTATGGTGCGACCCTCCCCATCGAGGAGAGCGGGGAGTGGTTGGTCACCCTCAAGGTGGGAAGCTCCCTGGGAAACGCGGCCCTAGATTTCCCCCTCAACGTGCACAAAACGGGCGGTATCAACTGGATTCTCCTGGCAGTGCCGGCCGCCATCATATCGGCCACCGGTGTGGTTGTCTGGCGCTGGGCGGCCGGCAGGAGCCGGCAGGGCAACGTTGGAGCGTGACGAGGCCATCCTGAAGCGGCCGGCCCCTTGGCCCCCTGCCGTTGGGTCTGTTGGTTTCCGCCCGGCCCGTGTAGAATATAGCCATGGCTCCACTCTGGCGTTACTCGCCCGGAGAACGGAAGCCCTCCCAAAGAGGCGGGGCAGAGTGCGACATCCGGCATGTTGACCGTGGCGCCTGCTTCAATCGTTTTTCCTCAATCGCCCAGAGACCTGTTCCGGTCCGGTCTGACCAGTGGCGAGAACCGCCTCCTGGTGGCGTTCATTGAACCCCTGTGAAGACCCCCCCGAGCCTAGCTCCACTTCCCCCTCGACCTCGGCTGTTCCATCGTCTGCAACCGCAGGTTTCCTTTGCGTGTTGCCCGGCAAACCGCGGTCTCTCCGTGGGGCCTCCATCGTGGGTGAGACGAACGCAGACCAGACTGCATTCGTCCCTGTTAAGGAACTACCTATCAAGATTTCAACCTTGTCTCAAAAGTTGTTTGCGGCAGCGGAGGACCCAAAGAGCTGGAGATTCCGGTGAGACTGGAGCAGGGAAAGCTAAGCCCCGGGACCATCCGGGTCAAACAGGGCGACATGGCCACCTTGAAAATCGAGGCCGCAGAGCCGGGTCAACTCCACCTCCACGGCTACGACACCGTAAAGGAAGTCGCGGCCGGTGAGGCGGTTGACCTATTCTTCGTGGCCGACGCCACCGGCAGGTTTCAGGTTACTTTCCACGCTGGCGGTAGCGCCCACGGCGGGATTTTCAAGTCGGAGCTACTGGGGCCCGGCGACGCGTTCACTTACGAAGCGGCGGCCGCGCCCGCCAACATTGTGGTGAAGCCAGGCACGGCCGTAACCCGGACCAACAACGGCTCCGTGGCTCAGACCGTGGTGAGCGGCCGCCATGCCGGTGCGTTCGTAGGGCTTGAGGAGCCGGACAGCCCCGCCGGGGAACAGGAGCCGTTAGCCGGTTATCTGGAGGTCCTGCCGCGATGAACCACCTCAAGTTAGCGCTGCTCCTCGTGGCCGTGGGGGCCGGCCTGCTCATCCAGCCCGTATACGCCCACGGCTTCGGCGAGCGCTACGACCTCCCCGTGCCCCTCAGCTACTTTATGGCAGGGGGCGCCACCGCCGTCATCCTGTCCTTTGTCCTCATCGGGTCCGTGGCCGGGGGTGAAGCCCGGCGCTTCGACTATCCCCGCCTCAACTTGCTCCGCTACTCCTGGGTACGGGCGGCGCTGAGCCGGCCGGCGCTGTTGCCGGTGAAGCTCATGTCCGTCTTCCTCCTGGGCCTGGTGGTGGCCACCGGCCTGTTCGGTGAAACTCGCCCGGTGGACAATTTTGCCCCCACCTTCATCTGGGTTATCTGGTGGGTGGGAGTAGGGTTCTTCGTGGCCCTGCTCGGCAACCTGTGGGCCTTGATCAACCCCTGGAAGATCCTATACGGCTGGGCGGAAGCCTTTAACGAGCGGGTACGGCCCGGCCGGAGCATGGGCCTGAACTGGGAGTACCCGCCAAATCTGGGCGTCTGGCCGGCGGTTGCCCTGTTCTTCGCCTTCGCCTGGGCCGAGAATGCCTTTGGCGAAAGCGCCGACCCCCGGCGGCTGGCGGCGATGGCCATCTCCTACAGCGCCATATCCCTTGGAGGCATGTACGTCTTCGGCAAGCATCAATGGTTGCGTCACGGGGAAGCCTTCTCCGTGGTGTTTGGCTTTCTGTCCCGCTTTTCCATCTCCGAAGTCCGGGTGACCGAGCCGGAGGTGTGCCGTGATTGCGAGGCTTCCTGTGAAGGCGACGGCGGCCGGTGCGTGGACTGCTACGAGTGCTGGGAATACGCGGAGAACCGGGAGCTTAACCTGCGTCCCTTGGCCGTGGGTTTGAACAATCCGGGCCGGGTGACCGGCGACGTCATGGCCATGGTGCTGCTGATACTTGCCACCGTAACTTTCGACGGCTTCGGGGCCACGCCGGAGTGGCTGGAAGTCCAGAACTACTTCATCAACCTGTTTCCGAACCTGACGTACGAGGCCCTCAACGGGCTCACTATCGCCAACACCCTCGGCCTCCTTGGAGTGCCCGCGACCTTCGGGGTTTTCTACCTGAGCTTCGCCTACCTGATGTACCGGATGGTGGGGAGGCGGACCGGGGTCGCCGCTTTGGCCAAGGCGTTCGTGTTCTCCCTGATACCCATCGCCCTGGCGTACAACTTAGCCCACTTCCTCAGCTTTCTGCTGATCCAGGGACAGCTGATCATTCCCCTGGCGTCCGACCCCTTCGGCGCGGGGTGGGACCTCTTCGGCACCGCCGATTACGTGATAAACATCGGCGTCATCAACGCCCGGTTCGTCTGGTTCTTCTCGGTGGCGGTGATCGTGGCCGGTCACGTGATCGCCGTGTACCTGGCCCACGTCCAGGCCATGCAGCTCTTCAGCAACAGAAGCCTGGTTATCAAGAGCCAGCTTCCCATGCTGGGGCTGATGGTACTATATACCGTGGTCAGCCTGTGGATCGTCTCCCGCCCCATTGTGGAGTGACCGCCCAGTGGATGGGCCGAAAAACCGCGAGACGGTCCCGGTTTGTTTGCATGCGCTGCCAGCCGCTCCGGCCCGGACGCCTCCGGACCATACGCAAGAGACGGGCGGTGTCGGACATGAGCTTCAGGTTCTGGCTGTTCAGCCTGGGCGCGCTGGCCGTGGCGCTGCCCTGGTTTCTGGTCGTGTCCCCGGCTCAGGCCCATGGCGGCGTTGACTCCGGGCAGACTGTGGCGTCGGCCTGGAACCGGGATCCGGCCGTCCCCCTGGTCATCCTTCTGGCCGGGGCCCTGTACGCGGCCGGTCTGCGGCGATGGAAGAACCCGAGCCATCCCGTCAACGCGTGGCAGCGGGTCTCATTCTTCGCCGGGCTCGGCGCCATTTTTCTGGCTCTCCAATCGCCCCTGGACCCCCTTTCCGACCACCTATTCCTGGCGCATCAGGTACAGCACCTGCTGCTCCGGATGGCGGGACCGCCCCTCATCCTGCTGGGCGCGCCCCTCACGCCCCTGTTGAGAGGACTGCCGGCAGCCGCGCGGCAGCAGATGGTCCGGCCTCTGGTTAGGGACCCGGTCCTGCGACGCCTCTACGCCTTTCTAACCCATCCCATGGTGGCCACGCTGCTTTTCTTGGGCACCCTGTTTTTCTGGCAAGGGCAGGGTCCCCACAATCTCTCCTTGAGGAATGACGGTGTCCACTACCTAATGCACCTGACCATGCTGTTCACCGGCATCCTGTTCTGGTGGGTGATCATCGACCTGAAACCCCACCGCACCCGGATGCCCTACGTGGCCCGGGCCCTCTATCTCGGCTTTCAGATCTTCCCCAACACGCTGCTGGGCGCGATTGTGACCTTTTCTCCCAGTGTGCTCTACACCGCCTACGGGGATGTGGAGAGGTTGTGGGGAATATCGTTGATGGCCGACCAGGCGATAGGCGGGACCATCCTGTGGATACCCGGGGATATGATGTTCCTGATCGCGGCGGGGATCATGGTGGGTTTGTGGCTCCGGCAGGAGGAAGAGAAGGGCCGCGTCGGCGCGGCCCTTCCCCGGCCGGCTTCCTCGCCCGGCCGATCGGGTAGATAGGGTCTGGGTCCGGCCGATTCTCTTGACAACCGCACCGGTTTCGTAGATGGTACCCATACGGCCTACCAATCAAAAGAAAGACGAGTCGTACAAACAGGCGAGGAGCGGTCCGATGCCAGAACGACGTCCCAGGTTGGAAGGAAAGGTTGCCATCGTCACCGGCGCAGGGTCCAGCGGCGAAGGCATCGGCAACGGCAAGGCCACCGCGGTGCTGTTCGCCCGCGAAGGGGCCAAGGTGTTGCTGGTGGACATGGTGAAGGAGAGGGCCGAGGAAACCATGGCGATGATACAGGAGGAGGAGGGTGTGGCCTCCCTGTTTCAGGCCGATGTCACCAACGCCGCGGATTGCCGCCGCATGGTGGAGACGGCTATGGAGCGGTACGGGCGTCTGGACATCCTGGACAACAACGTGGGCATATCCCAACGGGGAACGGTGCTGGATGTCAGCGAGGAGGCCTGGGACCGTATATTGACGGTCAACATCAAGACCATGGTGCAAGCCAGCAAGGCGGCCATCCCCCGCATGATCGAGAGCGGAGGAGGAGGCGCCATCATCAACATATCCTCCATCGCCGGGCTGCGGGCCCACAGCAGCACCCCATATAGCGTTTCCAAAGCCGGGGTCATCGGGCTGACCTTCTCCATGGCCGCGGACCACGCCAAGGACAACATCCGGGTCAACTGCATCGCCCCCGGTCTGCTCTACACGCCGATGACGGCCCCCCGGATGACGGCGGACCTGCGGGAGCACCGCAAGAACGCCGCGCCTCTGGCCACCGAGGGAACCGGCTGGGACGTGGGGTACGCGGCCCTGTTCCTGGCCAGCGACGAGGCGCGATGGATCACCGGGATCGTGATGCCGGTGGATGCCGGGCTCCTGGCGGTGAGCCCGGCATCCTTCGCCCCCATGGATCAGCAGACGCGGCACTAGCCCTTCCGGATCTGTTCGGTGACTCCGGAGGCACGCCTGAGCCTCCTAAGGGCCGTGTCTTGCCCGGCGCCCGCGGCCCTGCGGCGCTACTCACCGCGGAACCGGCCGGATGTAGCCGGTATAGGGAGGCTCAGCATGAGGCTTGAAGGAAAGGTAGCGTTCATCAGCGGGGGAGCCAGAGGCATGGGAGCCGCCGAAGCCCGCATGTTTGCCAAAGAGGGGGCCAAGGTAGCCATCGGGGACCTGCTTGAGGACGAAGGCTGGCGGGTGGTGGAGCAGATCAACGAGGCCGGCGGCCAGGCCCTGTTTGTTCGTCTGGACGTGACCAGCGAGGCCGATTGGCAGCAAGCCATCGCGGCCACGGTTGGGGCTTTCGGCAAGCTGGACGTGCTGGTGAACAACGCCGGCATCCGCGCCCAGGGCAAGGTGGAGGATGTCACCGTGGACGCCTGGGACCTAGTGATGAACGTGAACGCCAAGGGGACCTTCCTGGGCACCAAGGCCGCCATCCCCGAGATGCGGCGGGTCGGCGGCGGCTCCATCGTCAACATCTCTTCTCAGTTGGGGCTGGTGGGGACCGGCACGAGCAGTCCCCAGTACCAGGCATCCAAAGGCGCTATAAGGCTGTTCACCAAGGCCACGGCCATTCAGTACGCCAAGGACTCCATCCGGGTCAACTCGGTGCACCCGGGTCCCATCGCGACCCCCATGACTGAGGTGGGCCGGGCCGACCCCGAGCGATACGCGATGATGGTTTCCGGCATTCCCCTAGGCCGGTACGGTGAGTCCGACGACGTGGCATATGGCGTGCTGTTCCTGGCGTCTGACGAGTCGTCCTTCATGACCGGCAGCGAGCTGGTCATCGACGGCGGCTGGACGGCCCAGTAGGGTGCCGGAGGGCGGCAGGGC
>CAYOAF010000023.1:0-3109 GCA_964401855.1 uncultured Dehalococcoidia bacterium
CGGATGTCAGGGGCCTTCGCATTGACCTGCCCCCCGAAAACTGGTCCAGGTGTAATGTTAGTAACCTGGGCCGGAGAAAGGGGGAGAAATGCCAAGGAAGAGGTATACACCAGAGCAGGTCATCAACAAGCTGCGTGAGGCCGAGGTAGCCATATCCGGGGGCAGTACGGTGGCCGAGGCCAGCCGTCAGGGCGGAGTGACGGAGCAGATGTTCTACCTGTGGCGAAACGAGTACGGTGGCTTAAGGATCGGCCAAGTAAAGCGTCTGAAGCAGCTTGAGTTGGAGAACACGCGTCTCAAGAGAACTGTTGCCGACTTGACCCTCGATAACCAGATCCTCAGAGAGGTCTCTGAGGGAAACTTCTAAGCCCGACCCGTCGTCGCCAGCGCGCAGAGCACGTCAGAGAGGTCTTCGATGTCCCAGAGCGTCGAACTTGCAGAGTGCTCACCCAGCCTTGATTGCACCAAGGCATCCTTTTCTCGGGCCAGAAGGAACGAGGATCAAGGCGCTGGCGGCACTCAGGGCGCTCAAACCACCTGCGTCTGCTGTTCGGTGATTGTTGACATCTGGCAGTGCCGGGCTTACAGTGTGACTTGCCCAAATTGAATGCCCAGAACAAGAACGCCAGTCTCATTTGCTCGCCCTCGCGGCTTCTCTTGCGCAAGTCCCCGGTACGCTAATCAGAACCCAACCGCGGCGGGGATTGAAGCGCGGTCCACCTCCTGGATTTTGGGCGCCTGGACCGGCTACCGGACGAACGGTCGAGTTTCACGTGCAGTCGGCGAGCAGCAGAGCCGGGCGCCATTCGCCTGAGTCGTGGTGGTCAATGAGTGATGTTTCTCAGGAGCGAGAGGCGAGGGCTGCACCAGGTGGCCGAGTGGATGGACAGCTACGGCCTGGCCCAGGACTTATTGGACGAAACGTACCAGACCGTCCGGGGAATCGAGAGCAACGCCGCTCACCTCAGCCAGGTAACGGCCGGGTTTTTCGCTCAACTCCCTTAGGAGGGACTGTGGCACGGGGGGCAACAACGGGACCTACCCTGGGGCGGGGTCCGTACCATGGGCGAGATCGTCAACGACCCCCACTTGGCGGATCGGGCGTTTTTTTCTGGACGTGGAGCACCCGGAACTGGGGCGGAGCTTCGTCTGCCCTGGTCCGGCGGCCATCTATAACGGGTCACCCTGGCGAATATCTCGCCGGGCCGCTGATCGGCAAGCATAGCCAGGAGGTCCTGTGCGATGAACTCGGTATGAGCAGGGAGGAGTTGACGCTGCTGGCTGAATCGGGAATAATCTATGCGTCAAGAGTCCGGGTAAAACGGCGGTTCAACAGCACCTTCCCAAACTCGTTGAAGGAGTTGCCGCGAGCTGGCGGACCCCTTTCGCCGCAGAAGCGGGCCCGCAAGTCCAACGGGCACGCCAAAGGGCGCTCCAGAGACCAGAAGCAGCTCACCGGCGGACAAATTTCGTTGAAGCGCGGCCTTCAAGATAGTTCCTAATTAGTAAGGAGGTGTCCCTTTATGAGCTTGAGAGCCAAAGCAGCCATTGTGGGCTTCGGCGAAGTGCCTACTCGGAGAACTTATCCGGGCAGGTCTACCAATTCTCTATTGGCCGAGTCGATCCGGATGGCAATAGCCGATGCCGGGCTGGTCAAAGGGCAGGTTGACGGCTTGATCACCCGGGGAACCGACGTCAGCGAGGTGGACCTGGCCGAGTACATGGGTCTGCCGGTGGAATTCTGCATGGGTATTACCCAGCACGGCGCCAGCGGCGCCCACGCAGTGGCCCTAGCCGCGTCGGCCGTCGCCTCCGGGCTGGCCAATACCATCGTGTGTGTCTTCGGCGGCACCAGGGACCCAGACCTGGGCGGGCTGGCCCCAGGTAGCTATCATTCGGCGCCAGCGGCTACCAAGACCAGCGAATGGGAAACTCCCTTCGGGATGGCTCCAGGAGCCTGCACGGGCTACGGGCTGATGATGCGACGCCACATGTACGAGTTTGGTACTACGGCTGAGCAATTTGCCCAGATGGCGGTGAACCAGCGCTTCAACGCGCTGAAAAACCCCAACGCGGCCTTCGCCGGGCAAGCAATCACGGTTCAAGATGTCCTCAATTCCAGATTTGTCAACGATCCACTTCACCTCTACGAGTGCGTCATGCCTTGCGCTGGAGCGGCGGCTTGTATCGTCACCTCGGCCGAGCGGGCCGGGTCGTTACCCAATCCACCGATATACATCTTGGGGGCGGCGGCGAGCGCCAGCGACCACGACCTTATCTGGCAGGCCGACAGAATTACTACCACTTCGGTGGCCCTCTCCGCTCGGCGGGCCTACGAAATGGCGGGATATGGCCCCAAGGATATTGAGTTCGCCGAATTCTATGATTGATACACGATCCTCGAGGCCGTGTGCCTCGAAGACGCGGGCTTCTGCGGAAAGGGAGAAATCGGTCCCTTCTTTGACTCGGTGGACACAACGTACAAAGGGAGCTTCCCCGTCAATACCGAAGGCGGCCAGCTTTCCGGCGGCCAGCCGGTGGGCGGAGGCGGAGGCTTTAGGCACGTTAGTGAGTCCGTCCGTCAGCTGATGGGCCGGGGTGACGAGAGGCAGGTAGCCAAGCACGACCTGTCCATGGTAAATGGTTGAGGCGGCACCGCGAGCGTGATGTGCACGCTCATACTCGGCACTGAAGCTACGAAGTAGGGAAACTAGATATGACTACAGAATACAAGAAACCTCTACCGAGGCCAATCCACGCGAAACTCACTGCACCGTTCTGGGAGGCAGCAAAGCGACACGAGTTGATGATGCCCCGCTGCACCAATTGCGATAAGTTCCACTTCTATCCCAGGGAGGAGTGTCCTCGGTGTTTCTCCCAGAAGATCGAATGGGCCAAAGTCAGTGGCCGGGGCAGGCTGCACTCGTACACCATCATCCACCAGACGGCCCAACGCGTCTTCCAAGACGATGCGCCCCACGTGTATGCCATTGTCCAGCTGGATGAAGGCCCCAGGATGATATCCAACGTGGTGGATTCCAACATGAAGCCCATGCTGGAGGGCCTGGAAATGGACATGCCGGTGGTGGCGGTGTTCGACGACGTCACC
>CAYOAF010000024.1:0-3287 GCA_964401855.1 uncultured Dehalococcoidia bacterium
GAGATCTTGCTGGTGGTGGACGCCATGACCGGCCAGGACGCGGTGAACGCGGCCCAGGAGTTCCACCAGCGGGTTTCCCTGACCGGGCTGATCTTAACCAAGATGGACGGCGACGCCCGGGGCGGCGCCGCCCTGTCAGTAACCAGGGTAACCGGCGTTCCCATCAAGTACGTCGGCGTTGGAGAACGGCCCGACGCCTTGGAGGCGTTCCACCCCGACCGGATGGCCTCGCGAATCTTGGCAATGGGCGATGTGCTGACCCTCATCGAGAAGGCCCAGGAAGCGATGGACGAAAAGCAGGCCAAAGAGATGGAGCGCAAGTTCCGCAAGGCCACTTTCGACCTCGATGACTTCCTGCAGCAGATTCAGAGCGTCAAGAAAATGGGCTCCTTGACCCAGGTAATGGAGATGATCCCAGGCATGGGCCAGTTGAGCAAGCGGCTCCCCGCCGGCGCGTTGGATGAAGGGCAGATCAAGCGGGTGGAGGCCATGATTCATTCCATGACCCCAGGGGAACGGCACAGGCCGGAGATCATCAACGGCAGCCGCAAGCGCCGCATCGCCAAGGGCAGCGGCACCACAGCCCAGGACATCAACCAGCTACTGAACCAGTTCCGCCAGACCCAAAAGATGGTCCGCCAGTTGTCCCGCTCCCGGGACCCCCGCAACCTGCTGAAGATGTTCCAGTAGGGGCCTGCCGCTCAGAATCCATCTTCTCCGTTCAGAAACGGGAACCACAGGTTCAGGCCGCAAAGTTGGCGACCCCAACGGGCCGTTCAACGGTAAAACTCTCCCGATGCAGCTTGATACGCTCAATCTCGTGGAGCGTGTCCGCTGTCAAATAGCTTTCACCGCAACGAAGGCAACTCACCACCGGTACGTCCTCTATCACCAACAGGTTCTTGCCCCTGCCATATGTCTTGGCAACCTTGCGAAGTCTGGCGCCCTTTTGCCCGCAAACGTCGCAGATCATTTCCCCTCCGATTCGCGCACAAGGTATACGGTGATAATGGCGAGCTTATCGGTTGGACCCATCCTGGCGACCACCTCAACCCTACCGCCTTCGAAGGTTTCCCCTCTGAGCCGGTATTTCCATTCGCCAGCCCCTTGATCCTTCTATCGCTCCAGTATCTCACCTGTGAGGATACCACGTTCCACGTCATAGATGGTCAAGCCATCGTCGTTCATCTCCTCGTCAGTGTGCAAGGTCATTACGTACCGCCGCTGGCGAATCCACTCCCGCATACGTCTTAAGATTCGTCGGTACACAAGCATCTCCGGTCAGTGTCCCCGCTCATGCTTGGCGGCCGCCTCCCTACGCCATCCCCTGCCTCATGGCGGTGAACAGGTAGACCGTGGCGTAGGTGCGCCAGGGGGACCACCGGGCGGCGAACTCCTCCACCTGCCCGTCGCTCAGGTCGGCTCCATCAAAGAACACCTGGGAGACAACTCGGCGCAGCGCCAGGTCGCCCAGGGGGAGAGCGTCAGGACGCCCCAGCGCCCGGATCAACACCCACTGAGCGGTCCAGCGCCCAACCCCTCGAATCGCCAGGACTCTCTGAATCACCGCGTCATCGGACATCCGGTGGAGAGACTCGAAGCCCTGAGGCGAGGAGTTCAGCGCCTCGAGGGCGATGCCTTGGACGTACTCCGCCTTGCGCTGGCTGAGTTTCAGCGCGCGTAGCTCTTCCAGCGGGGCGGCGCCCAGAGTCTCGGCGTGGGGGAAGGCGTAGTAGGTCTCGCCGTCAATGGTCTGGCGCGGGCCGTAGGTCTCGATCATCAAGGTGCGGATGATCCGGGCCACGGTGGTGGCGATCTGCTGCCCGAGGATGGCCAGCACCATGGCCTCGAAAACCGAGGCTGTGTGGGGCAAGTGCAGACCATAGAACCGTTCGGCGATGGCCGACAGGGCCGAGTCTCCTTGGGACAGGGCGTAAAATGGGGCCAGGTCCTGGTCGGTACCAAGGAGCCAGGCCACCTGCCGCTGCGCCTCCACCACTTCGGCGGGAGTGAGGCCGTCGCCCTGTAACTCCACCGCCAGCTCCGGCTCCGAGACGCTGCCTTCCGGCCGCACCGATGCCAGCACAAGCTTCCCACCCAGGTCCAACAGCCGCCGGTACACTCCGCCGACCAGGGAATCGGTCCCGTAACGGCCCTGGAAATAGGTGTGGTAGCCCGCCGTAAGCTCGAAGTCGAACGGCGCGGTAGGCTTGATCTTGATAATGGTTCGGTCCATTGCGTTCTCCGTGCTGCCCCGGTTACTCGTCCGTGTCGGCGGCACTCCCCAACGGGACCGATGCCAGCGCCGAGTACCTTGCCCCGCCCGGCGTCAGGGTGCTACGCACCAGGTGCACCGAGTCCACAAACCAGGGCTCGGTGGGTCCCAGGGAAGTGGACGTCACGGCGGCGCTGATCTGCTGAATCAAGCCGCCGGATACCGGCCCCCGCACCCGGCCCAAGGTCAGGTGGGGGCTGAAGGGCCGTCGCTCTTTGGGAAAGCCCAGACGGGACACGGCCTCCTCGATCTGCTCCCGAAGCTGCCGGAGGGCGTCCAGGCCGCCCTGCACCCCGGCCTGCAAGACCCTTGGCCTTCGCTCGTTGGGGAACATCCCCAGGCCCGACAGCTGGATGGAGAAGGGAGACGTCCCCACCGAGGCCCCCACTATCGCCTCGACAATGCCGTGTACTCGCCCAGGCTCCACGGTTCCCAGGAATTTCAGGGTCAGGTGCATTCCCGACGGGTCCGCCCACCGGACCCCGGTGGGCGCTTGCCCGGCAAGGCGCTGAATGACATCGGCCAGCACCGATCTAGCCGCCGGTGAAATGGCCAGGGCGATGAAAGCCCGTATGGGCCCTTCCGCCCCGGTCAACGGTCCAGTTCCTCTCGCAGTTCCTGAAACCGGCGGCACCACCCCGCCAGATCATCCAACGAAAACCGGGCGTTGGCCGGACTGGGATTGGGCACGACAAACACCCGGGTCTGCCCAATGACAAGGTGTTGCGGACCCAGCGCCGGCCTTTCCCTGACGCCATCGGCGTGCCTCAGGTACTCCGCGTAGGCGGTCACGCCCAGAAAGCAGGCGATGCGCGGCCGGTATCGCAGAAGCTTCTCCCTGAGCACCAGCGCCCATCGGCGGAAGTCGGCAGTCCGCAGCCCGGATGCCTGCGGGGTAGGCCTCTTCACCACGTCGGTGAAGCCGATGCCGTGGTGGAGCAGATCGGCATCCCTTTCCGGCGTCATATCCCGGCTCACCAGCCCGGAGCGGTTCAGGGCCGCCCAAAAGCGG
>CAYOAF010000025.1:0-5878 GCA_964401855.1 uncultured Dehalococcoidia bacterium
GTCAATACCAGCAGCGGGACCCCACTAAGCCACGCCTCCGCGACGGCGGGGGAGAAGTTTGCGGCGGCGGTGCCGGAGGAGCATAACACCGCCACCGGCTCTCGCAAGGAGCAGGCCATTCCCAGAGCGAAGAAGGCCGCAGACCGCTCGTCCAAGTGGGGCCACAGCTTGATGGAGGGGTGCTTGGCGAAGGAAACGGCCAGTGGCGACGACCGAGAGCCCGGGCAGAAGCAGATGTGCTTGAGGCCGCAGCGGTGCAGTTCGTCTACAAAGGCCCCAGCAAAGGCGTAGTTGCTGTTCTGGAACATCTCAGTCATCTTCTCGATAGTGGCCCAGGGCAGCCAGGAGCGGCTGGAACTTTGACTCCGTCTCCTCGAACTCCCTGTCTGGGTCCGATCCTTCAACGATGCCCGCCCCAGCAAACAGGGTTGCTTCGTTCCCCCGTAGCAGGGCCGAGCGTATGCCAACCCCGAACTCGCCTTCGCCATGCCGGTCCAGCCAGCCCAACAGACCGGCATACCAACCCCGGTCGCCTTCCAGCGTCCTGATGATTTCCAGTGCCCGGTCCGTTGGAGTGCCGCCCACGGCGGGAGTTGGATGGAGCCGCTCCACCAGCTTCAGCAAGTCCGTATCGCTGTCAACACGGCCTGTGAAGCTGGTCTGGAGGTGGGCAACGTTGCGCAGGAGGAGCACGCTGGGCTGGCTGTCCCAGCTTAGATCCTTGCATGGAGGCCGCAAGGTTTCTATGAGCATGTCCACCACCGTCTGGTGCTCCGCCCGGTCCTTGGTGCTGCCCATCAGCTGGTGCACCATCCGCTGGTCCTCTTCCGGACTGCGGCTTCGTGAAACGGTGCCGGCCAGACACGTTAGGCTGAAAGTACCCCTCGCCATCCTCACTAGAGACTCCGGTGTTGCGGCCAGGAATTCCGAGTTGCCGTTATTCATGGCGCACACCGAGCACTGAGGATAGGACTCCACCAGATACTCCAGGGCATGCTCCAGAGAGAAGCGGCCCTGCGCCCTGAGCAGCTTTTGTCTCGCCAGGACCACCTTGGTCAGGCGCCTCTCTCTAATGTCCTCCAGAGCCTGCCCGACCCATGCGGCCCACCGCTCCGGAGAAGAGTGCTCTTCATGGTCCACAAGAGGTTGAGAGGCTTCCTGGCTATAGCTGGGGCTGACCCCGGCCATCTGCAGCAGCGCCGCCTCCCTGGCCGCAGAGGTGATGTCTGTCGTCTCTCCTACCAGGAAGTTGGCCGTAATCCAGACGCAGCCACCGGACCAGGTGAAAAGGAGCTTGGGCAACACCAGCATGGCATCTGGAAAGTCCTGCCAGACGGGGGACCTGGGAGCATGGGGGTCAAACCGGAAGCCACCCATGAATACGGGACCTACTCCCTGCTCATCGGGACCGTCTATAACCGCGTTTTCGAGAGTCCGCTTATAGGCGTCTGACACCAGAAAGAAGCGGCGGACACCCTCCGAAATAAGGGCTGTTGCCCTCCCCACGCCGACCATCCAGAAGTCCCTTTCAGGCCTGGCCCAGAAGACGCGGTGACTGGACGCGCCGGCAGAATGGAAGACTCCCAGGGGCGTGTACTTCCCCAAGGGCGCCGGACGTGCCACGCTCGCCAAGACCGGCCTGCCCAGTCGCTGCGCGCGCTCTCGAACCGCCCGCAGATGGGTGTGCAGCTCCTGGGCCTGCCCTGCAACTGATACTCTGAAAGTCACTGTAGTCCCTTTGTTTCGTTGATCTGTTGCCGTATGAACGCCGGGTCGGCGCCCAAGCTTCGCAGGAAGGTGGCCTTGAAAGAAGGAGTGGCCCGGGTCAGAGGGCTGGGCTCGCCCGTCAGGAGCCACCTGAGGATTACCTCGTGTAACGCTCCCACCCACATCTGGGAGACCAGGGCGGTATCCAAGGGTTCTATCTGGCCCAAACGGACAGCGGCGTCCAATTCTTCCTGCATGGCCCGGGAGAACTTCTCTCTTACCGGCAGGAAACGTTTGTCCGTGGCCTTGCCGTGCCCCATGATGTTCATCAGCAGCACTTGGGCCACCCTGCGTTGGCGGGAGAAGGTGGCCATGAGCACGTCGATACTTGCCGAGACCCGGTGAAGAGGTGTGGGCTGGTGGCTTACGGACTTCTGGACCTTCCGCAGGAGCCTGGCGCCGGTACGGTCCACCACAGCGTCGACCATGGCCTCTTTGCTGGCGAAGTGAAAGTAGAAGTTGCCTTTGGATGTACCTGCCCGCTCAATGATCTCCTGGACTCCCGCGCCCGTATATCCGCGCTCCGCCAGAACCTCTATGGCGGCGCCCATGATCCTGTCCTGCGCGCTGGCACTTTCGTCCACCTGTGCGTTCCTGGCCAATTCGTCTCCTGCCCGACCGACCGACCGGTTGGTCTATCGATGGCTATTGTCTCAGAAGCCCAGAACACGTGTCAACGGCGGCAATGTGGCTTCCGAAGTCATCTGGTGGACGCTGCGGAGAGCCTCGCAACAAACGCACACACGCTCACGTCAACCCACGGGAAGCCGCTATGCCCTCCAGCCCTGTTGACCCCACCTCAAATCGGCAGGCTCAGCATAGGCGGGGTGGTGCCATCACGGGCAATGTGGATCACCCCCGGGGGCACAGGTGGGGACTCTCCTGATGCGTTTTTGGGCACAAGTGTGTGAACGGTAGGGTATTCCCTGGGTGTGACCAACTGGGGATAGCAGGGAAGGGCGGGAGCAGGCTCAGAGGGGCTTTACTCCCACGTGGATGGTTATGGTGCTGAAGTGCAACACCTGATACGTCACGCCGGTGAACCCGGCACACTCCAGCAGCCGCGCCAGAGCGAAGGGACTCAAAAAGGCGTCCACGGAGGCCGGAAGGTACTGGTACGCCGCCTGGTGGCCGCTGAGGGCCCAACCAACCAAGGGAAACAACAACTTGAAGGCGGCCTGGTAGATCAGGAGGTGCGCCCCTCCGGCGGGTCGAGAAATGTCTAGCACTACCAGTCGCCCACCAGGTTTCAGGACGCGGAGAAATTCCTCAAGGCAACCCTTCGGTTCCTTCACATTGCGGAGGCCAAAGCCGATGGTTGCGCAGTCGAAACTTCCGTCGGCGAAGGGCATGGCCATGGCATCTGCCAAGAGGGTCCGCGCCCTGGAGCCGTGGGGCTCAAGCCTTTTCTGGGCCAAGGCCACCATGCGGTCGGCGAAGTCAAAAGCGGTCACTCTATCGGCCCGCGTGAGGAGTTCCATGGCCAGCTTCCCAGCGCCCGTCGCCGCGTCCAGAGCGTCCACTACTCCCCCTGGTGCGGCCGACTTCGTGGCCTGCCTTCTCCAGGCCCCATCACGGCCCAGAGTGGCCACCGTGTTGAACAGGTCATACCGGGGGGCGATGCGCCGGAACATCTCTTGGACCTGCTGGCTGTTGGACTGGTCCAGTGGAGACTGTGTCATACTTGCCACAGCATACCATGGTCCCGCATATTCGGTACACGTTACTATGATATGGAACGGGATTTAGAACGCCGCACGTGTACGGCGCGTCGGGGCGCTGCGGCGGGACAGGGGTTTGAACCCAGAGCGGACACCCAGATACTAGCCAAGCCGCTGGGCGGATATTTCACACAGGAAACTCGGTCGGCTGAAGTTAACGTGGACCCTGAAGCCATAGAAGGTCTGCCGGGTCGCAATGTCCTCTACGAAGGCAACCCCCGGTGGCGGAAAGCCCTGGTGAACTGAGGGTCCACCGGTGATCGGAGCCAGCCCAAGTTGCTGCCACCAGCACAGCCAAACCGTGTTCAGGGTCGAGGTCCACCCTAGGTAGAATCGACAATTACATGCCCCAGATCACGGCACTGACCAGATGTAAGGCTGCCAAGAAATATAGGCTCCTCCGGTCATAGCGAGTTGCAATCCTGCGCCAGTGCTTTAGTTTGTTGAAGGCACGTTCAACCAGATTCCGCTGTTTGTACAGTTCCCAGTCGTACTCCCGAAGTATTTTTCGGTTGGACTTGGGCGGGATGACGGGAATTGCTCCTTGCCAGCGAATGAAATCCAAAATCTTGTCGCTGTCATACCCCTTGTCGGCGATCCCGTGGGTAGCCTTGATGCCAGTTAACAGGGGTATGGCCTGGAGGGCATCTCCAGCCTGACCGCCAGTGAGGATAAAGCGCATGGGTTGGCCCCTGCCATCAACCGCCATATGAATCTTGGTGCTCAGTCCAGTCGCCTAGTGCCCACCTGTCCACCGAAGCGGGGCAACTCCAGTGCCCAGGTTTTGCCGCCTGTCCACACCCGAGGTGCGTTGGTGCTCTTGCTAATCTTGGGGTGAATCAAACCTTCGTGGAGCAACTCTCCAGTGTACAAAACTCAGCAAAGACTACTTTATCAGGTTCTCGTCGGAAGCGATGCGGACCGCGTTGGCTCTGCTATTGGCACCTAGTTTGGACATGATATTCCCTACATGGACTTACACCGTTCGGGGAGAGATTGAGAGCCGTCCAGCGATCTCATTGTTTCTGAGGCCGTGGTACAACAGTTCGACGATCTTGATTTCCCGTAGCATCAACTCATCAGGCTTGCGGCCTGATATTCCTCTGGACTCAGACGCATAAGTTTGCATCAATTTTGACGCGATCTTGGGCGGCAATACCGCTCCCCCTTCGGCGATATCCCGGAGGGCGCAGCAATTCTTCCTGAGGCGAATCTTTGAGCAAGTAGCCCTGGATTCCCGCTCGGCCCGCGGCTCGAATGTATTGGCCGAAATCATATGCACTGAGGATCAGGACTTTCAAGTCTGGCATACGCTTCCTCAGCAATCTGGCCAATTGAATGCCGGACATGTCAGGCAAGCGAATATCCAGAATCATAATGGTCGGGTTGGTTTGCTCTATTACCTCTAGAGCTTCTTCCGCCAATGCAGTCTCGCCCACCACTTGGATATCCTCTTCTTGCTCCAAGCAGCTACGAATGCCCTGGCGGAACATTTGATGGTCGTCTACGAGTACGACCCTAAGCTGATCGCTCATTGGCCTCGTTCATTTGTGGCTCTGACCGTTGGTCAGGGGGATTTGGGCAAGAACCGTGGTGCCAAATCCGGGGGTAGAACGGACCTCAAGCGAACCAGCCAACTGCAACGCCCTTTCGCGCATCCCAGGCAGCCCGGCCCCCCCGTCTTCGGCTGGATACAGGAGAAAACCCAACGCCATCCTGTTGCACCTGAAGGACGATGTAATTGCTTTCCCTGGAGAACCTGACTTCCAGCGACGTTCCCTGAGCGTGCTTGGCGACGTTGTTCGCGGCTTCCTGGGTGATTCGGAAGAGTGCCAACTCCACGTCGGGTGGGTACCTGTCGTCTTCACCGACATTGCTGAGGGTGCGTTTCGTGGACAGGCCGGTTCGGCGAGAAACATCTTCCATCAGCCAATCCACGGCCGGAACGATGCCCAAACCGTCCAGTATGCCGGGTCTCAGGCGGGAACATACCTCCCGCAATTCGAACACTATCTCAGCGGCAAGGGCCTCCGGGTCCCCGAACCTGACACCACCTTCCTTCGCAAGCAACAGAGCCTTCTGAGGCGGGCCATCGTGAAGGTCGCCCACAATCCTGGCGCGTTCTCCCTCTGCCGCCTTGACCAACCGCATGTTCAACTCCCGCAAATCCTCAGCTAGCTGGCTTTTGTCAACGGTGGTCGCCAGCATCGGGGTTACGGTGGTTACCAGGCGCTTTTCTTCTTCAAGGAACACATCACCACCCTCTTGAGGTCTGACCTGCCCCCCGGAAACTGGTCCAGGTGTAATGTTAGTAACCTGGGCTGGAGAAAAGGGGAGAAATGCCAAGGAAGAGGTATACACCAGAGCAGGTCATCAACAAGCTGCGTGAG
>CAYOAF010000026.1:0-9745 GCA_964401855.1 uncultured Dehalococcoidia bacterium
TTGAAGGAAGTCAAACGGTGCACCCAGGAAGACATCGTGATCAACACCTTCATGCTGGAGAACTCCTACCTGCTGGTCAACTTCGTCGACCGCATGACCCGGATCAACCGGGGCCGGGTCTTCTACAGCAGCGCCGACAACCTGGGGGAGTACGTCCTGGTGGACTACGTGAACCAGCGTAAGAAGCGGGTCGCGGCCTGACCCTCCCTTCCCCGGCCTAAGAAACTCTGGTAAAATACCGTGGGATCAGGATACGATATGGGGGCCGCACGGCCGTCCGGGAACGGGTGGCCTGGCTTTTAAGGCAGTCCAGTGAGGCTGGCAAAGTTTAACGCCCAACCTGCGCCGGGTTTACCCTCGCGGAGGGTTCTGGCCCGTAACTCCTTGCCAGCACGTGGCAGGGAGTTTTTTGCGGGTGGGCGATAGCGCAGCACCCTTCATACTCTCTGCTTGGCGAAGGTGACGGGCCGGCGAGCGGCCTTGCGACCGGCCGGGGGATTGATGTCTGAACGGCAGATAATGAACCAAGAGGATATTAGCCGCGCCCTGGCCCGGGTAGCCCACCAGATACTTGAGCGAAACCGGGGCATCGAAGATTTGGTCCTGGTGGGCATCTACACCCGGGGGGTCCATTTGGCCCATCGGCTGGCGGGAAAGCTGGCCGAGTTCGAGGGGAGCCAGGTGCCGGTGGCGGCGTTGGACATAAACCTGTACCGCGACGACATTCAGGACCGGCCGCCTCCGTTGGTCCGTCCCACCAACATGCCGGTGAGCATCCACCACAAGAATGTGCTCCTGGTCGATGACGTTCTCTACACCGGACGCACCATCCGGGCCGCGATGGACGCGTTGAACGACTTCGGCCGGCCCAGTGAGGTCCAATTGGCTATCCTAGTGGACCGGGGCCACCGTGAGTTGCCCATTCGGGCCGATTACGTGGGCAAAAACATCCCCACCGCCCCAGACGAGCGGGTCAAGGTCCGCCTGGTGGAGGCCGATGGGGTTGACGAGGTGGCAATCGTTCACGCCGACCCTTGGACGGGCCCCAGGTGATGCCGGAGTCCTTCTCAGGGAGGGCCCGGACAAGCTCGTCGAGATATCGCAGGGAGGATCAAGGATATGAGTCTCTCGCACCCGGTCGAGACCGCAGCTCTGGCCGCGACGGCGAACGCGGTGGAGTTGCCGCCCCGGAAGCACGTACTGGACCTGGACGATTTCTCCCCAGAGGAAATCGCGGCGGTGTTGGCGTCCACCCGGGGCATGGCGGAAATCCTGCGCCGCGACATCAAGAAAGTGCCGGCCCTTCGAGGCCGGCTCATCGTGACCCTCTTCTACGAGTCCAGCACCCGCACCCGCATCTCCTTCGAAGAAGCCGCCAAAGTCCTCAGCGCCGACGTCATCAACATGTCGGCCTCCGGCAGCAGCGTGGACAAGGGAGAGTCGCTGCTCAATACCGGGTTGACCCTTCAGGCCATGGGAGTTGACATAATCGTGGCGCGGCACCCCCATTCCGGCGCGCCGCACCTGTTGGCCCGGCACTTGGAGCGCGTCGGGGTCATCAACGCCGGAGACGGGGTCCACGCCCATCCGACCCAGGCGCTGCTGGACCTGTATACCGTGCAGGAAAGCCTGGGAAGGCTCGAGGGGCTGAAGGTTGTCCTCGTGGGAGACGTCCTGCACAGCAGGGTGGCCCGGTCCAACATCTGGGGTTTCGCCAAGATGGGCGCCCAGGTGGTCCTCTGCGGCCCGGCTACCCTGCTCCCCCTGGACCTGTTGCGCCACGAGGAGCAGGGGGGGGCTCGCCATGAAGTGATGGCGTCCGTGGAAGTGGATACCGATCTCGACCGGGCGATCCGGGATGCCGACGTGGTCATGGCCCTCCGGCTGCAGGCGGAGCGGCAAGAGGGCGGCTTCTTGCCTAGCTTGCGGGAGTACGTCCGGCGTTGGCAGGTGACTGAGGAGAGGCTGGCCTGGGCCAAGCCCGAAGCCCTGGTGATGCACCCCGGCCCCATGAACGAGGGGATCGAGATCGGCTCCAGCATCGCCCACGGCGGCCGCTCCGTCATCGAAAAGCAGGTGGCCAACGGGGTGGCGGTCCGCATGGCCCTGCTGCACCAACTCTCCGCCGGCCGAAAGTGAACGCGGGCTGAAAAAACCCTTCCTCGCCCCGTTTGGGCTTTGCCATAAAACCGTCATTCCGAGGGGTCCTTCCGCGGAATGGCGATGAGGAATCCGGGGCGGGGTTCTTTCATGGGAGCCTGGGCTCATCGCCTCAGGTCCCTCGCTTCACTCGGGGTGAGGTTTCCCAGGGTACTCTTGAGGCAGAGCTTTCATAGGGGACAAGTGGGGGATTGCCGGCGCTTCTGAGCCGCGTTGAGAGCGGGGGGCAGGAGCGCGGAGGCTGGCAGGGCCGCCGAGAGAAAGCCGGTTCACAGCGGGCTATTGCCCGGCCCACCCGTTGCTTTGCCGCCTTTTCCCTATGGAAGCAACCTCGATCAGCGGGGGAGGCGCAGACCGTCGCGAATGGGCTACAGTACCAAAGAGCAAGTGGATAGCGGCCGCAATGAGGAGCCCGAGAACTATTCCCAAGGGGATGATGATGAGGCTTACAGCGGCGCCATACAAGTACACGCCCAGGTCGAAGATGGTTCCCGGGGCGGTGCGGTCCAGATGCATGATGTAGAAGATGAGTGACGGGGCGGCCGCCCCAAGGATACCCATGCCTATGTAAAGCCACTTCATCTTGGTCCAGCGATGCCCGAGTCAGATTGCGTGCGCCCGGCTCAGAACGCCATGCTTGGCAATATCAATTGTAGGTGCGCCTTGTGAAAGCGTCAACCGGCACTTTCTAACCGTTGCCCGTCGATGCTCAGGTACCGGCCCCCGTCGCGGCTCCGGCCGGAGCGGGCAGGCTAGCGTTGCACCAGGCCTTCTCCGGCGTTATAGTTGCCCGGGAGAGAGAGCAGTGCCATGAATAACGCCGGGTTCGTTACGGTGTGGCCGAGGGAGACACGGTGACGGACATCTGGGGCAGCCCGTTCCGGGGTGCGGTCCGGGGGGGACGGGTTCCCGGAAACGTAGCCTGTCAGCGGCGGCCTTGCTTCCCGTAACCTCCCCGGCACCGAGCCGGCGGCTCGACTCTGTGAAACCAAGGAGGTGCACCTATGGATAGCGAGGTTAGGAGTCTGCAGGAGAATCTACTGAGCCTGGAGGGAGGCGCGGCCGAGAGCCTGGGCTGTGTTCACGATCATTCTCTAGACGTGGCCACCGAAGATGGGCGCACTCTCAGGCAGGTGATTTACGACCTCAGCGAGCACTACCGGGAGCATACCGAGCAGTTGCTTTGGACCAAGTGGGGCCAGAAGATTCCGCGGACTGAAAGCAGGCGGGCCTTGGCAGAGCTTCAGGGAGCCCGCGCCCAGTTCGCCGCCTATTTCTCGGACCTGCAGGATGCCCAGCTGGATGTCTCCAGTGCCTCCGCCCGGGATTCTTCACCCCGGAAAGTGATCCTTCACGTGCTGGAGGAGGAAGAACGGGCCATGAAGGTCATTGGCAAAGCCTTTGGAGAGTAGATGGGGCGGGCTCTCTGAATCGATGTCCGCCGCCAAGCAGACGGAGACCGCGGAGGCTGAAAGCACCGGGACCGAGTCCTCAGCGAACTCTGCTCAGGAGGAAGTTTCTCATGGATACCGAGGTGCGGGACCTGATCAAGAAGCTGGAGAGACAGCGTCAGGAGGGCATGGAGCTTCTCCTGACCTTGACCGACGACCAACTGAGCAGGCCCTATACCGGCGAGCCGTCGACGGAAGAAGGCCCCTTCACCATACGGCGCCTTATCCACCGGATATCGACCCACCATAGCGACCATCTCCAACACCTCCTCAAGGTCCGCCGGGCCATGGGGTTGCCCCGCAGTGAGACCACCCGCGCCCTGGCAGAGATGCAGGCAATCCGCGCCGAACTCATCACCAGCCTGGCGGACTTGAAGGACGAGGACCTTCATCGAGACGCCTCCGAGGGTGATGAGTTGGGGAACCTCAAGCAGCGCGGCGGGGAAGAGCCGGATTACACCATACGCCGCATTGTGGAGCATGTGGTGGAGATGGAGGAAATGCGCCTGGTCCACATCCGGCAAGCCCTTGCCGGCGGCGAGTCTGGCTAAAGGCGGACAGCAACGAACGGGAGACTCGACCGATTCAGCTTCCGCTTCCGTCCGAAACCTCGAACCCTCTGAACGCGGGTATCGCTGGGTGATGCTTGCCGGCCTTTGGCTGGCCTACACCTCGTTTGGTCTGATCTCGGGCGGCATACCACCACTGGTCGGAACCATGAGTGAGGACCTGCACCTGAGCCGCGGGGCCATGGGAAGCATCCTGGGGGCCTGGCCGCTGGTCTACATCGCCACCTCCGCCCCCGCCGGTGCGCTGATCGACCGCTTCGGACTGCGCCGTTCCATGGCCGTGGGCATTGTCCTGATGGCCCTCTCCGGAGTACTGCGAGCCGTTGCGGTCAACCATGCCACCCTGTTCTTGGCTGTCGCCGTCTTCGGCCTGGGCGGGCCATTTATCCCCGTTGGCGCGCCGAAGCTCATCAGCGTTTGGTTCAACCGGAACGATCGCGGCCTGGCGATGGGCATCTACATGACGGCCTCGAGCACCGGGCGCATCCTGGCCCTGGCCACGGCCAACAGCATCTTTATGCCCCTCTACCGGTCCAGCTGGCGGCTCACCCTGACCACTTTTGGCGGGGTGGCATTGGTCGCTGCGGTAATCTGGTGGTTTATGGCCCGGGATACAGAATACTCAGGGGAGGAGACGGGGGGCTCGCGCCATTCCCTCATCGCCGGTATGAAAGTGTTCCCCCTGCTGCTCCGGATTCCAATCATGAAGATCACTTTGATCGTGACCCTGGGCTCGTTTTTCTTCCGGCACGGCCTCAACGACTGGTTGCCTGAGATCCTTCGGGACGGTGGCATGACGGCGGCGGCGGCCGGGTTCTGGGCGGTCTTGCCCATCGTCGTTGGGATTGGGACCACGCTGGTCGTACCCCCGATGGCGAAGCCCGGCCGTCGCATTCCGATGCTATCAGGCTTCTTTCTGGCAGCGGGAGCCGCCGCGCTGGTAGTGGGCGGCTCAACAGGGGTAACGCTTACCCTGGGGCTGGTCATCATGGGAGCGGCAAGCCGGGCTGTCTCTCCCATAATCATGCTGATCCTCATGGATGCTCCTCAGGTAGGTCCGGAACGAATGGGAGCTGCCGGCGGGCTGTACTTCATGGTTGGGGAAGTGGGAGGCGTGCTGGGACCCCTGTTTCTGGGTGTCGTCGCCGACCTATCCGATGGCTTCCTGGCCTCACTGCTCATGTTGACAGTTATGAGCGTTGCCCTGGCCGCCCTCTCCGTGCGGCTGGGATTCCTGCTGCGCAAAACAGCTTAGCCTCTGGTGTGCGGTGCGCCGCTCCCGGCCCGCCGGTCATTTATCGCCGTTTTCTGGCGGCGCCTTCCTCTCTGCGACTAAGGGCAGCATGGTGGAATCCGTTCCCAGCTTGAGTCCAGGAGCAGGGTTGACAGCCCAGGAGGCGCTGACTATGATGCCGAAGGTGTGCCGACCGGGCACCGCCCGACGGTGGGACTTGCCGGACATTCAGGGTGGGCCTTACGCGGTCGCCTTCCGATTCCGGCCATTGTCCCATCGGGGCGCGACCCGAGTTCAGCCCGGTTGCTCCAATATCCAGGCCCTTGGGACCGACCATTGTTACCGAGGCTCCCTCAATTTCAAACCCTGTAAGCGGATACACAAAAACGGGAGACCCGATGGATTCAACATCCACAACCGTCCGCGGGGTTGACCCTCCCGAGAGCGGGCGTCGTTGGGCCATGCTGGCGGGCCTGTGGCTGGCCTACACCTCGTTTGGCCTGGTTTCCGGCGGCATTCCTCCCCTCGTCGGACCGGTGAGCGAGGACCTGCACCTGAGCCGCTCGGCCATGGGGAGCGTCATGGGGGCCTGGCCCCTGGTCTATATAGCCGTGTCCGTTCCGGCCGGGGCCTTGATCGACCGCTTCGGGCTGCGGCGCTCTCTGGCCGTAGGGATCGTCCTGGTGGCCCTTTCCGGGATAATGAGAGCCGTGGCGTTCAACTATGCCGCCATGTTCCTGGCTGTTGCCGTCTTCGGTGTGGGCGGGCCCTTCATCTCCATCGGCGCGCCAAAGCTCATCAGCGTTTGGTTCAACCGAAAGGACCGAGGGCTGGCGATGGGCATCTACATGACGGCGTCGAACACCGGGCGCATCTTGGCCCTGGCAACGGCCAACAGTGTCCTGATGCCCCTCTACCGGTCGAGCTGGCGGCTTACCATGGCCACCTATGCGGGGGTGGCGTTGCTGTCCGCGGTCCTCTGGTGGGTCATGGCCCGCGACCTGGAACAATCGGACGAGGCAACCCAGGGTTCCGGTAAGGACCTTGCCGCTAGTATGAAGGTGTTCCCCATGCTGCTCCGGATCCCGGTGGTGCGGATCGTCCTAGTCATCACCGTCGGCTCGTTCTTCTTCAGCCACGGCTTCAATAACTGGCTGCCTGAGATCCTTCGGGCCGGCGGCATGACCGCGGCGCAGGCCGGGTTTTGGGCGATATTGCCGATCGTGGTCGGGATTGCCACCACCTTGGTCGTCCCCCTGGTGGCGAAGCCCGGCCGCCGCATACCGATGCTCGTGGGCATCTTCATGGCGGCGGCGGTGGCGGCGCTGATCGTGGCCACCACCTCGGGAGCGTCGCTTACCCTGGGGCTGATCCTGCAGGGCGCCGCGAGCCGGGGCGTCATGCCGGTTATCATGCTGATCCTCATGGATGCCCCCCAGGTTGGCCCCGAGCGCATGGGTGCCGCCGGCGGGCTGTACTTCACCGCCGGGGAGGTGGGTGGTGTGCTGGGTCCGCTGCTTCTGGGGGTCGCCGCCGACCTGACCGGGAGCTTCAGTGAGGGACTGTTCATGCTGATGGGATTGAGCGTGGCCATGGCCTTTCTCTCCCTGCGGCTGAGGTATTCTCTGCGCCGGGGGGCCTAGCGGTTCGTCATCCTAAATCTACGAAATGTCTTTCTGAGCGAAGCGAAGAATCTCATTCCTACGCTGAGACTCTTCGTCGCTCCGCTCCTTAGGATGACACCCGGTCAAAACCAAGTTGACTGAGGCCCAGCGCATCGCCATCCAAGACTCTCGCGTTTCCTGGCCAAGCCGCAGGAGACACCGGCCGTTGCATCGACGGTCGGGCTCAATTGAAGGTTGATAAATCCCCCTCGGTCCCTCTTTTTGAAGGGGAAAACAGGGGGATTTTCGCGCCGTCGAGCTTGCCAATGCGGGGTTGACAGCCCTGGAGGCTAAACCTATGATGCCGGTGGCGGCGCCTATTTGTATCCTTGCGGACGAGACCTGGTATGCGCCGCACCCAGTGGGCTCGGGCCTCGGCTGTCGAGCCGGTGACTGCCCCCAATCCAAACCCGTGGAGTTGCCTGAAGGAGGCGCTATGGAAAGGATATACGATTCGGAGTCGGGCGACATCCTGATCGCCCTCACGGGTGAAGCGCTCATCGCTCGCAAGCTCAACGTGTTCAAGGAGGAGCAGTTTTTGGCATTGCGGGAGAAGCTGGTCAATGCCGACGTCACGTTCGGGAATGCCGAGTGCCTTTTCGAGGACTACTCGGACGCTCCCAACACCTACGCAGGCGGCGGGTCCGGCAGGGGGACCTACATGGCGTCGCCCCCCGAGAGCGTTGAACAGCTCCAGTGGATGGGCATCGACATCGTGTCCACCGCCAACAACCACTGCTCGGATTTCGGGGAAGGCGGCATTCTGACCAACCTTGAGTTCCTCGACAAGTATGGGATGGCCCACGCTGGGACGGGCGCCAACTTGACGGAGGCCAGGGCGCCAGGGTACCTGGACACCCCCAAAGGCCGCGTGGCCCTCGTCGCCGCCGCCGACTGGGGCCCCCGGGGCACCGGAGGCTCGCCGTGGCCGTTTCCCATGGGGGTTATGGCAGGCGAACAAGCCCCCTATTCTCTCGGAAGGCCAGGGTGCAATCTGGTCAGGCACAAGCCCAGGTTCACCGTGCCCAAGGATGTGTTCGACTCTCTCAAACACATGGCCGGTGAGCTGAAATTTGAGAACCAGGCCGGTGCTGGTGACACCGAGTTCCTCTTCATGGGAAGTGAGGTGGTCCTCGGTGAGGACTTTTACTTGAGCACGGTGGCCGAGCTGGACGACCTAGAGGACAACTTCCGCTGGGTCAGGGAAGCCCGCCGCCAGGCCGATTGGGTGATGTTCAGCTTCCACAACCACGGCGCCAGCAGGTCCGCTGAGACGCCCTCGGACCATACTCGGATACTGGCCCACGGTGTCATTGACAACGGCGCCGACCTGTTCATCGGGCACGGCCCGCACCGGGACCGGGGCATCGAGATATACAACGGCAAGCCCATCTTCTACGCCCTGGGTGACTTCATCTTGCAGAACGATAGTCTTCTGTGGGCACCCCACGACGTGATGAAGCGGTTCGGGCTGGGCTACGAACACACCCCCGCCGATTTCTATGACGAGCGAATCCGGTGGGGTTGGAACTCCAACGTGGAGGGCTGGGAGAGCGTGGCGGTTACCTGCAGGTACGAGGCGAAGCAGTTGAAGGAGATCCGGCTGTATCCCGTAGACCTGGGCATGGGACGTCCCCGGGGCCAGGCGGGCCGTCCGGTCCTGGCGCAACCCGGCGGCGAGGTGAACCGGCGGGTGCTGGAGCGGTTCCAGGGTATGTCGGCGGTCTATGGGACCCACATTGAAATTGAGAACGGGGTGGGCGTCATCTCCGTGTCGTAGTACCTAAACCGAAGCCAGGGCGAGAGCCAGATTATCATGGGCACAAAATATGCGGATTCCACCTTGGTATTGGTTTATTGCCCGGCCAACCTAATCATGTTTCACCAGGGTCTCTGTTGCAGAGAAACGTGTGCTGCTCCGCCTTCGGCGGAGCAGCACACGCCGTTCTCTCGTCCCTTGGGGAGGGGCGCCCCCGAGGGCTGTTTTCGTGCCAATATATAGGCGATACGACGGCGCAGAATTCAGGTTCGCCGCGCAATTATCCGGCCTGCCGACGACGGTCTGACCGGCACGGTCACATCGAATCAACCTTCCGGCATGCGCCCGACGCCGGCTTAAAAGAAATTGGAGGATTGATCTATGACTATCGACGTGGCCACCGGCATTGCACGAATTCTCAAACAGGAAGGCGTGGAGTGGGTCTCCACCTTCCCAGTTTGCCGGGTCAATAATGGGTTGGGACGAGAGGGCATGCCCATGCTGATGATGCGGGACGACCGGTACGCCGTGGCCGTGGCCGATACCTTTTCTCGAATCAACGCCGGGTCCCGGATCGGCGTTTGCACGTTCCAGGGCGGGATCAACGCCGCGGGGTTGCAGGTCGCCTATGCGGGAATGGCCCAAGCCTACGAAGACGGCTCCCCGGTCCTTTGCATCACCGATGGGGTGCCCATCGGGGCCACCGAGAACAGCCAGTTCGATGTCACGGCCAGCTTGAAATCGGTCTCGAAGTGGTGTACGGCTACCTGGATAAGCCGGAACGGCTGCCGGAGTTCATGCGCCGCGCGTTCACCATGCTGCGGACCGGGAGGCCAGGCCCCGTGATACTGGCCATCCCGGAGGTCGATGGCCGCTACGACGAGGCCGCGGACCCCTACATTCCGGTC
>CAYOAF010000027.1:0-11352 GCA_964401855.1 uncultured Dehalococcoidia bacterium
GACTCCGCGGGCGAGATAAGCGGCGTCCGCGTCCAAACCTCAGCCGGGTACACCACGTTTCACACCAAGGCGGTGATATTGGGCTGCGGCGGGTTCGAGTCCAACGCGGCAATGCGGTGCAGCTACCTCGGGCCGGGTTGGGACATGGTCAAGGTCCGCGGCGTGCCTTTCAACACCGGCGACGGCCTGCGCATGGCCATGGACGTCGGGGCCTGGCCCCACGGCCACTGGGCCGGCTGTCACGCCTCTCCCCAGGACCTGGCTCTTCCCGAGTACAGCCTCCGCTCCGGCACCCCCTCCTCGGACTACGCCCGCTACGCCTACCCCTTCAGCGTGATGGTGAACCTCCAGGGTAAGCGGTTCGTGGACGAAGGTTCAGACTCCCGGACCTACACCTACGCCGCCACCGGCCGGGCCATAATGAACCAGCCCCAGGGCGTCGCTTTCCAGCTCTTCGACCGGAAGTGCGAAGACCTCCTGGGCGATTACCAGCACGCCAGCGGCGGCTGGGCCAAGACGCTGCCGGAGCTGGCCAACATGCTGGGGGTAGACCCAGAAGGCCTGGTGCGCACCATTGAGGAGTACAACGCCACGGTTCAGCCGGGGGACTTCAATCCCATGCGGAAGGACGGAAAGGCGACGCTGGGTCTGGATATTCCCAAGTCCAACTGGGCCCAGACCATCGATGAGCCGCCGTTCTACGGCTGCGCCGTGGTTTGCGGCGTAACCTTCACCTACGGCGGTGTCCGCATCAACGCCAAGACCGAGGTGCTGCATACCACGAACCGGCCGATCCCCGGCCTGTACGCCTGCGGTGAGATGGTGGGCGGCATCTTTTATGTCGGCTACGCCGGCGGGTCGGGTATGACCCAGGGCTCTGCCTTCGGGCGAATCGCCGGCAACGAGGCCGCCCGCCGGTCCCTGGGCGAATAACGAGTGGAGTGGGTCTTGGGGCTCGACCCCTAACCTAGCCTTCCCCCTTCGCAAAGGGGAATGAACCCTCTCAATCTCCCCCTTCGTAAGGGGGAGATTGAGAGGGGGGTAACACCGCATCTGCCGCCACGCAGGTGAGGAGGAGGTAGCGTTATGACGCAGACCGCCAGCAAGACGGTGACTCATCAGGACGCGTCTTTCGACCTGGCCCGCCACGCGGTGACCCTAGCCTACGACGCGCTGCCGCCGGCGGTGGCGCGGCTGACCAAACAGTGCGTGCTGGACACCCTGGGCGTTGTCATCGGCGCGGGCAAACTGGCGCCGGAAGCCCGGACCGTGATGGACTTAGTCAGAGAGATGGAAGGCAAGCCGGAGAGCACCCTCCTGAGCTTTGGAGGCCGGGCCCCCGCTCCCTGGGCCGCTTTTGCCAACGGCAGCCTCGGCCACATGATCGATTACGATGACCGGTGCGGCGGCGGGCATCCCAGCGTCACCACGGTGCCGGTGGCCTTCGCCATAGCCGAGAGGCTGGGCGGCGTCTCGGGCCGGGAGCTGCTGGCCGCAATCGCGGCGGGGGTCGATATCCAAACACGGCTCGCCCTGGCCATACCCGATGTCGAGTGGACCATGACCCAGGGGTGGTTCGCCACTCAGCTCCTGGGGTTCCAGGCCGGCGCCGCCACCGCGGGCCGCCTGCTGGGTCTGAGCGAAGAGCAGATGCTGAACGCTCTGGGCATCGCGTTCACTCAGGCCAGCGGCAGCCGGGAGATGGCGGTGGGCGCCGCCACCCACGCTCGGGCCCTGCAGGCCGGCTTCACCGGGCAGGGCGCCATCATCGCCGCCCTGCTTGCCGCTCGCGGCATCACTGGCCCGCGGAACAGCCTGGAAGGCCGCTACGGGCTGTACCAGGTCTACCTGCACACCAAGCCCGACCGGGACGCCCTGACCGGCGAGTTGGGGACCCGGCTCTCCACCCTGGACGACCACTGCTTCAAGGCGTGGCCTGCCTGCGCTGCGACCCGTTCCCCGGTGGGAGCCGTCCTGGGTCTCCGCGAAGCCCACGGCATCCGGCCCGAGGACGTTGAGGAGATCGTGGTGGTGGGCGGGGATATGCACACCCAGCTACTCTCGGAGCCCCTGGAGTCCAAGCGGCATCCCCGGACCAGCATCGATGCCAAGTACAGCATCCCCTTCACCGCCGCCGCGGCCATGGTCAACGGGAACGTCACTCTTGGAGCCTACACCCCCGAGGGCCGCATCGACCCCAGGGTGCTGGCCATGGCCGGGCGAGTGCGCCACCAAACGGTTCCGGAGAAGGGCAAGACCTCCCTCGTCCCCACCGTGGAGGTCCATACGAAGGACGGTAGCGTGTTTTCCAGGGCCGAGGAGTTTCCCCTCGGTGATAACGAGAACCCCATGTCTCAGGAGCAGATCGAGGCCAAGTTCCGCGATTGCGTGTCCTTCTCGGACCGGCCCATACCACCGGAAAACGTGGACCGGGTGATCGACCTGGTGGGCAGGCTCGAGACGCTGGCCGACGCGACTGAGGTCATCCGGCTCCTGTCCCCGGACTGAACCTGAGCCATCGCCCAGCAGGCCGTGGGCCGAAGGAGTGAAGAAATGGCTACCGACGGGAAAGCGGAAGGGGTCGTCTTACTTGGCACCGGCGACGTGGGGCCGATCCACGAGCCCATGGGCCTGTACCCGGAGTTGGTGCGCCCCACCCTGGCCGGGGCGCACATTCGTTTCGGCCAATGCGAGCGCCTCTACTCGGACCGGGGGACGCTCCAGATACACTCCGCCGGGCGCCACAGCCGGCTGGCGCCCAGCATGGCGTCTATCTTCACCGACTGCGGGTTTGACGTGGTATCCCTGGCCAGCAACCACGCCATGGACTGGGGGGAGGACGCTCTGATGGACACCCGCGACTTGATGCAGAAGCTGGGCATCCAGACCGCGGGCGTCGGCGCGAACCTGGATGAAGCGCGACAGCCCACTTTCCTGGAGCGGGGCGGGGTCCGGGTGGCGTTCATGGCCCGCTGCTCCGTCCTGCGGGACGGGTATGCCGCGGAGTCGGCAAAGGTGGGGGTTGCGCCACTGCGAGCACACACCTACTACGAGGCCCAGGAGTACCAGGCGGGCACACCGCCCCGGGTGGTCACCATCCCCTACGAGGAGGACCTGGCGATGCTGCGGGAGGACATCCAGAAAGCCCGCCAGCAAGCCCACGTGGTGGTGCTCTCCGTCCACTGGGGAATCCATTTCATCCCTCGCGTCATCGCGGACTACCAGCCGTTGGTGGCCCATGCCGCTTTCGACATGGGGGCAGACCTCATCCTGGGCCATCACGCCCACGTCCCTAAAGGCATCGAGGTGTACCAGGGAAAGACCTGTTTCTACAGCCTGAGCAACTTCATGATGTCCAGCGCGGGCACGTCCAAGGCCATGCTGGAACGCTACGGCATCGAGCTGGACCCGGAGTACCCCCGCCTGCCCTACGGCGCCGCCGGCAAGCGAAGCCTCATCGCCCGGGCGGTGCTTTCGACCGAGGGGGTCCAACGGGTATCCTTCCTTCCGGTCTTGATCGACAAGCAGCTCCGGCCCGAGGTGCTGCGCCATGGAGACGCCCGCTTCGACGACGCGGTCAGCTACATGGATTGGGCCTCGGAAGGGCTCCCCCATCAGTTCGACGTGCAGGGCGACGAGGTGGTGCTTACGGGGCCTTGAGCGAAGGCCCCACCCGCAACCGGTCCCATAACTGATACTTGGGTTCGATACTTCGGAGGTCAACTGTGCCAGCTACCAAAGCCACCACCCAGCTCCGCCAGCTCATCCACCGCCAGGGCAAGGTATTGACGGTCATGCACCCGCCCAGCGTGGCCCTGGGACGGGTCATGGAAGCCGCGGGTACCGAGGCCGGGTTCAGCGGCACCTCCGGCGTGGTGGGCTCCTACACCGGGCTGGCCGATGTGGGTGTGGCGACCCTGTCTGAATGCCTGATGGTGGCGGGCTGGATCGCCCGGGCGGTCAATTTCCCCATAATCATGGACGGCGACACCGGCCACGGCGGGATCATGGCTGTGCGTCGAATGGTCCGGGAATGCATCCGGGCCGGCGTGGCTGGCGTCCGTATCGACGATCAGGCCATTGAGCGCAAGCGCGGCACCGGCTCCGGCGGTATTGTGCTGGAGGACCTGGATATCGTCCTGGGCCGCTATTCCGCAGCCGTGGACATGAAGAACGAACTGGACCCCGACTTCGTCGTCATGGCCCAGTGCTACGCCGGGGAGTCGGAAGGCGCCGGCCTGGATGACGCAATCCGCCGCATGACCGCCTACAAAGACCTGGGCAAAGTGGACTGGGTCCAGTTCTCGGCGCCCCGCTCCGCCGGGGAGATAAAGCTGGCCCGCCAGGCTGTCTCCGGACCTTTTTCGGTGATGCAGGCCCACCTGCCCACCCCTCTCACCAATGAGGAGCTACTGGAGCTGGGGGTCACCATCGCCTGGGTACCGGGCATCACCCACCGGGTGACCTATGTGGCCCTGTACGACTTCATCAAGGACTTCATGGAGAACGGGGGCCAGGCGATCGACGACTTTGAGAGCCGCAACGCCGGGCATCCCTTCGTCCGCGGCGCCCTCAGCCGTGGCGTGGATGGCGAAGACACCGCCAAGTTCCAGGAGTTGGAAGCAAAATACTTCCCCCGCTAAGAGCCGTGCAGAGAAAAACCAAGGGAGGACGGAATCCATGACCCAGCCAGAGACCATTACCGAAGTCCTTGAGCCAGAACACCGCTGGATCGACGAACGATTCGAGCGGTTTCAGACCCTCCTGGCCAATGGCCAGGTAAGTGCGGGACCCTTCGAGGAGGCAGCCAATGCCCTGCACCGTCACATGTACGTGGAGGAGGAGATCCTATTCCCCGAAGTGGCGACCCTGGGCTTGGCGGCCCCGGTGGAAGTGATGTACCAGGACCACGGCGAGATTGCCCGGTTCGTGAACGTCGTTCACGGCCTCATAGCTAGCGGGGCCTCTACCGCAAAACTCGAAGCCGCGCTTGCGGCCATGATCCGTATCCTGGGGGAGCACGGCATCAAAGAGGAGATGGTTCTGTATCCAACCGCCGACCAGGTCCTGATGGGGCCAGAGTTTGCTCAGCTTGTGGAACGGGTAAGGACGGAAGAGCCGCCGGAGGGTTGGTTGTGCCGTGCGCTCTCTGGCGGGGAGTAAGGCGGCGGAGTTTCCCCAGGCCTTGGCGCCCTCGGAGATCTCACCCGCGGCTGTTGCCCGGCATTGAAACCGGCAAACCCGTCGCGTTCGGATTTGCTATTCCCGGCAGGCCTCCTTGAGAGGCGGAGGACCCCGCTATATAATGCGGGCGCGCATCCCAGGCGGTTGGTGGCCGATTTGCCCGGGTGGCAGCGACGCCGGCGGGATCGCTGTCTTTTATCTCACTGATGGCAACGGTCCACCTCGAGGCCTGAACGTTGAGCCGGCCACAGCGGCGCAATGTGCCGAAGCAGGTATGAGGAAATGATGACCAACCGAGAGCGGATTCTGGCGATCATGGACGGAAAGAGCCCCGACCGAATACCGTGGATCCCGCGCCTCCAGCTATGGTGGCTCTACCACCGGAACCGGGGCACGCTTCCGGCGAAGTACAACACGTGGCGGCTCAGGGACATCGAGCGCGACCTGGGGATGGGTAACCCCGCCAGGGACGGGCGAGTCTACACCACCCGGTGCCGTAACGTGGATACCGTGGTCCGGCGGGAAGGCATGGACCTGATCACCGAGCACATCACCCCGGTTGGCACTCTCACCTCCCGCAAGACGAGGACGCCGGAACTGGACCAGGCGGGTATCGCCCCACTGGACACGGAGAGGCCGCTGAAGACCCTCGAGGATTACGACGTGATGATGTACATCGTCGAGAACACCGAGTACTACCCTTGCTACGAGGAATACCTGGCCTACGAGGAAGAGATTGGAGAGGACGGCTACCCGATGGTCGTCACCGGGGAATCCCCCTTCTACGACTACCTGGAGCACCTGGCTGGCTACGAGAAAGGGTACTACGACCTGGTGGACCACCAGGACAAAGTGGAGCGCCTCTTCGAGGTGATGACTCAAAAACACCGAGAGGAACTCTGGCCACTGATAGCCGCGTCACCGGCCCGGCTCCTCCGGCACGGGGCCCACTACGACACCCAGATAACGCCTCCCAGGTTGTTCGAGAAGTACATCACACCCTATTTCCAGGAGTTTTCCGAACTGGTCCACCGGCAGGGCAAGGTCCTGGTCCACCATGCCGACAACGACAGCCGGAAGATCCTGGGCCATTTCAAGGACGCCGGGTACGACATGGTGGAATGTTTCACCACGGCCCCAATGGTGGACTGCACCCTCAAAGAAGCTCGCGAGGCCTGGGGCACGAGCATGATTATCTGGGGCGGAGTGCCTTCCACTATCCTGGAGGACCTGGTCTCAGATGAAGAGTTCGAGGAGTACATGCTGGACCTCTTCAAGACCATTGCCCCCGGAGACGCCTTCATCCTGGGTGTAGCCGACAACGTGACCGGCCCATCCAAGTTGTCAAGGGTGATCCGGATCGGCGAGTTGGTGGAGGAGAACGGTAACTACCCCATTGCGGTGTAGCTGCCGGACTATCCCACTCTCAAGGACGGACAGTGCCGTCGATCGGCCGGCAGGGCCCCGTCCTTTTCGGCCTACCCCAACTAAGGAGGTCAACCGTGGACATCAGCGAGTTGAAAGACCACGTCATCCAGGGTGACGCCAAGGCCGCCGAGGCATGGACACAGCAGGCCCTGGAGCAGGGCATGGACCCGTTGGACATCGTCAATCAGGGATTGGTGCCCGGAATGGCGGTGGTGGGTGAGAAGTTCAAGAACTTCGAATACTATGTGCCGGAGGTTCTGGTAGCAGCCCGGGCCATGAAATGGTCCATGGTCCTCCTCAGACCTCTGCTAGCCGACCGGCTGGACGCCTCCCTGGGCCGGGTTGTTATCGGCACCATCAAGGGCGACCTTCACGACATCGGAAAGAACCTGGTAGCCATGATGCTCGAGGGGGCGGGGTTCGATGTCAACGACCTGGGGAGCGACGTGGCGCCGGAGGCCTTTGCCAAGGCAGTGGAGGAAGGAAACACCGACATCCTATGCCTCTCCGCGCTGCTCACCACCACCATGCCCATGATGAAGGCCACCATCGACCTCCTGAAGGAGATGGAGCTAAGGCAGCAGGTGAAGGTGCTGGTGGGCGGGGCCCCCGTCAACGAGAAGTACGCATCGCAAATTGGGGCCGATGGCTACGCCCCCGAAGCGGCCTCCGCGGTGGACAGGGCCAAGAAATTGCTCGGCGTCGCCGCCGAATGATTCGCCCCGGGGCTTACCCAGCGGAAGGAGGGACATCGACATGACGGCCTTAACCCACCGCGAGAGGGTCATCAAGGCGCTCAACCATCAGGAGCCGGACCGGGTCCCGCGGGACCTGGGAGGCGCCGGCCCGGCGAACATCAACATCACCGCCTACGCCAGGCTGGTGGAGCATTTGGGCTTCCAGGAGCAGGCGGGCGAGGTCCGCTCCGGGCGCCCGACCCTCACGGCCGCCATTTCAGAGGCGATACTTCGCCGCTTCGATATCGACTGCCGGCCCCTACGCTTGGGTCCGCCTGAGGTGAGTCCAGAGGTGGTATTGGACGAGCACTCTTACCGGGACGAGTGGGGGGTGGTATGGGTCAGGCCCGAAGGCGGCCACTATATCAACACCGCTGGCCCCTTTCAAGCGAAAGAACCGGCGCTTTCCGACCTGGAGAAATACGCCTGGCCGGACCCCAGAGACTCGGGCCGCATCAAGGGCCTCAAGGAACGGGCCGTCAAGCTTCGCGAGGAGACCGATTTCGCCATCGTCCTGTCCTTGCCCTTCTCCATTGTCCGCGAGTGCCAGAGGGTAAGGGGCTTCGCCGAGTGGATGGAGGACCTTCTGATCAACCCGGCGCTGGCTGAGGCCGTCATGGAGCATACCCTCATGGTGGCTGCCGGCACCGCCGAGTTTGTGTTGGAGGAGGTGGGAGAGTACGTGGACGTGGTCCTCTTCCCCGACGACATGGGCTTCCAGGACCGCCCCTACGTGAGGCCGGAGCTATATCGACAGAAGATAAAACCCTACCACCGGCGCCTGGTTGAGGCCATCAAGAGCAAAACCAAGGCGAAGGTGCTGATGCACAGCGACGGCTCCGTCTACGGAATCATCCCGGACCTGATTGACGTGGGCATCGATGCCCTCAACCCGGTCCAGGTGTCCGCCAAGGATATGGATTCACAACGCCTCAAGGCCGAATTCGGTGGCTCTCTGAGCTTCTGGGGCGCGATCGACACCCACTGGGCGCTGCCCAGCGGCACCCCGGAGGACGTCCGCAACGAGGTGAAGACCAGGATACGAGACCTGGGGCCCGGCGGCGGCTACGTCATGGCATCCGTCCACAACATTCAAGCCGACGTGCCGCCGGAGAACATCGTCGCCATGTTCGACTCAGCCCTGGAGTACGGCAGGTATTAGGGGGTGTTCACAAAGAACGTTTCTCCCCTCTACGAAGAGGGAGCTAGAAGTGGGCGCGCTTAACCCCTCCCGGCCTCCCCTTCGTAAGGGGAGGAGTTGTTTGGACACTTTCGCGGTGATTATGTAAACCTGATTGGGGGGGGGATAGGGGTGAGCGGCGCGCCTGGATTCCGGCCTTCGCTGGAATGACGGGGGTGGACGTGCGGGTCGCTTCATCCGCCTCCGCTATTCGTCGATGGGAACGGTGACCGCCTCCTCGTTGCCCCAGAAGTAGACCCCCCTGGGTCCGGGGCCTCCGGCCACCACGATGATGAAGCTTTCGGGGCTGGAAGCCGTAGGCACCTGGAGGTCCGGGTAGTTCTCCAGCCATTGCAACTCAGGGTTTTGTGTCCAATTGCCGGCGTTGTCCCTCACGATCTCCTTTCGCGAGAGCAGCTCCTTTACCGGCTGGGTGGCATGCTTGTACAGGTATGACTTCAGGTCTTGCTTGCTCCAACCCGCGCCGGCTATCAGCCGGGCGTGGTCCGGGCACACGAGCCACACCTGCTGGGAGTTCACTTCCAGTTTCGTGCCCGGGTCCGCCGTGCCTCCCAGGAGCCAGGTAGCGATCCCGGCGCTTCCAATGTACCGGGCCGCCTCCACTCCCAGGTCCGCCAGCATCTCGGGAGCGGTGCTCTTGTTATCATGGGTCTCGGTGCACCCGTAGACAGTCTTCACCGTGACCGTGCTGGCGTCGCGGTCGAACCCCATCTCCACATGGTATGGGTCCCAGGGGCTGGCTTCCTCGTTCTCCGCCAGGCAGAGGCTGTACTTGGTGGGAAGGCCGGTGGTGTTGGGGTCGGTCTTGCCCGCATAGCACCCGGCGATGTTCATGTAGATGAGGCGCATGGCCCTGCCGATGACCGTGTTCGCATAGGAGGGGGCGCCGGGGCCCAGAGCGCACGCTCCGCTGTTGAGCCCCAGCCGCTTGGCGATGGGGCCGTTGATGACCAGCAAAGGCGAGCGAGAGCCCGTGGAAACGGCGGCGTCGCGCATCATGAAGGGAGGCGACGCAATCGCCTGCACTGCCGCTATGAGGACGGGCAGATGCTCGGGCTTGCAGCCGGCCATGGCCGCGTTGATGGCGATCTTCTCCACAGTGGCCAGACCGAAGGTGGGCTCCAGGGTGGCGATCACTTCCTGGGCGTCCCGGCTCGTTCCTTTTATCATCCGCTCGACAAGCTCGGGCGCTGGCGGCACTAGGGGCAGGCCGTCGCTCCATTCATATTCCAGGAATAGGCCGTTCATTCGGTGGAAGGCGTCCAGCAGGTCGTCGCCCTGGATGTCGATGGTCTCCGCTTGAGACGCCGGTCCCTCGGCACCAGGGCTGGGGCCGACCTCGGCCGGCTCGAGGAGGCTGGAGAGGAGTTCTTCCATGCTGGCATCCACCATCGCCTCGATGTCAGCCGAAGGCTGGTTGGTGATGACCCGAGGGATCACCACCATGGGCAGCGTCGCCAGCCCGAAAGCCGCGGCGCTACGGCGCCAGGCCTCTTGAAAGCCTCCGGAGACCAGGCTCACGGTCGGTATCCCCCGTTGTTCCACCAGGGCCATGTCGTGGACCAGCCACGACGTACAGCCCCCTCAATCCGCCCGGATGCCGATGACGGCGTCGCATTCGTCGGCCATCCGCTCGGCATCCTCCGCGGTGGCCACCGCCCGCGCTCCGATGGAGCCCACGTACTGGCGCACCTCTATGTCCCGGAACCGGCTGGTCAAGTGCCCCGCCAGCCTCTCCAGCACCACCGCTCCGCTAGGCTTGCGGTTGTCATAGAGGCCGACTACCTTCCCCTCGAATCCGCCAACGCGCCTCGCGGAACGCCTGGTATTGTCCGTGGACTTGCCGGCCACGGGGTTCAGGATCCGTAGCGTTGCCATACCTCCACCTCTCCGTGCAAAGGTTACGGTATCCCGTTGAGACACCGTCCCTGACGGTCACGAGTGTATTGCCACGGTCCCAAGCTGTCAACGCGCGCAGCCCGGACCGTGGTGGTTGGGGTTCAGCGGCAGGAGGCCAAACCCGTTCAACCGGCTGGTGGCTACACTCAGGCAAAACAGGAATGGGTCGCGGTGCGGCCAGGGCCAGGGCGCCTCTGGCAGCTGGATATTCGAGTTGTCGCGGCCCTTGAACACCGGCGACGCCCAGGACGCTCAGCTCCAACCAGGCAGCATGGCTAACATGGCCCTGGCCTACTGGGATGCCGACGAGACCCCCGATGACTGGACAGACCTGGGCCACCTCCAGAGTTCCAGTTTTGGTTGGATAGAGGTTGCGCTGCCGTAGTGGGGGGGAGCCGAGGATGAAGGTCCGCTATACAGGGCAGTCCAACGACACCGAAAAGCGGTCAACAAAGCCAGCTTAGCAAATTGCCACCGCAGTAGTGGTGCTTTTGGTGGTGCTGATACTGACTGGTATATCAAGCCAGGCGGTCAGGCAGCGAAACCAGCCCAGGGCTCTCACCAGGGGTTCCAAAAGCACGATTTTAGCTATAAAATAGGCCCAAGCCGAAGTGGCGGAATGGTAGACGCGCCGGTCTCAAAAACCGGTAGGGGCAACCCTGTACAAGTTCGAGTCTTGTCTTCGGCACCAACCTATTTTAGATACAAAAAAAGTCCTCTGATTTAGCGTCAGAGGACTTTTTAGTTTGGTCTACATCATTGATTTGGGACTAAATTTGGGACTAATTATTTTTTTATTTCACCCATATTTTCGATTTTGTCTAAACGTTCCAATAGCTTGAGTTGTTTTACCCCTAGGGCAGGGGATTGCGATCTGAACCGTTCAAGGATGGAGCGCTCTTT
>CAYOAF010000028.1:0-8516 GCA_964401855.1 uncultured Dehalococcoidia bacterium
CGACATCTACTTCGACCAGGACTATCTGTTTCTGAAAGACTGGTCCATCCTGCTCAGCCTGGCCACGGCCAAGGCGCCGGACTTCGACTCGGCCCGGCAGCTGGTCGGCTTTCTCCACCTGGGGCTTGGCGGCGAAGAGAGCCTGTTCCAGCGGGCCTTCCGGGAGCGGGGCCTGTCTCCCCGAGAAGTGGCCGGCTTGGAGTACCGGCCCACCACCCTGCACTACAGCGGCTACCTGCGCAAGATTGCCCACGAAGGCAGCTTTCTGGACGTGGCAGCCACCCTGCTGGCAGTGGAGTGGCCTTACCTGGACTGGGCCCAGAGGCTGGTTTCGGCCGGCAAGCGGCCGGGTAACTACTACTACCGGACCTGGATCGACATCCACGCCAGCCAGGGCATGACCGGCTTCGTGGGCTGGCTACGCCGGACACTGGACGGCGCCCCGGCCACAACGGCGGACCGCGCCCGCTGGCAAGGCATCTTCCGGGACGTGCTCCGCTACGAGCTTCTCTTCTGGGAGATGGCCGTCCAGGACGAGCAGTGGCTGGAATGACTGTAATCCCCAAAGCCATGACCATCGCCGGGTCGGACTCCGGCGGCGGCGCGGGCATCCAGGCCGACCTCAAGACCTTCGCCGCCCTGGGGGTGTACGGCACCTCTGCGCTGACCGCCATCACCGCCCAGAACACTGTGGGCGTCACCGCCGTCCATGAGATTCCCCTCGGGATAATCGCCGCCCAGATCGACGCCGTGCTCGGAGACATCGGGGCCGACGCCGTCAAGACTGGCATGCTGGCCAGCGGCCCGATCATCGAGTGCGTCGCCGACGCCCTCCAGCGGCACGGGGTCCCGTGGCAGGTGGTGGACCCGGTCATGGTGGCCAAGAGCGGCGACTCGTTGCTTAGGGAGGATGCCGTCAAGGCCCTGCGCACCCGGCTGGTGCCCCTGGCCTCGGTGGTCACGCCTAATATCCCTGAGGCCGAGACCTTGACCGGGATGAAGATATCTTCCGACGGCGAGGTCCGGCGCGCCGCTGAAAAACTCATTGAGATGGGCGCCAAAAGTGTGGTGGTCAAGGGCGGCCATCGGGAGGGCCCGGCCACCGATCTTTTCTACGACGGCTCCCGCTTCCAGGAGTTCTCCACCCCCCGCATCGATACCCGCAACACCCACGGCACCGGGTGCACCTTCGCTTCGGCCGTCGCCGCGGGGCTGGCCCGGGGGATGAGCGTCGCCGACGCGGTGGCGCTGGCGAAGGACTACGTTACTGAGGCCATCCGCCGCTCCTTCCCCCTGGGCCGGGGCCACGGCCCCCTCAACCATTTCTACAAGTTGTGGAGGTAAACCGGGCCTGCCCCATCATCTCGCGCCCAATAAAGACCTAGTATTCAGTCAACTCAAATCTGCGAGTTGTCATTCTGAGAGAAGCGAAGAATCTCAGCGTTGCAATGAGATTCTTTGTCGCTCCGCTCCTCAGAATGACATCCTACCAAAACGAGGTTGACTGGGTACTAGGGCCTACTCGCCACGCCCGTCCATCGTCAAAGGTTGCCCCCGATGTGCTTTCTTGCCGCTGCCCCGGCCTCCACCGGCTCCAACAACGAATCCGGTCCTTCGATGTCCTGATCGAGGCGGCGCACCGACCTACGGTTACGGTATAATGGCCGTCTGAGAGCCACCCGCACTCCGCGCGGCCGTCGAGAGACTCGCCAAATTCAGAGGTAAACGATCCATGTTCAAACCGGCCTCCAGCCGCGTCAGCTTCCCGGAGTTGGACGCAGGCATCCTCCAGCTATGGAAGCAGAGGGACGTGTTCCGCCGCACCGAAACGGAGCGGCAGGACGCCCCCTTGTTCATGCTCTTCGAAGGGCCGCCCACGGCCAACGGCAGTCCCGGCATCCACCACGTGCTGGCCCGGGTGTTCAAGGACGTCATTTGCCGCTATCGGACCATGAAGGGCTACCGCTGCCTGCGCAAGGGCGGCTGGGATACCCACGGGCTGCCCGTGGAGCTGGAGGTGGAGAAGGAGCTGGGGCTCACCAGCAAGCGGGACATCGAAGAATACGGCATCGAGCGGTTCAACCAGAAGTGCCGGGAGAGCGTTTTCCATTACCTGAAGGAATGGGAGACCCTGACCGGCCGCATCGGCTACTGGGTGGACATGGAGCACCCCTACGTGACCCTGGAGAACAGTTACATCGAGTCCGGCTGGTGGATACTCAAGGAGTTCTGGGGCCAGGGCTTGCTGCACCAGGACATGCGGGGCACCCCCCACTGCCCCCGGTGCGTCACCAGCCTCAGCTCTCATGAGGTGGCCCTGGGTTACAAGGAGGACACCCCGGACCCTTCCGTGTTCGTGAAGTTTAGGGTGGTGACCTCCCCTGTATCCTCCCCTCCTAAAGGGGGGGAGGGAAACAGTGCCCCCCTGTCGCAAGGGAGGCAAGAGCGTAACGTCCCCCCTTACGAAGGGGGGACCACAGGGGGGGTATTCACCAGCATCCCCACCTACCTGCTGGTCTGGACCACCACGCCGTGGACGCTGCCCGGCAATACGGCCCTGGCCGTGGGGGAGGAAGCCGAGTACTCGGTGGTGGAGCTGGAGCACGATGGCGGCGTGCAGCGGCTGGTGCTGGCCACGGCGTTGCTGGAAGCCAACGTCCATCAAGAACATAAAGTGGTGGCCACCCTGAAGGGGAGCGATTTGGTGGGCGTCCAATACCAGCCCCTGTACTCTCCAGCGGAGCACGGCGTGGAGTTCCGGCGGTTCGTCCGCCGGGAGGCCCCCGGCGGCGGCGCCATCGCGAGCCTGGAGCTGGCCACCGTGCTGGCCCCCGAAGTGGTGGGGGCGGACTTCGTATCCATGGAGGACGGCACCGGTATCGTCCACATCGCCCCGGCCTTCGGCGACGAGGACCTGACGCTAGGGCGGGAGAAGGGGCTGGCCTTCGTCCAACCGGTGGACCTGCTGGGCAAGGTAACCGGCAACTACCCTTTCGCCGGAAAGTTCGTCAAGGACGCCGACGAAGACATCATGGCCGACCTCAAGGATCGGGGGCTGCTATTCCACCGGGACGTATACAAGCACACCTACCCTTTCTGCTGGCGCTGCGATACTCCCCTGCTCTACTACGCCAAGAGTTCGTGGTACATCCGCACGACGGCCTTCAAAGAGAAGCTGGTCAGCGGCAACAGCGCCATCAACTGGTACCCGGACTACATCAAGGAAGGCCGCTTCGGCGAGTGGCTGCGCAACAACGTGGACTGGGCCATCTCCAGGGAGCGGTACTGGGGCACTCCGATACCTGTCTGGGGATGCCAGAGCTGCGGTCACAAGCTCTGCGTGGGGAGCGTCGACGAGCTTAAAAAGTGCGCGGCGCCGGAGCATCGGGATCGGCTGGACGGCCTGGACCTGCACCGGCCCTTCGTGGATGAAATCGAGGTGAGTTGCCCCGCCGGCGGCTGCGGGGGCCGGATGCGCCGCATCCCCGAGGTGATGGACGCCTGGTTCGACTCGGGGGCCATGCCCTTCGCCCAGTGGCACGCCCTCGGGAAAGACGATGTGGATAAGCTCAAGGAGGAGGGGAAATTCCCTGCCGATTACATCTGCGAGGCGGTGGACCAGACCCGTGGCTGGTTCTACAGCCTCCACGCCCTGTCCACGCTGCTGAGAGGGGAACCGTCCTACAAGAACGTCATCTGCCTGGGCCTGGTGCTGGACGAGCGGGGCCGCAAGATGAGCAAGCGGGTGGGCAACGTGGTGGAGCCGATTCCCGTGCTGGACGAGCACGGCGCCGACGCCCTGCGCTGGTACCTGTTCACCGCCTCCCACCCCGGCGAGCCCCGGCGGTTCTCCGCCCGCCTGGTACAAGAGACGCTGCGGCGGTTCCTGCTGACCCTGTGGAACGTCTACTCGTTCTTCACCAACTACGCGTCCATCGACCAGTTCCATCCCGGGCAAATACCCGAGGGCTGGCGGCCGGAGGGTGAGCTGGACCGCTGGGTCCTTTCCGAGCTGAACACCCTAGTGTCCCAGGTTGACTCCCATCTGGACGGCTACGACCCGACCAACGCGGGACGCCGGATTCAGGAGTTCGTCGACCAGCTCTCCAACTGGTACGTGCGGCGCAGCCGCCGCCGGTTCTGGCGCAGCGAGAACGACGGGGACAAGCTCTCGGGCTACATTACTCTGCACACCTGCCTGGTCACCCTGGCCAAGCTGATGGCGCCACTGGCCCCCTTCGTGGCCGAGGAAATCTACCAGGACCTGGTAAGCTCGGTGGATCAGGACGCCCCCGACAGTGTGCACCTGGCGGACTTCCCGGCGGCCGACCCGTCGTTAGTCGACCAGCCCTTGATGGAGGCCACCATGCTGGCCATGCGGATAGCCAGCATGGGCAGGGGAGTCCGGTCGCGGGCCGGGCTCAAGGTGCGTCAGCCGCTGGCAAACGTGCTTGTCAAGCCAAAGAGCCGGGAAGAGGGCAGGTATCTCGCGTGGATCATCCCTCAGATTCTGGACGAACTCAACGTCAAAGAGCTTGTCCGCCTCGACGATTCCTCAGACCTGCACCGGCGGGCGTTGGAAGCCGCCGGAGACCAAACCGAGTGTGCGGTTGAGGTGCGCTGGTCTCCCTCGAAAGGAGACGAGCGCCACTACTGGGCGGCCTTGGAGGGTGGATACATGGTCGCCGTCGACGTCGTCATCACCCCGGAACTGAAGGAAGAGGGGATCGCCAGGGAGCTGACGCACCACATCCAGAACTACCGGCGGGCTGAGGACTTCGAAATTACCGACCGTGTGGTCATCTACTACCAGGCGCCTGCGTTTATCAGCCAGGTGTTGGAGGGAACCAGCACCGGCGACTACATCCGGCGAGAAACCCTCAGTGAAGACCTGCGTGATGAGCTTCCCCCGGACGGGATTAGGCCGCAAACCGTAAAGGTGGAGGGGGTGGAGGTCACGCTGGGGGTCCGGCGCGTCTGAAGCGGCGATGCCTGAGCTACCCGAGGTCGAAAATGCCCGGTGCTATCTCCTTCAGGCGGGCTTGTCCGGGCGTACCTTCACCGGCGCCAATATCGGCTGGGCCAAGACCGTCCGGACGCCCTCCCTGGAAGAGTTTGTCCTGGGGCACACGGGCGGCACGGTGCAGGCCGTCGACCGGCGGGGCAAGTACATCCTGCTTCCACTGCGCCGGGGCGGTTCGCGTGCCGGCCTCACTCTCATCGTTCATCTTGGCATGACCGGCGGCTTGCGCCTCCAGCCAAAGTCTCAGCTCGAGCCCCGAATACTCCGCCACACCTTCTTCCTGGACGACGGCCGGGACCTGCGGTTCGTTGACGGGCGCAAGTTCGGCAAGCTGTGGCTAGCGTCTGACCCGGCGGAGGTGCTGCCTCCCCTTGGCCCGGACCTCCTGGGCGATAAATTCACGGTGGACACCCTGGCCCGGAGTCTTACGGGGAGAGACGCCCCGGTCAAGGCCCTGCTGCTGGAGCGGTCCGTCGCGGCGGGGATCGGCAACCTGTACGCCGACGAATCCCTGTTCCTGGCGGAGGCCCACCCCTTACGGCCCGCCTCGGAACTGTCCGGCGAGGAAATCTCCCGGCTGCGGGACGGCATCGTGGCCGCCCTCAGCGCCGCCGTGGCCCTTTATGACAAAAGCCGGGCCGAGGGCTGCCCCGACCCACCCACCGAGCTGAACGCCTGGACGATACCCCGAAAGGCCGGCGACCCCTGCCCCCGCTGCGGACGCTCCATGGACGCCATCCGCGTCCGCGGCCGGGGCACCTGCTTCTGTCCAGGGTGCCAGGGGTAGATTGCTGCGGCTCCCTCACCCGCCTTGGAACCGTTACGGTTTGGCAGACATGTGGGAAATCCCCTTGCCCCCCCTTTTGTAAAGGGGGGCAAGGGGATTTGCTCGTCGTGAAGTTTGCCAGTGTATGGTTTAAGAACTTGCGGACAAGTCATCAAGCAAATGGCTACACCCTCAACCCGTAAACGTGGTCGGGCACGACTATCACCACCGAGCGCTGGTCGTCGCGGACGGTCTGGTCGTACTCCTCCCAGTTGGGGTGCTCCTGGCCGGCGGCCGCGGTATATGCGTCCCGAAGCGCCAGCCGCAGTTCCTCGGCGTCCGTGTTGCCGGAGGTGAGTATCTCCGCCTGCCCTTCCAGCACCACGAAGCTCCGCCAGTTCTCCCGGGAAACCAGCAGCGAGCAGCGCGAGTCCCGTTTCAGGTTTCGCAGCTTGGCCCGGTCCCCGGTAGTGGTGAAGGCCGCACCGTCTTTGATTGGACCGCAGGTGATGATGCTCATCTGGGCCGCTCCGTTCCGGCGGAAGGTGGTGAGCACGCCGCGGTGGTGCTGCGCGAGGAAGGCTCTGATGTTGTCCGATAGCATCTGGTCTCCTATCCGAGTCCCTAATTCTCCAGCACGAAGTCGATCTCCAACATGTCGTACCGGGAGTCATGCATGCCCAGGCTGGCGTACACCTGCCGGGCCACGTGGTTGTCCCGGTCCACGTAGAGCCGGAGGCCGCACACCTCATCCTTGCGCCGGGCCTCCTCCTGCACGTGGCTGTGCAGCGTCCGGTACACCCCCAGGCGGCGGTGGCCGGGGTCGACATAGACGCTCTGCATCCACCAGAAGTCGCCGTTGCGCCAGTCGCTCCACTCGGTGGTAACGAGCAACTGGCCCACGACCCGCCCCGACACCTCCGCCACAAGGTAGAACCCCCGTCCGTCCGGTTCCAGCCCGGCGGCGACGCCGGCCCGCAGCCGCGCTGGGTCCAGGGCCTTCCCCTCGGTTTCCCAGGCCATGGCGGCGTTGAATTCCATCAGGGTTTCCAGGTCGCCCGGAGCGGCCTGACGGACGTGTATCCCTGGCCGCTGCTCTGTCGCCATTCCTTCTCCGTGACAGGTCCCTCGCTCCGGGCCCCTACCCGTTGAGAGAGGGGCGAGCCACAAGCCCGTCGATTACCATGATTTCTCACCCTCCGGCAAGCCGGGTCAATTCTAGCACAGGCCGCCTTCCGCTTCCTTGGGAGCACGGACAAGGTACAATCGACGCCTTCCGAAACAACTCCAGGCCATGCAACAACGGGTTGTCAACGGTCCGCATGAACACCAAGCTCGTAGAGGATTCATGGTATTATCCTTCGGAGGGTCTCCGCCCATTCAGTGGGGACTTTCCGGACAGCGGCACGGTATGCCAGCAGAAAACAGCAACAACGACAATCTGGTCGAGGTAGAGGGGCTTTGCAAGAGCTACGGCTCCCTGCGGGCGGTGGACGGCGTCTCGTTTACCGTCCAGCACCGGGAGGTCTTCGGCATCCTGGGACCCAACGGTGCCGGCAAGACGACCACGGTGGAGATATTGGAAGGGATGCGTCTTCCCGACAGCGGTGTCGCCCGGATCAACGGGATCGACATCCGTAAGGACCCCAGGGCGGTGAAGGCTCTGATCGGCATCCAGCTCCAGTCCTCTTCCTTCTTTGAAAAGCTCAGTCTGGCCGAGCTTCTGGGAGTGTTCGGCAGCCTCTACCGCCGGCGAGTGGACGCCAAAGCCCTGCTCCGCGAGGTTGAGCTGGAGGACAAGGCCAAATCTGAGTTCAAGGCGCTGTCGGGCGGGCAGAAACAACGGTTCTCCATCGCCACCACTCTGGTCAACGACCCGCTGTTGATGTTTCTGGACGAGCCGACCACCGGCCTCGATCCCCAGGCACGCCGCCACCTGTGGGAGTTGGTCGAGAGGTTCAAGACCGAGGGGCGCACCGTTCTGATGACCACCCATTACATGGAGGAAGCGGAGGAACTGTGCGACCGGGTGGCTATCATGGACCAGGGCCGCATCGTGGAGATGGCCCCCCCGGACCGCCTGATCGACAAGCTGCTGGCTAAAGGGTTCCAGAAGGAACGGGTGGAGAAACAGGCCAACCTGGAAGACGTCTTTCTGGACTTGACGGGCCGCGCTTTGCGGGACGAATGATGTGGCGGACCAACCCCACTCTGGCGCTGACCGTGGCCTCTCTCAAGATGTGGTTCCGCAACCGGCAGGCCATCTTCTGGACTTTCTTTCTGCCCCTGGTGATCATGGTGATATTCGGCATGCTCAACTTCGGCGCGCTGGGGGCGGTAGACGTGGGGATAATCGACCGGGCGGACAACGAGGCGTCGCGCAGCTTCGTCAACGGCCTGGCAGGGATCGAATCCTTCGACGTATCCAGGGACGGTACCGAGGAGGAAGAACGGCAGGCCCTGGCCGGCGGTGACCGGGTCCTGGTGCTGGTCATTCCCGAAGAGTTCGGGCGCTTCCGCGGTCCGGTGGCCGTGCAGCTTTATTACAACCAGGGCCAGCCCCAGGAGACCCAGGTAGGCCAGACCATCGTCCGCCAGCTCCTTGACGAGATGAACTTCGCCCTATCCGGCGCGTCTCGCCGTTTCACCATCGACGCCTGGCCGGTGGACAGCCGCAACCTCCGCTTCATCGACTTCCTGATGCCGGGCATCGTCGCCATGTCCATA
>CAYOAF010000029.1:0-4342 GCA_964401855.1 uncultured Dehalococcoidia bacterium
AGCAGGCCGTGCAGCCTGCCCTAGAGCTGGCCGAGGGTGGTTTTCCCGCCTCCGACACCCTCGTGTCCCGGATCAAGGACCACGAGAAGTTTCTCAGCGCAAACCCCGGCAGCCGCGACCTGTTTGTCCCCGGCGGCAAGCGCCTGGAGCTGGGGCAGCATTTCGTCCAGAAGGACCTGGCCGGCGTATTCCGGGGAATGATCGAGGCGGAGCGGGCGTGCTCCGGCGGACGAGAGGCCGGCGTCCATGCGGCACGAGACTACTTCTACAAGGGCGACGTGGCGGAGAAGATGGTGCGCTTCGCCCAGGAGCAGGGCGGCCTCATCACCATGGAGGACTTTGCCGACTTCAGCGTCAAGGTGGAAATTCCGGAGAAGGGCACCTATAAGGACTACACCCTCTACACCTGCGGGCCCTGGTGCCAGGGGCCCAGCCTCATCGAGGTGCTGAACCTGATAGAGGGGTATGCGCTACAGGCCATGGGCCACAATTCCGCCCAGTACATCCACGTCTTTCTCGAAGCCATCAAGCTGGCTTTCTCCGACCGGGATGCCTATTTCGGGGACCCCGATTTCGTGGAAGTGCCCATTGGGGGTCTGCTATCAAAGGAGTACGCCGCCGAGCGCCGGAAGGCCCTGGACCCGTCCAGGGCCTGGCCGGAGCTGCCGCCTCCGGGCAATCCCTGGCCCTTCCAGGGGGTCGACCGGCCGGCCGCCAGGGGGATCAACGTCCCCGAGCTTGCCGCCCCGGTGATGTCCGACACCGCCTCTACCTGTGCGGTAGACCGGTGGGGGAACGCCTTCGCCGCCACGTTCAGCGACTCTTTTACCGCCACGCCCATTGTGCCGGGTTTGGGTTTGATAATCTCCTCGAGGGGAGGCCAGAGCTGGCTCGACCCGGAACTCCCCAACTGCATGGGGCCCTGGAAGCGGCCTCGCATCACGCCCAACCCCGCGATGGCCTTCAAGGATGGCAAGCTCTTCATGCCCTTCGCCACGCCGGGGACCGACGCCCAGGTGCAAGCCATGGCCCAGCTGTTTATCAACATGGTGGAGTTCGGCCTGACTCCCCAGCAGGCCGTGGAAGAGCCCCGGTTCAACAGCTTCAGCTTCCCGGGCTCCTACTGGCCCCACGCCTATCACCCCGGCATGGTGCAGCTGGAGGGCCGCATCGACGAAGAGGTGGCCGCCGAACTGGCCCGCCTCGGGCACACGGTGGAGTGGTGCCCGGACTGGACGCACGCGGCGGGCGGTTTATGCGGCATCATGGTGGACCAGCAGTGGGGCACCCTGGAGGGCGCCGCCGACCTCCGCAAGGAGTGCTACGCCGTCGGCGGGTAGCGGCTCGGGCAATAATGCCGGCACGAAGAGACGTGCCGGCGTGCCTCGAGCACCCGGTAGATAGGAGGTCAATGAAGTGGAATACACGAGATTGGAGCAGTTGCCCGACCATCCGGATGGAGGCCTGGCCTCGGCCTGGGAGCGCCTGCGCGTGGACGGCGCGGTTGCCCGCCCGTTGACACTGACCGCCGAAGACCTGGCCAAGCTGGGCCGAGGGGAGATGGTGGAGGACTTCAAGTGTGAGGAGGGATGGGTGGTGCCGGGCCAAGCCTGGGAAGGTGTGCCGGTGGGCAAGATACTGAATGCGGCCGGGCCCCTTGCCGAAGCGCGGTTCGTGAGTTTCAGCGCCGGGCGGTTCACCGCGGTGATAACCCTCGAGAGGGCCCACGACGCCACGGCGCTACTAGCCCTGCGGTTGAACGGCGAGTCCCTGACGCCCGGCCACGGCGGGCCCTGCCGCCTGGTGATCGCCGAGCAGGACTGCTTTGACAGCGTCAAATGGGTCGACCATATAGAGGTATCGATAGAGGAACCGGAGGGGACCGCCCGGGAGATCTCCCTGCGGCGCATCGGGAAATTGTAGTCTGGCGAGTCCTTCCGCGTCCCGATGGCGGCGGCAACTTGAAGGGGACGTTGTGGCAGGCAGCCTTGCCGGCTTGGTAAACCCGAGAGACCCCCATCCTAACCTTCCCCCTTTAAGGGGGAAGGAACAGTCCTCTCCCCTTTGCGAAGGGGGAGATAAGAGAGGGGGTTTCAGCCCTCCAGGCGCCTGCGGCCTGGTATTGCACCCCGTCGCCAAATCGCAACCAGCCAACTACGGGACACCAGACTAGGCTTCCTCAAACTCCTTGGCGGCAGCCTCGTTGAGTTCCAGCCCCAGCCCCGGCGCTTCGGGCAGCGTCAGCCACCCCCGGTCGTAGCGGGACGGATCCACAAATATCACCTCGTCACGCAGCGTGTGGCCGTAGTGGAACTCCACCGTCCAGCCGTTGGCCACCCCCGCAATCAGATGCATGTTGTGATGGGGCTGGCCGCCACCGTTGGCCACTGGAATACTGAAGGCCTGGGCCAGGTGAGCGATCTTCTGGGCCTCGGTGAAGCCCCCCACGTGGATCACGTTGGGCTGGACGAAGTCAACCGCCCCGTTGGCGACGAGCTCCCGGTAGAGCCAGCGCCTTCCCGGCAGCGAGCCCCCGTGGCCGATGGGGATGCTGGTGCACTGGCGCAGCGAAGCCAGCAGCCTGAAGTCCGTCTTTATCCCGTATTTCCCATTTAGGATAAAAGTGTGATGCGATAGATTGGCGACTTTCATACTCTTACAGTCGTCTCATGAACTCTTTGGCAGTATTTCAGCTATAATACACCCATATAATCACCTATTTTCGATGAATAGTGTACCGGCTCTGGAGGCACCTCATGGGTGACGGCGAAAAAGCCCCTCTACGGCTCAAGTTCAACCCCAAAATCCAGTTGGAGTTTCGCGGTGCTGCCATCACCTCCGACGCCGGACTGCTGGCCTTCCGAGAACTGGATGATGCCCTGGGCCTTACCCGAATTGCTGCCGACTATCTCCAGGAAAGCCGTACCGGCCGTAACATCCGCCACCACCTAGTCCCGCTGCTCCGACAGTCCATCTACAGCCGTCTGGCTGGCTACGATGATACCAACGATGCCGAGCGCCTTTCTCAAGACCCCGCCATGAGAGTTGTCGTTGGTTGGCAAGGCTCAGACCGGAACGCCGCCAGCACCAACACCCTGAGCCGCTTTGAGACGGAGACTCTGACCCAAGAGGACAACCTGCAGGGGCTGGCCAGAATGAATTCCCAGTGGGTGGAAGATGCTATGGTCCATACTCCACACCAGCGAGTGATTCTGGACATGGACAGCTCCGACAGCCCAGTGCATGGCCAGCAAGAGGGTGCCGCCTACAACGGGCACTTCGAGTGTGTCTGCTAGCATCCCCTCTTTCTGTTCAACCAGTTCGGGGATTGCGAAGGAGCGACGCTACGACCTGGCAACGTCCACAGCGCCGATGGCTGGCAGGAACTCCTTGAGCCGGTGGTGAAAAGATACCAGAAGAAAGGACTGCGGCTGTTGTTCCGGGGTGACGCTGCTTTTGCCAAGCCGGAGGTGTACGAGTACTTGGAGCAAGAGAAGATCGGGTACGCCATCCGGCTTTCAGCTAACGCGGTGCTTCAGAGAGAAATAGCGCACTTGCTGGTACGACCTACCGAGTGGCCTTCCAGGAGGCCGATCGTCTCCTACCATGACTTCACTTACCAGGCCCAGAGTTGGAGTATTTCCCGGCGAGTAGTAGCCAAGGTGGAGTGGCATCAAGGGGAGCTATTTCCCAGGCTTGGTTTCATCGTGACCAACCTGAGCTATCCACCCAAAGGCATAGTCCGCTTCTACAATGGCCGAGGCACGGCGGAGCAGTGGATCAAAGAAGGCAAGTACGCGCTCAACTGGACCCGGCTCTCCTGCCACCGGTTGGTGGCCAACCAGGTGAGGCTGTTGCTGTTCATCCTGGCCTACAACCTGGGCAACTTCGTCAGAGGGCTGGCCTTGCCGGAGGCGATTAAGCACTGGTCGCTGACCAGTCTTCAGACCAGGCTGATCAAGGCCGGTGGGCGGCTGGTACGACACGCTCGCAGGCTAGTGTTCCAGCTTGCTGAGGTGTTGGTGACCAGGGAGATGCTGGCCGGGATACTGGACCGGATCAGCCGGCTTCGGCTGGCACCTGGTTAGCCTGCATTGAGAGCACTGGTATTTATGACGGTGATGGGGTCGTCCAAGGCAAATGGGCTGCCCTACCGGAGAGCATTGGGTAGGGGCAGGCGATTCCGGGCTTTTACCCTTGGCAAGGCAGTGGTTACCCCATGAAAGTGGGCCACTTTAGCGAATCGGATGGCAGTTGACGCGCTCAGGGTACCGTTTGAGAATTCATGGTATCCCAGAGGGTCGGTTGTTCAGGGAAATCAGTTTGATCTGGGGAATTCCGG
>CAYOAF010000030.1:0-6917 GCA_964401855.1 uncultured Dehalococcoidia bacterium
GACGAAATCCGGTTTGTCGGCGATGCCCAGGACCCGCGTTGCGTTGGGGCAGTCGATGTCCACGTCCAGCAGCCCGACCTGCTTTCCCTCCTGGGCCAGAGTAACGGCCAAGTTCACGGCAATGGTGGTTTTCCCGACGCCTCCCTTGCCGCTGTAAACCCCGATCTTGCTCCCGATCTTGGAAAGGCGGCTGGATATTTGGCGCTTCTGCTGCCAGCTTCGCTTGATCTGCTCCAGCCGCGGGTTTTCCTGAGGAGTCGACATGCTTCTTTCCTTTGGGCCGCCGTCTGCGGTGGAGTTCTACCGGTAGTGTGAGCGGTTCTCCTTCGGACAGGCCCTGCAAATTACCCTGGCGGTATCATGACGCCGCCCGGTTTCATACGGCGAACAGTTGGTCGACAGATCGGGCACGCCATAAGGCCGCAGGAGTTGGCCTGCGGCCGGAGCCAGGGACACTCGGCCTTAAACGGCCTACCCCCTCTCGCCAGGAAAGGTGAGGGGGTCCCGTACTTGATCATCATAATGCCGAAATTGGTAATTCTGAGCCCTTCGGCCCGGCTGCTCTGAAAATCCCCCCAATCCCCCTTTGGTGAAGGGGGCAAAGGGGGTTTACGCCCGTCGGCCGCGCTCCACCGGCAAGCCTGGTTGAGGTTATATGGGCGCTATATCCCCAATTGGGACCGAGCTTCTTCGCTGATCAGGTCAGGTGTCCAGGGCGGGTCGAAAACAAGTTCGACCTCCACATCATTCACCCCGTCGATATCTTGGATGGCCATTTCCGCCTGCTGGGCAATGAATGGTCCCATGCCGCAACCCGCGAATGTCAGCGTCATCTGGACGTAGACGTCGCTGCCGGTGACCTGGACGTCGTAGATTAATCCCAGGTCCACGATGTTCACCGGAATTTCTGGGTCGTATACGGTTTTCAGGGTTTCAAAGACTTGCTCTTGCGATACCGTGGCCTCCGCCATTCTCTCCTCCTGCCGCCGGGCCTGGCCCCAATTATACATAATGTTGACTGAATAGGTCAACAATCTAAAGGATGAGCAGCAGCTTGCTGGTGGTGGCGCGGCCCTCTAGCTGCCGGCGGACCTCGGCTGCATACGGCAAGGGAAACGGCCGCTCAACCCGCAGCGTCAGTTCGCCGGACCTGACCCAGCTCAGCACGTCCCCGGATCGCTGGCCTGGCCGTACAGCACCATGCAGCCCCGGCGAGCCAAGCAGCAAGGTCCTTGCCGAACGTGGCCCAATGGCACCCGAAGCTGGGCCACGTGCCGGCCCTCTCCATGGGGGGCAGGCTGCCTGAGCGCTGGAGCAGTGAATCTTTGCGAACTCGGAAAAGGAACAGGTAGAATGCGAGATGCATGAAAAGGGCGTTGGATTACTGAATGGGTCCACCTCACCTCCGGGTCAGGCCGGAGTTATTTGAAAATGCGATAGGCGAAAAGGCGATAGTGTGGGGGTAGGGAGCTTGGGCACAGTCGCCTTGAGGGGCCCGGCGCCGTTTCAACAGCTTGATTCCATGGCGCGTAGGAGTTGCCTTTATGGACAACGAGGTGAGAGGGTTGCAGAGAACCCTTGGGGTCCTGGCGGAGGAGGCCACGGAGAGCCTGGGAGACCTCCGTGACTCAACCTTGGACAAGGTCACCGAAGACGGGCGCACCCTTCGCCAGGTCATCTACGGCTTGAGCGACCACTACCGGGAGTATATCGAGCAGCTGCTCTGGGCCAAGCGTAGACGGAACATGCCGCGAAGTGAGAGCAATCACGCTCTGGCAGAGCTTCAGTCAGCCCGCGCCCGGTTCGCCGCCAATTTCGCCGACCTGCGGAGCGAGCAGCTAGATAACCCTGACACCCCGGCCCAGGACTCTTCAACCCGGGACATCATCCTTAACGCGGTGACCGCGGAACGGAACGCCCTGGCCCTTATTCGTGAGACCTTGGGGCGGTAGAAGAAGATCGAGATCCTGGGACCGGCCGGCCGGTCCCAGGACGGGCTATTTGCGAGGAGGACCGCCATGGACGATGAACTGCGGGACTTGATTGAGACGTTGGATGCCCAGCGTCGTGAAGCCATGGAGCTTCTTTGGACCGTGACGGATGACCAACTCGACAGGCCCTACGCGGATTCCGACCCCTCGGAGGATGGGCCGTTCACCGTACGGCGCCTTATTCACCGCATATCGCTCCACCATCACGACCACCTCCAGCACATCCTCAAAGCCCGCAGGGCCCTGGGCATACCCCGCAGCGAGACCACCCGTGCCCTCGCCGAGATGCAGGTGGCCCGGGCGGAGCTTATCAACAACCTGACGGACCTCAGCGACGAGGACCTGCATCTCGATTGCTCCGAAGGCCAAGCCCTAGGCAACATGGAGCCCCGCCGGGGCCAGGAACCGGAGTACTCCATACGGCGCATCGTGGAGCACGTGGTTGATACGGAGGAAATTCGACTGGAGCACATTCGGCAGGCCCTCGGAGGTGGCCGGTCCGGCCAGGGGTGAACGCGCTTGAACGGAAGACTCCGTAGGCGTGTTCCCCCTAGACGCTGCTCATGTCTGATCATTCATACTACAGAAACGCCGACTGGCGGTCCTCCGGGCCGCCCGGCCTTCTGCTGTTGAACGCCCGGGTGGTGACCCTCGAGCCCGCCCAGCCCAGGGCGGAAGCCGTGGCGGTGCGGGGCGATACCATCGCGGCCGTCGGCAGCCGGGCAGACCTGGGGGCCCTCGCCGGGTCAGGAACGCGCATCATCGACTGTCAGGGGATGTGCCTGCTTCCTGGCTTCGTGGACGCTCACTGCCACCTGATGGCCCTGGCCGCCTCTCTGCAGGGGCTGGACTGCGGACCGGAATCTGTCTCATCCCTTGAAGGCTTGCGAGACATACTGCGCCGCCGGGCAAACGAGACCCCGGCCGGCCGCTGGGTTCGCGGCTTCGGCTACGACGACCTGGCGTTGGCTGAGGGGCGGCACCCGACTCGCCGGGACCTGGACGAGGCGGTCCCTCATCATCCGGTCCGGCTGGACCACCGCAGCGGCCACGCGACAGTGCTGAACAGCTGGGGGTTGCGGCTGGCCGGGATCGACCAGGATACCCCCGGTCCGACAGAGGGAGTGATAGACCGGGACGGCGCCACAGGAGAGCCGACCGGGTTGCTGTTGGAGATGGCGGGATTCTTGCGGCAGCGCCTGGGCAGCTTGCGGGACGCCGCCCAGGTTGAAGAAGGCCTCGTCCGGCTGAACCGCAAGCTGCTCGGTTACGGCATCACCTCGGTGCAGGACGCCGGGCCTGATAACGACTTGGCTCGCTGGGAGTCTTTCGCCGGCCTCCAAGAGTCGGGACTGTTGCAATGCCGGGTTACCATGTTGACTGGGGCGGCTCACCTGAACGAGTTCTTTGCGGAAGGCCGACGTCCGGCCAGCGGTGCCAGCGGTCAAGAGTGGCTCCGTTTGGGCCACGCCAAGGTGATGCTAACCCTGACCACCGGGGCGCTCCAGCCCGACCTTGCCAGCCTGCGCCGGATCCTTGCTGAGGCGCATCAAAAGGGCTTTCCGGTGGCCATCCACGCGGTGGAGCAGGAGGCGGTTGCTGCGGCGGCGCTGGTGCTCCGGGAGGACCCTTTCAAGCCCCCTCCGGCAAGGCTGGGCGGAAGGGGTTCGGCTGCGACGAACAATCCGGCTGCCAGACCCGCTCTCGCGGACCGTATCGAGCATTGCGCCGAGTGCCCGCCCGACCTGGTGACCCAAGTGCTGAGAAGCCGGGCCTGGGTGGTGACCCAGCCGGGTTTCGTCTACTGGAATGGAGACCGCTATCGGGAGCGGGTGGAGCCGTCGCTGCTGGACCACCTTTATCCGGTGGGCGCCCTGGCCCGTTCCGGCGTGGCAGTGGCCTTCGGCTCCGACGCCCCGGTCATCGACCCCAACCCCTGGCCGGCCATCTACAGCGCCGTCACCGGGGGCACGCGGAGCGGAGCAGAGCTGTCCCCGGCGAAAGGGACTGGGCCCGGAGTGGGCCGCCGGGTTTCCATCGAGTCAGCACTGGCGACGTACACTGTGGCCGGCGCGGGCGCCGAGGGCAGCCGGAACAGCAAAGGTACTATCCGTCCGGGGAAACTGGCCGACTTAGTGCTGCTGGACGTGGACCCGATAACGGCATCCACCGCCGGCCTGGCCGACATCCGCCCGGTCTTGACTGTGGTGGGAGGCCGGGTGGCCTGGACCAACGGTCAGGTGGGGATGGAGGGTTAGTGGGTGCGCTCCCGGAGGTAGCCGGACAGGTCCAGCAGGGAGCACCGGGCCGGGCAATCGGGCAGATTGTCCAGTGACTGGGACGCCGTCTCACAGTATTGCCGGACAACCGCGTAGCAGTCTTTGAGGATGGTGGAATCGTTTATCGTGTCCAGGACCTTTCGTAACTGGCCATCCTGGCCCCGGTCCTTGAACAACTCTTCGATGGGGTTGTCCTCAGGATACCGTTCCATCAGCATGATGGCCGGCAGCGTCAGCACTCCTTGCCGGAGGTCGTTGCCCACCGGCTTGCCCAACTCGGCGGCGTCGCCTTGCACGTCCAGCAGGTCGTCCATTACCTGGAAGGCCATGCCGATGTTGTAGCCATAGGCCAGGAGGGCTTGTGTCTGCGGCTCCGGAGCCCCACCCAGGAGGGCGCCTGTTTCGGCAGCGGTGCAGAACAGGGAGGCGGTCTTACGGTAGATGCGATCGTCGTAAAGCTCGCGGGCTTGCTTGGCGTCGAAGGCGCTGAAATACTCGATCAGCTCTCCGCTGGCCAGGTCCATGATGGTCTCGGAGAACCGGCGGATGACCCGCACATTCCCGGTATCGCAAACAAACGTGGCGGAAGTAGCGAAGACGTAGTCGCCGAACAGCACCGCCACGTTCCGGTCCCAAGCAGAACTGACCGTAGCCTTGCCCCGGCGCAGGTCCGAGTTGTCCACCGTATCATCGTGGATCAGGGTGGCTAGGTGAAGCAGCTCCACAGCCGCCGCCATGGTGATGGGGTTCTCCGGTTGGTGCGGATAGAAACCGGCGGCCAGCAAGGTGATCGCAGGCCGAATCCGTTTCCCTCCGCTGGAAAGCACGTAATCCAGCAAGGGCCTCAGGTAGAGGTTGTCGGTCTGGCTCAGGCCTTGGAGACGCTCTTCTACACGGACCAGGTGGTGCTGGATGGGCGTGTAGATGGACGCAGTCCTTTCATCCAACCCTTTGAGCAAACTGCCCCCTAAACAGCTCCGACGCCAAGCCGTTGGACCTCATCTTCCACCACCTGGGCGTCGAGCTTGGTATATAGCGGCGAGGGCGCCCGCAAAGGCTTCCCGGCCTCCACCCCTTTTAGGATTGCGTCGAAGTCCCATTGTTCCTCTTCGACCCGGCCGTCAAACCCCAGGAATTCATGTAGCCGTTGGGCGCTGAAAGGGAGAAACGGGCACAATGTCACCTTGAGGCAGTTTATGACCGCGATGCTGACCCATAGGGCGGTGGCGGCGCCCTGCCGCGAGGCCTTGATGGATTTCCAGGGCGCCACCGCGTCCAAATAGCGGTTGGTATCCTGAGCCAGGGAAAAGGCCTGCCCGATGGCGGCCTTGAAGCGGCAATTACTCAAGCTCTGGTCCACACCATCCATCGCAGCACGGGCGCCGTCGAGAAGTGCCTGGTCTGCCGGATCCAACGGCCCAGGTGCGGGAATCTTGCCGTCGAAGTTCCGGTAAGTGAAGGACAGCACCCGGTGGACCAGGTTGCCGTAGGTGGCCACCAGCTCTTCGTTGTTCCGGCGCACGAACTCGCCCCATGAGAAGTCGGTATCCGCGGACTCCGGCATGTTGATGGAGAGGACGAAGCGGAGGGGGTCAGGGTCGTACCTGGCCAGGTAATCGTGGACCCAGACTGCCCAGTGAAGGCTGGTGGAAAACTTCTGGTTCTCCAGGCTCAGGAACTCGTTGGCCGGAACGTCGTAGGGCAAGTTGAGATTGCCGCAGCCCATGAGCATCGCCGGCCAGATGATGGAGTGGAATGGGATATTATCCTTGCCGATAAAGTAGTAAGGCCTGGTGGCGGGGTCTTTCCAGAACTCCTCCCACTTGCCGGGTTCTCCAGCCCGTTCCGCCCATTCAACCGCCGCTGACAAGTAGCCTATCACCGCCTCGAACCAGACGTAGATTCGCTTGCCCTCGTACCCTTCCACGGGGACGGGTATCCCCCAGGCAAGGTCGCGGGTGATCGCTCGGTCCTTCAGCCCGTCCTCCAGGTAACGCCGGGTGAAGTTGAGAACATTGGGCCGCCAGTAGCCGTGTTGGCCTATCCAGTCCAGGAGTTGCTCTTGAAAAGCGGACAGCTTGAGGAAAAAGTGCTCCGACTGGCGAAACTCCGGTGTGTTGCCGCATATGGTGCAGCGGGGCTCCAGTAGGTCCTTGGAGTCCAGCGTACGGCCGCACTTATCGCACTGGTCGCCCCTGGCGCGGCCGGAGCGGCAGTGGGGGCAGACGCCTTCCACGTACCGGTCGGGAAGGAAACGTTCGCAGGCCGGGCAGTAGGCCAGCAGCATGTCGTCGGTGTAGATGTAGCCCTGCTCATGGAGGGTCTTGAATATGCCCTGGACCACCTCCTGGTGGTTCCCGGTATGGGTAGTGGTGAACAGGTCGAAGGATATCCCCAGACGGTCCCAGGTGTCTAGGAACTGGGCGTGGTAGCGGTCCACGATCTCTTGGGGGGTCACGCCCTCCTGCTCGGCCCTGACGGTGATGGGCGTGCCGTGGCAGTCGCTGCCCGATACCATCAACACTTGGTCGCCCTTCATCCGGTGGTAGCGGGCGAAGATGTCGGCGGGGAGATAGCACCCGGCCACGTGGCCCAGATGCAAGGGTCCGTTGGCATAGGGCCAGGCGACAGCGACGAAAATGCGCTC
>CAYOAF010000031.1:0-4038 GCA_964401855.1 uncultured Dehalococcoidia bacterium
CTCGAACGGACGGGAGGCCAAGGTCGGGCTCGACGCCTACTTTCATTTCTACAACGGCCAACGGCCCCATCAGGCTCTGGGCTACCGAACGCCAGCCGAGGTGTTCGGCCTGGTTTCGGTGGAACCACCAAGACGACCCACAACGACGGGGTGGTCACCCAGACAAGCAGTGGTAAACTGTGGCGGGACAGCAGGACTCTCTCTTAACTTAGCCCCGATCCTGCCCAAATGATGGGATCCACCTCAGACATCGTTGGCGCAGGTGTAGCCCAGGATGAAGTTGGGCGCCTCCTCCGGCGACACCCGGCGGGCGGGCCTGCCGATGACAATCACCAACTCGCCCTCGTAGTGGACATAATCCGCCTCCGAGGGCAGCACAATGGAGTCGCCATGGCCGATGATGCAGCCGACTCCCTTCTGCCAGGGCCGGAACATGCCGGCCTCCCGGCGAATTCTTTCGTCGTCCAGGGCCCCCTCTTGGTGGGCGACATGAGCCGCATAGTTGAGTCCCACTGCCCAGAAGCTAGCCGGCTGAGTGAGTGGAAGGAGCTTCACCTGCTCCAACGGGTAGGCCGTCTGTGAAACCGTATGCTCCCCGAAAATGCTTCCCTGAATGGCGCGCACTTCCGTCCCTTCTACCCGCCCGTAACTCTCCAGCTCGTTGACCCGAAACCTGGCCAGTTTCATTCTGCCTCCAATCTCCCGAACCGCGATCCCCTCGACGCCGCGTTGCATGCAACCCGGGCTCCGGGTATCGGGGCCGGACGGACAGCCGGGAAGCGGTCTTCGTTCAGGGCCATGGTAGCCCGGCCCGCGAACACCGTCAAACATCCCATCTGATATCAAATATCCGCGTTGCAGCTAGCCTAAAGTGCCTGGTATTATTTCTAGCGACGGGCGGCAGGACAAGGGAGGTGTGGGAGGCGCTACACCCTTGACCTGGTGGGCACCCCCATCGGTACGCCGCGCTCTTCCAGCAGTTGCTTGACGCTCACCGGAAATCATGTACCATTGGCTTCGTAGCTGGGTGGATGTGTTGGGAGGAGGTAAGGTTGACCGTCAGGTGAAAAGGAGAAATGATGCCGGCCTTTGCCCGAGTCTATACCGGCGCCGATGGGAAATCCCAACTCGTAGAGATGGAGCCGACCTTTGTCTCGTTCGTCGACACCGAGGGGGCCCATGGAGAGGGCACCCCAATGGAAGCGGCCACCGGCATTACCATCCGCCGCAACCCTCCAGGGTATTTTCTGGACTGGCATAACGCCCCGCGGCGCCAGTACACCATCACCATCGCGGGAGAAGTGGAGATCGGGACCAGCGACGGGTCGGTGCGGCGGTTCGGCCCGGGCTCGGTGCTGCTGGCCGAAGACCTCACCGGCCAGGGCCACACCACCCGCGTGGTGGGCACGGAGGCTCGGTACACTATCATAGTGCCCCTGGCCGATTGAGGTTCGTAACCGGGCCAGGGAGACAAGGTCCCCCTCCCCAGACCCGGAGTCCTTCCCGCGAAGGACTCGAGATGACGGGGTGGTGTCCATTTTTGTGGGCCTTTGTGCTGGTGGCAACCAGCATGGAGCATTCCGTGCGGCGGTCAGTAGCAGCGAACGAACTATTGGAACTGATTTCGGGCCGGCTCCCGCTTTTGGCGCGATCTTGCAAAATAGCGGCTGCCGTGTATCATGGAAGCAACCCTCGTCGTGATTCAACCTCAATCCAGCCAGGAGGGACTATGGCGGAGACAGTAGCGGTACGAAACATGCGCCTGGTGAATCCCCAAGGCGTGCATTTGGCCAATGGAGAGTTCGAGCTGAATGCCCGGCCCAATGAACTGGCCGGCAAGCGGCTGGGTCTCTTGCAGAATACCAAGTCGAATTCAGACAAGGTCCTCTACGAGCTTGGAGAGATCCTCAAGAAGAAGCATGGCCTCAAGGATGTGGTCCTCCTGAGCAAGCACAGCGCCTCCCTGCCTACCAAGCCGGAGGTGATCCAACAACTCCTGGAAGAGGTGGACGTGTTGGTCACCGGGGTGGGTGATTGAGGCTCTTGCAGTTCGTGCAGTGTGCACGACGGCATCGAAATGGAGCGGCTGGGCATTCCCACTGCGTCCATAATCACCCACGTTTTCTTGAACACTGCCAAGGCCATGACCCGGATGATGGGCGTGCCTGACTACGAGTTCGTGGTTGCCCAACATCCCCTTTCGAGCCTCACCGACGATGAGTGCAAAGAGAGGGCGGCCATCATCGCCCCCGACGTGGAGCGCATCCTGCTGGGCAGCAACACCGGGCCTCGGGAATAGACGGGCTGGTCCGGCAGAGGCTGGTTTGTTATTGAATTCACGAACTTCTCTCCGTTTGACCAACCCCTCCAAAGGGCCCGGCCCATGGATGGGTTGAGACAACGGATCAGCAAAGCGGTCCACGGCCAGACCCAGTCCACCGTCACCGTTCTCTCCACTCTGTTAGCCGTGGAAGATGAACTGGGGTACATACCCAAGGAAGCGGTGGCGGAGGTGGCGGTGTTTACCAACGCCACCGTCAACGATGTATGGGCCGTGGCGTCGTTCTACCCAAATTTCCGTTTCGAGCCTCCTTGCGAGCACCAGGTGGAGCTATGCTGGGGCGCCTCCTGTCATCTCATGGGCGCCATGGCCTTGATTGATTCGGTGTTCAATGCCACCGGCTTGGACGGGGAGGGAGAGACCCCCGACCGCCGGCTATCGGTGCGGCTCAATACCTGCTTGGGCGCCTGTGCCCAGGCCCCCGTGATTTCCATCAACCATCAACTGATCGGGAGACTGTCTTCCGACGAAGCTCACCGCAAGGCCGCCGAGTTGCTGGGTGGCCCAGGAGCCGGCGAAGGGCACGGCGATTAGCCGGGATACCTCCGGCTGTTGCGCCTTCCTGCGGTCGCCGTGACGGCGTCCCGAAGGCGTCCCGAAGGCGGGGGGTGAAGTCCTCGGTACATTCGGGAATGGACCGCTGGAGCCTTGCTATTTGGCCTGGTAATCAAGCCTGGTAATTGAGAACGAGGGTTGGTATGGCGCCTAGCTTCCAAGAAATCGAAGCTCAAGCCCAGGAACGCTGGCGGGATTTGACGGCAAGGGACCAGCCCTGGATTCGCATTGGCACCGCCTTGTGCGGCCAGGCAGCCGGCTGCGAGCCAGTATTGGCGGCGATAGAGGTTGCGTTGCGGAAGCAAGGACTCGCGGCTCAGGTGAGCCGGGTCGGGTGCCTGGGGTTGTGCTATGCCGAGCCTCTGGTGGATGTCCAGCTTCCCGGCGGCCCCAGGGTTTTCTACGGTAACGTCACCCCCGACGACGCGGAGAAGATAGTCGCCCTACACGTGGCCCTCGGCAAGCCGGTGGAAGACCTGGCCATCGGCTACCTGGCCGGCGCCGCCGGCCAGGAGCAAGCGGCAGGGGCAACCTTGGACATTCAGGACCTGAACCGGCACCCGATGCGGCTGTGGGAAACCCGCATCGCCTTGCGCAACGCGGGCAACATAGACCCGAAGGACATCTGCCAGTATGTCGCCACCGGGGGGTACCGGGCGCTCCAAAAGGCGCTGACCGAGATGACCCCGGCCGAAACTCTGGAGGAGGTGAACGTGTCCGGCCTTCGGGGGCGTGGCGGTGCCGCCTTCCCCACGGGCACCAAGTGGCGGTTCCTGGCCGGCTCCACCGCTCCGGTGAAGTACATTCTGGGCAATTGCGAAGAGGGCGACCCCGGAGCGTTCAACGACAAGGCGATCCTGGAGAGCGACCCTCATACTCTGATTGAAGGGATAGTTCTGGCCGGCTATGCCACCGGTGCCAGCAACGGGTACATCTTCATCCGTCACGGGCATGAAGGCCCGGTCGAGACCTGCCGTGCCGCCCTCCGCCAGGCCCAGGAGCTTGGGCTGGTCGGCGAAAATATCCTTGGTTCCGGCTTCAATTTCCAGTTGGAAGTGGCGCTGACCGGAGACTCCTACGTGGCCGGTGAGGAAAGCGGCCTGATGGAGGCCATCGAGGGCAAACGGGCCATGCCTCGATTC
>CAYOAF010000032.1:0-2680 GCA_964401855.1 uncultured Dehalococcoidia bacterium
AAACTAAACCCTTCTCTCAGCAATTGTTGGCAACCAGCAAAAGTGGGACACATTGGGACCCGAGAGATCAGGGGCGGGGAAGAGCTTGGGTGAACTCCCTGAGGGTCCGGTGTGGTGGTTCTTTGAGTCAGGCCTTGACCCTCAGCAAAAGAATTGAACGAATCGGTCTTCATTGACGCACACCCGAGTTCCCGAGCGCAGGATACACCCACTTATGAATCCAGCCCCGGCTGACACCGAACCGGGCGGCTACCTCGGTGATGGTCTCGCCACTGCCGTCCCATGCCGCCAGGACAGCGTCACGAACCGCCACAAAGTCCACGTTCAGGCCTGGGCGGCCTCCAGATCGGTTATAGCCCCGCCTGGGTCCCGGCCCAATCAGGAATTGACGCCGATGATCTTGTCCCAGTCGGTCGAATGCTGGTAGGCGTAGGCGGCCCTCATGAGCAGCGGGTCGTCGAAGAAGCGCCCGACGAGTTGCATACTGGCCGGTAGACCGGCCGACGACTTGCCCGCGGGAAGGGCGAGCGCTGGGTGGCCGGTGTAGTTGAAGGGCAGGGTGTTGCGGTTGCCCCTAGCGGTCATCGCCGCGAAGTTCGCTTCAACGGCCTCGAGGTAGCTACCCGGGGTGTGGTTCTCGGGCGCTGTCAAGATGCAGGTGGGCATCACGAGCACGTCGACGTGGGCAAGTGCGGTGTCGTAGGCCTTGATGTAGGTGGGGCGCACATTCTGGGCCTTGGCGTACACCCGGCCGTAGTAGTTGCGGCGGCTCATCTCAGCGGCGATGAGCGACAGCTTGCTGCGCGGTGCGAGCACGTCGGCCTGGGAGGCCCACATCTTGTTGATGGCGGCGATGAGTGAAGCGGGGTAGTAGGTCCTGCTGAAGGCGCCGTAGAACCCGGTTTTGAACACGGCAAGGGCGCCTTCGCCCGTGAGCGCGGCCTGGGCCGCGGCGATGGCTAGGTGCTCCGGGATGGACACCTTCGATACGCTGGCGCCTGCCTTCGCAAGGACATCAACCGCCGCCATCACCAGGTCGCGCACCTCGGCCTCGGCATCGACGAAGCCCTCCTCGAGCACACCGACGCGCAGTCCGGAGATACCGTCGGCCAGCCGGCTGAGCAGGTCAATGTTGCCGGGGACATCTCGCGTTTGGCGGGGATCGTAAGGGTCGTAACCGGCGGTGGCCTGAAGCGTAGCCGCCGCATCCTCCACGGTACGGGTCATCGGACCCGTGTAGTCGATGCTCTGGTCCGCGCCGAACCCGATCCCAAAATGCGACAACAACCCGAACGTGGGCTTGTGCCCGACGGTGCCGGAGAAAGCCGAAGGGATGCGGATGGAGCCGCCTTGGTCGCCGCCGAAGGAGATGTCCACCTGGCCGGAGGCCACGGCCGCGGCGGAGCCCGAGGACGATCCGCCGGTCACGTGATCGTGGTTGTGGGGGTTGAGGGGCCGGCCGTAGTCGCCGATGCCGCCGCCGGTGCCGAACCCGCCACTCAGTCCGTTCATGACGTTCTTGCCAATGATGGTGCCCCCCGCCTGCAACACCCGGGTGACGACGGTGGCGTCGAAGTCGGGGATGAAGCCATCGAGTGCGAAGCAGCCGAAGCTCATGGGTATCCCTGCCACCGCGATGTGGTCCTTGTAGCTGACCGTCTTGCCGGCAAGCAGCCCTTCGGTTGCCCCCTCAATCCGGCACTTCCACATCCAGGCGTTGAGCGGGTCTTCTTCCGCGCTCGGCCGGTACCCGGGCTTGCGGGCGGACGAGGCCATCGGAGGCTTGGCCTCCTCTATCCGGGCCTGCACGAAGTTGTCCAACCGTCCCATAAGCTCCATCAGGTGCTTTCGGTACAAGACGGCCTCATCGGGACCCAAGTGCATCCCGAGTTCCTTGGCCACAGCCACCACATCATCGACGTCAGGTACTGCGTACATGGGGCTCTTCCCCAAACTGTAGATTAGCAGAATCGGCGGAATTTGAACCGGGATTTACCGTTTCCACCGGTCCTGGTCTTGTTCGCCTGGTCTTACCCGGGATTCCCCAGATCAAACCGACTTTCCTGGATATAGCTCCCTCTGGGATACCGCCAACTATAATCCCGCATTCCAATGGGTGTCAAATGCGGCCTGATTCGCTCAGATTCCCCGCTTTCATGGGGCAACCACCGTGCTGCCAAGCGTGTTGGCAACCAGCAAAAGTGGGACACATTGGGACCCGAGAGATCAGGGGTGTGGAAGAGCTTGGGTGAACTCCCTGAGGGTCCGGTTATGAAGTCTGATTGATGCACGTCCCGGGTTGTCCGCCAACGTCCATTTTGTATCTAATAGACCCTTGCTCGTTCCGCCAGCGTCCGCCGAATTATGCTGATGTGTTTCGGTGTGGCTGTCAAAATGGCTGTCAATGTTCATACCTGGCTCAGATACGGACACCCTGCCACTAACACGGCCTCATTGCCGACTTGTGTGGCCCCATCGCTGACGGTCTACACAGGTTGTTGTTGATGAACTCACTGCCATTGTCTGAATCCGGCCCTAACATGAGGAAAGGCAGGCGGCCGGCCACCTCATGAATGGCCCCACCCACTCGTTGCTGCCCTTTGCCCCGTACGCCCTGGCACTCCACCCAGCCAGTAGCAACGTCCACAGCGCTCAAGATGTTGAGGTAGAGCCCCTCGGT
>CAYOAF010000033.1:0-15231 GCA_964401855.1 uncultured Dehalococcoidia bacterium
CCGGACCAGTTTCCGGCACAGGCTTTCAAGTTTGACGGACCACCGGATTCGGCCGGGAGGGTGTACTCCGAATTGTTCTCCAAGGTGTTGGTAGCCAACCGAGGTGAAATCGCCGTCAGGGTGCAGCAGACGCTGAAAACCCTGGGTATAGCTACGGTCGCCGTTTACTCGGACCCCGATTCGGCGGCCCCCCACGTGTCGATGGCCGGCGAAGCCTGGGCTCTGGGAGGGCAAACCGCTGAAGAGACCTACCTGGATGTGGGAAAGCTCATCGCCATCGCCCGGCGGTGCGGCGCCCAGGCCATTCATCCAGGCTACGGCTTCTTGTCGGAAGTCCCGCGGTTCGCCCGGGCCTGTGAAGAGGCGGGTATCGCATTCATCGGGCCCACCCCGGAAAACATGGAGGCGCTGGGCGACAAGATACGCTCCAAGGAGTTGGCCCAGCGCGGGGGAGTACCGGTGGTGCCCAACTCCCCGCCCTGCGAGGGGATAGACGCCGTCGTGGAGGAGTTCGCCGCCACCTGGGGGTTTCCCTTGCTGGTCAAAGCCGCCGCCGGAGGAGGGGGACGGGGTATGAGGCTGGCCGGCGGACTTGAAGAGCTGGCCCCGGCTTTGGAATCGGCCGGCCGCGAAGCCCATGCCGCCTTTGGCGATGGCCGGGTGTTTCTGGAACGGTACGTCCCCCGGCCCCGCCACGTGGAAGTTCAAGTGCTGGCCGACGGTTTGGGAAATACCGTTCATTTGCTGGAACGGGATTGCAGCATCCAGCGCCGTTATCAGAAAATCATCGAAGAAACTCCCTCACCCGCCTTAACCCCAGAGCTGCGGCGCCGGATGGGGGAGGCCGCGGTTACGATGGCCAGGTCCGCCGGATACCTCAACGCAGGGACGGTGGAGTTCTTGCTGGACTCGGAGAACGGCCAGTTTTACTTTCTGGAGATGAATACCCGGTTACAGGTGGAGCACCCAATTACCGAGCAGGTGCTGGGTCTCGATCTGGTCGAATGGCAGGTGCGCATCGCCTCCGGGGAAGAGCTGACCATCAGTCAGGATGACATTCAAGCCAGGGGTCACGCCGTGGAATGCCGAATCTATGCCGAAGACCCGAACCACAATTTCGTTCCGTCGGTTGGCACGCTGGTGAAGTGGCTCCCACCCAGCGGCCCGGGCTTGCGGTTGGACAGCGGAGTCGCCCAGGGACAGGAGATTTCCATCCATTACGACCCGATGCTGGCCAAACTGATCGCCTGGGGGCCGGACCGGTCATCGAGCCTGCGGCGAATGGACCTGGCTCTGTCCCAATTTCCCGTCCTGGGGTTGGTGACCAATATCCCGTTCTTGCGCCAGGTTATCCGTCGCCCACGATTTCTGGAGGGGGATTACGATACCGGCTTTCTGACCGGCGATTCGGGCGTTGGGCGGCCGGAGCTGTCTCAAGACGCCCTGTACCTCGCCCGGGCACTGGCTGCATGGGCCGCTCACGAGGGCCCCGGCCATGGACCGCGGATACAAACAGGCCCCGCGGAGGCGCAGAACAACCCCTGGCGCACCGCCGGCAGACTGAGGCTACCGTGAGCCAGGGACAATTGCGACAACAATCTCCGGCGTCGGGCCAGGTCTTCGATTACCGGGTGGAGGCTCAGGGTGAAACCGTGCGGGTGACCCTGGACGGAGATGGAATCGAACTGGCGGTCACGACCCAGGATACCCAAGAAGGATGGTGCCGTACATCCGATGGCGTCCTGCACTCCTTTTTCTGGACCTGGACCGGAAACGCCCTCCAACTGTGGTTGGACGGCAATTTCTTTGTTTTTGAAAAAGTGGAGAGTAGAAGGCAGCTAAGCAAGGGGTCTGCCAGCCGGGGCAGCGATTCCGTGGCGCCGATGCCCGGCAGGGTGAGACAAATACTGGTACAGCCGGGGGATTCCGTGGAACGGGGCCAGATTGTAATGATCATGGAGTCCATGAAGATGGAGCTGGAGATCGCCGCCCAGCGGGACGGAGTAGTCAAGCGGGTCCTGGTGGAGCCGGGTGTCCAGGTAGATAGGGGCATGCGCTTGTTGCAGTTGGAGGATTAGTCAGCCGCCCTTGTCAGCTGGGCCTCTGAAATCCGGCTTCCTTCAAAGAACCGGCAAAGAACCGGCGCGGGTTTTCCACCATGATTTGATTGATGTCTTCGTCCGAGGCCCCCAGTTCCTTCAGTTTCAGGAGCACCTTCCTCGGGATGAAATTGTAACCATCAGGGTTGGCCCGGCGACGCTCCTCCTGCACCTCCGCACCGTGACGGGCTTTGGGCACCGAGTAGTTGTGGGATAGCATGATCCGGTGGCAATAGCCCGCGTCAATCAGCTTCTTCGCATCCCGGTCCGTTCCTCTCGCTGTGGGGTACCGGCAATCCATCCGCCGGGGTAGCGGTCCAGCCCCACCCAAACACCCTTGCCCAGCAAGCCCAGCAGGTAGTCCAGGTCGGTGATGTCGTTCGAGTGGCCGATATAAACCCGGTTCAGGTCCACCCCCTCTTCCTCCAGGATCCGTACCTGCTGCTCCCCAAGGCGGTCTGAGGACCAAGTGTGGGTGGAAATCGGTGTGCCGGTACGTAAGGTCCTTCGGGCCGCCGCCCGACGGACCACTTCTTGCATCGGTGTGATACCTCTCTGGTCGCTGGCCACCTTGATGATGCCGGCCTTTACACCGGTATCTTCGATGCCCTGCTCAATTTCCCTGATGTCGAGCGGAGCAATGGCATCGGGTGAGACGTCGCCGAAGGGCCAGGGGGCTGCCAGGTGGGTGCCAGTTGCCGCAACCATCTGGACCCCACTCCTGCGGGAAACCTCCTGCATCACTCCGATATCCCGTCCCAGGTCAAAGGTGCTCACGTCTACCATAGTGCGAAACCCTTCATCGTAGGCTTCCTTCAAGGCGTCGGACGACCGCTGGGTGATACCGGAGCGGTCGATGAATTCCGGGTAGGTACGGCGAAGACCTGCGGCATTGGTGCCCACATGCTCGTGACACAGGGCAAAACCCAGGTCTTCCAACTTCACTGGCTCTAGAACGGTATTTACAGTTTCCAATGCTGTCGCCTCTTCACTTGTGCTGACTTTAACATTCCAGTTTCGTCAAGGGCAAAACCAGGATCACTCCGTTGGTATGATTTCGTTCCTAGCCCGGTCTTTATTTATTCACTGATGCCTCAGGCAGAGTAAAATGTATTCCCGAGTCGTTCCCGGCTAAGCCCGGTTAGGAGGCGAACCCATGTCCCAGGTGTCCACGCAGTTAGAGGGACCCACGGCGTTCCTGAGCTTGGAAGGACGCACCGATTTGAACCTGCTGGGGTTGGAGCTTTTTCAAAGCCTGATCAATGGGCTCGACGAGGTGGCAGCCAACGCCGACATCACGACTTTGGTGCTGCGGAGCGCCGGAGACCGAGCGTTTACCGCGGGGGTTGACCTCCATGAGATGCGAGACCTGACGCCACAAACAGCCGAGGAATTCATACGCACGCTGCACCAGGCCATCCGCAAGGTGCTGACTCTGCCCATTCCCGTCATCGCCGCCATCAACGGCCTCTGCTTGGGCGGCGGCCTGGAGTTGGTCCTGGCCTGCGACCTGCGCATTGCCTCGGAAGATTCGATATTTGGCCTGCCCGAGGTCCTGGCGGGGGTGCCCTCGGTCATCGAGGCGTCTCTTTTGCCCAGGACCGTCGGGCTCGGCAGGGCCCGGCGGCTGATCATGACCGGAGAGTCTGTAACATCCCAAGAAGCCCTGGACATGGGATTGGTGGACCAGGTGGTCCCCAAAGACGCCATGAATGCCGCCGCCCTGGAGGCCGTGGGTAAATTCCGGAACATCAGCCCACAGGTCCTTGCGGCTCAGAAAGACATCGTTGTCAAGTGGCTGGAGCAGGGTGATGAGCAGGCCGCAGAATACAGCATCAAGGCCTTTGCCCTGGGTTTCACTAGCAGCCATCCTCGGGAGGCCATGAGCGCATTTCTGGAGAAACGGGAGCCGCGTTTTAAGTCCTAAGGTGTATCCAGCCGTCCGGCTATCGACGGCGCCCCACGGCACGAAAGATGTAACAAATAATTAACAAGTCTGAAAACAGCTTGTAACATGCCCCTGGCATCTTAGATTGGAAAGCAGCAATGGGAGATTCGGCGTATTTCCAATCTCGTTAGGAGCGTGCCACATGGATACAGGAGACACAGCTTGGATGCTCATGGCCTCGGCCCTCGTGTTACTCATGACGCCTGGGCTGGCCTTCTTCTATGGGGGCCTGGTGAGAAGCAAGAACATTGTCAACACGATGATGTTCTCGTTCATGGCCATGGCCGTCGCGAGTGTGGTGTGGGTGCTGTGGGGATACAGCCTTGCTTTCGGTGAGGGAGGCCGTTTCATTGGAGACCTCTCCCACGTCGGGCTCAAAGGCATTGGGGTGGACTCGGTGGATGGCAGCATCCCAACTCTGCTATTCGTCATCTTCCAGATGATGTTCGCGATCATAACCCCCGCGCTCATAACTGGCGCCATTGTGGAGCGTTTCAAATTCACCACCTATCTTCTGTTTCTGGTGCTCTGGCTGACCCTGGTCTATGCGCCCATTGCCCACTGGGTCTGGGCTGGCAACGGCTGGCTGTTCGACCTTGGCGCCTTGGACTTCGCCGGCGGCACGGTAGTGCATATCAACGCCGCCATGGCTGCAGTTGCTGCCGCCCTCCTGGTGGGCAAACGCCGCAATCCCGGCGCTGAGCCGTGCAACGTCCCCTATGTGATGCTGGGCGCCGCCCTCCTCTGGTTCGGTTGGTTCGGGTTCAACGCGGGGTCCGGTTTGGCCGCGAACGGGGTTGCCGTGAACGCTTTCCTCGTAACGAACACCGCGGCGGCGGCCGCCATGCTCACCTGGGGCGTGCTGTCCCAGATGCAGCACCGGCGGATGAGCGCGGTCGGGGTCATGACGGCTGCGGTAGGCGGTCTCGTCGCCATAACGCCGGCCGCTGGGTACGTTGGGGTCATGGGTGGGCTTGCCATCGGTTTCGGAGCCGGGGTATTATGCTACGGCACCGTGCTGCTGCGCCCCAAGACGGGCCTGGACGACTCCCTGGACGTGTTCGCCGTCCACGGGGTAGGCGGCATTTGGGGCGCCCTGGCGACCGGTATTTTCGCTGTCGCCGCCATTGGCGGCACCGCTGGGCTCATCGAAGGCAATGGGCGCCAAATGGGCATTCAGGCAATCGGCATCCTCGCGACGTTGGCCTGGTCGGGCATCGTGACGCTGATTATTCTGAAGGTGCTCGATTTGATTCCCGGCCTGGGTCTGCGTGCTTCCCAGGTGGACGAGGATCAGGGCATGGACGTCGCCGCGCACGGTGAGCGGGCGACTGTGCACGACGGGGCTGACTAACGGCAAGCATTCATACTGTGGGCCTGCCTCGAACGGGCAGAATATGGAAGAAGGGTACTGATTATGATAAGTATCGAAGCGATTGTCAGGCCTGAGCGGATCAACATGGTAACTGCCGCTCTTCAACAGGTCGGGTGCCAGGGGTTCTACTATTACAATGTTACCGGTCAAGGTCGTCAAGGCGGGGTCGAGGTTTTTGTAGGCCGTGGCGGCCAGATGATGACCCGGAACGCATCACCCAAGACCGTGATCCGGACGGTGGTCAGTGACGATATGAAGGGAAAGGTCATCGCGGCCATCTGCGAGGCTGCGCGAAGTCCCGGCGAAGGCGCCATCGGCGACGGGAAGATTTTCGTCTCGAATATGGAGGACGCGGTCAGGGTGCGAACCGACGAGCGCGGGGAGGCCGCTATGTAGGGGCTTCCGTGCCTCCTTGTGTTTCTTGGAATCCCTGTTGGGTGTCAGCGATGTTGGCAATCAGTTGATGTCGCCCCAGGCCTGTCCAACAAGCAGGTTCCGCCTCACACATCCCTAAATGTGAACATTGGAGTTGGGAACCAATACAGGATGGTCGAGATATGAGTTACATAGCTGAGTACATCTGGGTTGATGGACAGCAACCCACCGCAAAACTGCGTTCCAAGGGTAAAGTGATTTCCGACGGCGAGGATCCGCCCGTCTGGGGCTTCGATGGTTCGAGCACCAACCAGGCGCCCGGCGAGAATTCCGACTGTGTCTTGAACCCGGTTTTCGCCTGCCCCGACCCCGTACGCGGGGGAAACAACAAACTGGTGATGTGTGAGGTCCTCCTCACCGACATGAACCCCCATCCCTCCAACACGAGGGCGGGCTGCGCCGAGGCATCCAAGAAGTACGCCGAACAAGACATGTGGTTTGGGATCGAGCAGGAATACACCTATTTTCAAGGAACCAGGCCGCTGGGCTGGCCGGACAACGGTTTTCCCGCCCCCCAGGGTGGTTATTACTGCGGCGTCGGCTCCGATGAGGTGTTCGGACGTCCCGTTGTGGAGGCGCATCTCGACGCTTGCCTGACGGCTGGGCTGGCGATCTCCGGAATAAACGGCGAGGTCATGCCCGGTCAGTGGGAATTCCAGATCGGCCCAGTGGGCGCCCCAGCCGTGGCCGACCAGCTCTGGGTCGCCCGTTGGCTGCTCTACCGAATCGGGGAGCGGTTCAATGTCAGCGCCACTCTCGACCCCAAGCCGGTCAAGGGTGACTGGAACGGGGCTGGCGCCCACACCAATTTCTCGACCGTCCTGATGAGGAACAACTACGACGCTTGCGTCGCCGCCGCCGAGGCTTTGGGAACTCAGGCCGCCCTCCACATCGCCAACTACGGTGACCGAATCGAAGAACGGTTGACCGGGCAACACGAGACCTGCTCTTACAAGGAGTACCGTTACGGCGTTTCGGACCGCGGCGCGTCGGTCAGAATTCCCTGGCAGGTGGTCCGGGACGGGAAGGGCTACATCGAAGACCGTCGTCCCAACGCCAACTGCGACCCATATGTGGTAACCAGGCTCATCTTGGACACCGTGTGCGGAGCAGCTAACGGAAAGTAGCGGTTCCCACCGGCCCGGTTCCGTCCTACCGTTGCCACGACACGACAGGGACCCGCTCTTGGAAAACAGAGGCGGGTCCTTTGATTCTTGGAACGATATAGCAAGGGGCCGGCATCTTTTTGCGCGCAGCTTCCGTGGAGGACCAGCCCGGTCTCTAATGCGCCGATGCCGGTATTCCTTGATCATCGCTCCCTGTTCGGCCCTGAATCTGAAGAACGCCATCCATGATATCGGTTCGTGACTTCGGCGGGGACACAGGGGAACTTGACTATGCGTGACAAACGCCCTTGACCAGCAACACCGCCTTACCTATAATTCGCGCCGAATCGTGCGGGCAACGGTGACGCGCCGCGCGCTAGACCCCACAAGGGAGGAGACCCATGTCAACGATCCCAGGCCTGGAGAGACCTGCTCCGGTTCCCAATGATCTGACCAAGCCTTTTTGGGACGCCTGTAACGAGGGGCGGTTGGTCTTGCAGAACTGCACCGCTTGCGAGAGGCTGCATTATCCGCCCATCGAGAAGTGCAAGAAGTGCGGCTCGGCCGACAATATGAAGTGGAAAGAGGTGCAAGGCAAGGGACACATAGATGTGTATTTCGTGATACGCGACTCCCGTATTCGGGGGTTCCGGGGGGCGCAGCCCATTAACTTTGCGGTGATAACCCTGGACGAGGACCCGGGCATCAACTTTTTGTCCAACCTTCCGGGCACCCCGCCGGGCGAGGTTCCCGTTGGGGCCCCCGTGGAGCTGATGTTTGAGGAGACGAGTAACGGTCAGATGCTCCACGAGTGGCGGGTGCTCAACTAGCCCAGTCGGGTCCTACGGAAACGCTGAACAGACTCAGAGGCAGTAAGGGAGCGAAAATGGTTAGCGACACGAGTTGGAGAAGAGATCGTGAAGGGTTGGGAGTCTGGGAGCACCGTGGCAAGGTCGCCGTCGTAGGTTGGGGTCAGTCCCACATGGACCGGCGCTGGGACGGCGTGACCATGGACAGGAGTTGCGGCGGCTTGAGCAGGGAAGCGTGCCTGAAGGCGATTTCAGACGCGGGCCTGTCGCTGGGCGACATCGATGGGCTCATCACCAGCGCCGAGACCCGCGCTGAGCAGACTTGGGCTCCTCGGCCCTATTTCGACCCGCCATACGACACTGAAGACGGCTTGACGAAGGCTTCAGCGGAGTGGATACAGAGGGAGGTGGGGTTAAAGAACGCAAAGTATCTCAAATCCGACGCGCCCTACATTGGCCCGATGATGGGCCTGGCAGCTCAGGCCGTCGGTGACGGTTTGTGTGAGACCGCCCTGGTGTGGTACCCGATGGTCAACCTCTCGGGCCGGTACGGGCATAGCAGTCCCCCGAATGTCAGACAGGTGGCCGCCGGGCCCAACGCCTATACCCTTCCGTGGGGTTATCAGAGTGGCGCAATGTTCAACAATCTCGTGACCTTTCTGCAGTACTGCGAGAGATATGGTAAGTCCCATGACGGGCTCGCCCCTCTCTGTTTGAACTTGCGGAGAAACGGCCTGTTGACCCCCTGGGGGTACTATTCCACGTATGAGCCGTATCAACTCACCACTGAGGACTATTTGAACGGGCGCATTATCGAGGAACCGCTGGTGGTCTACGATTGTGACCGGCCGGTCAATACCTGCGCGGCCTTCATCTTCACCACCGCTGAACGCGCCAAGGACTTGAGGCAGAAGCCGGTCTACGTCCTGAACCATGCCCAGACCACCCAGCGGGGCCGGAGCACCATGGCAACCCTGACGGAGCACCAGGAGGCGGCTGCCAGCCTGGCACGGAGGATGTGGGAGGGGTCCGGGCTTGGTCCCGCGGACATTGACATCTTCAACCCCTACGACGGCTACCTCACCTTCACCCAGCAGTTCCTGGAAGCCTTCCAGTGGCACGGCGTCAAGCTGGGAGAGGCCCACGACTTCTATGCCGGCGACATCAGGGTCGAAGGTCCCCATCCCTTCCTCTCCAGTGGTGGAAACAACGGGACCGGACGCAACCGCGCCGTCCTCTACGCTGATTGCCTCCAACAGCTTCGGGGAACGGCAGGGGCTCGGCAGGTGACGGTACGGGCTGAAACCGCCCTCGCGGGTTGCAATACGCCCGACAGCAACGGCTTCATCATGTTCAGCAAGTACCCGAGCTAGAATTCAGCCTAACAGGGCAGATTCATCACCCGCTGGCCTGTTTCCCTCGAACCCCAGCAACTCAACGCCAAGCCCCATCCCCTTGGCCTGGGCAAGCACCTTGAAGTCGCCATACTCGTCTGGGTCCACCAGGGTCATCATGGCCATCCGGCTCAGCTCCATCCGTGCGTCAGACAGGTCTTGGGTCTGAAGCGCATCCAGGAACGTGGAGAAGCCAAGGTTCGCCAGGAAGTGGCGCTGGAGGTCGTAGCCCACGGCGGCCAAACCGCTCCGGCCGCCCAGCCGCATGAGGGACGTGAAGTCCACCTGGGCGGTGATGTCCTGTTGGCCGATGTGCTGATACGGGTCGCTGCTGACGACGTGCCGGTTGAAGCAGACCAGCGTACCGAGGGCATTCCGGGGCGAATAGAGGTCAGCGGCTGCCTGGCCGTAGTCGATGGTGAGAACAAACCCGCGGTCCAAGGTCGTGGCAAGCTGGTTGGTCCAGTCCTCGACGGCCAAGGTCATCTCACCTCGATACCCTTCAGGCAGGACCAAGCCCAGGCCGGTAAGCCTCTCTTCGATGCGAGGGGAGGACGGCTCGTCCAGGACCTCGGTGAGATTTCCCCCTGTCAAGGTGACGAAGACCTCCTTGACCTTGCCGCCCTGGATGGCGAATCGGTGGACGGGGAAGTTATCGAGCAGCTCGTTACACAAGATACAGCCAACAACGTTTCGGAACGGCCGTAGACCTTCGGTTTTAACCCGCTGGATTCCCAAATTCGCGTCTTGTCTGCTGGGACCTATCCAGCCCCCAGTCTCGCCGTCCCAGCCCGAGGTGTGGTCAGGTGATTGGAGCCAGGTGGGCTCGTAGTCAGTTGCGACGTAGCATAGTGCCTGCGCCAGCCCAGGGGCCGTCCGCCGGCAAGCGTCCACGATGGACCGGGCCAGGGCGCCGTCGCCGGATCCCACCTCGATCAAGTGGAAAGGGAAAGGGTCTCCGAGGAGGCGCCACATCTGCTCCAGTTGCCGGGTGATCAGGGCGCCGAAAACCGGGTGACTCGTGGGCGAGGTCCCGAAATGGGTGCTGATCCTGTTGCCCCGGGAAGAATAGAAACCTCCACGAGGCGAATACAGGCAGGTCTGCATGAACTGGGAGAATGTAATGCGCCCGTTCTTGCTGATGAGGTCTCGGACTTCCTGTTCAACCGCTGAGAGCAACCTTTCCCCTAGAACCGGCGAGATTCCATGGTCCGGCACGCGAGGTTATCATTGGCGGGCCACAGATGCCACAACCAGATGGAATGTCCCCGCCCTTGCTTGCCGTATGGTACGTTGTAGGCCGCACATTATAAACAGATTCGTCGCTGTGTTGCGGTTTCTGTTACGGCCCCCGGGGCCGCGCCCTGCCCCGTGATCTGTTCCTGTTGCTGGCGGGACGAGTATAATCCTTGCGGAGAGGCGGTCCGCCCTACGCGGACTGGGCATCAACCTCGCCCACGGACTGCTCCCAACCAGACTGCAACTTGCACAAGGAGATGAAGGATGGATTTTCAATACGTGAAATACGAGAAACGCGCCCAGATCGCCTGGGTGACAATCACCCGTCCGGAGGTGCGGAACGCCTTGCACGTGCTTGCCCATTGGGAACTGTTCCAGGTTTGGCAGGATTTCGACTCCGATCCTGATCTCAGGGTTGCCATACTCACCGGCACGGGAGAAAAAGCGTTCAGCGCAGGCAATGACTTGAAATACTCGACCGAGCTGGCCCTCAAAGGGGAACGGCCGGCACTGCCGCCTCTGGGAGGCTTTGGCGGGTTCACGAATCCGCGTTTCAAGCTGTGGAAACCGGTGATCGCCGCGGTCAACGGCTTTGCCCTGGGAGGAGGGTTCGAGTTGGCACTGGCGTGCGACATCATTATCGCCGCCGAGCACGCTGAGTTTGGCCTGCCAGAGCCGCGAGTGGGCCTGAATGCGGGCGCTGGAGGGATGCACCGCCTCCCCCGCCAGGTTCCCATGAAGGTGGCCATGGGAATGATGCTCACCGGCAAGCGCCTTTCGGCGCAGGACGCCTACCGCCTGGGGCTGGCCAACGAGGTAGTACCCCTGGCGAGCCTGCTGCCCACCGCCGAGCGATGGGCCCAGGAGGTAATGGAGTGTGCGCCCATGGCGGTCCGTGGCAGCAAACAGGCGGCGACAACCGGGCTTGACTTGCCTCTGGAAGCGGCTGTGAACAATATCTACTTCTGGGTGGACAGACAAGCGAACTCCCCAGACCGGCTTGAGGGGATGCAAGCCTTTGTGGAGAAGCGCTCTCCCCAATGGCAGGGTGAAGAAGGGGCAGGCTAGAGGGAGAGCTAACTCGACATCGGGCGGCGCACAGACTCACACTCCCGTCAACGGGCCGATCGGGGAAGGCCGCCGGGGCCACGGGTCCGCTAACGCTTTGGGCGAACAGTGGTGACGGTCCCCCGGTGCTCCGGCTGCAGCCGGAGCACCGGGGGACCGTCACCTGACAAGCCTCGACCCGGTACAGTTGATGGGGTCAACCTTGCTCTCGGGTTTTCTTAGCCCCGAAAACGTCCCATTATCGCTGACGGTCTACACCTGAGGAGGAGACTTCCTATTCTTTCAGGAACTCTATGATGTTGTCGCAGACCTCCTCGAACCGCTCCATCATCACCAGATGCCCTGCCCCTTTTATGACCACCAGCCGCCCGTTGCGGACCTGCTGGGCGATGCCGCGGCCACCGATACCTTGAGGGCCGGTGTCTACGGGTGAGAAGGTGGAGTGCTCTCCGTTGATCACCAGGGTCGGGGCAGTAACGCGAGGCAGGTCCGGCCCCAGCTCCGCTTTCTCACTGGCCTCGATGGTCGCAATGTAAGAATCAGGGGATATCTCGCCAAAGATGGACCGCATCTGCTCTAGGAGAGGGCCCGCCTCCGGGCTATCCAGAAAGTCCCGGGTCAGCACGGCCTGGGCCGTCAACTCTGCAACCGCCTCCATTCCGACGCTCCGAGCGAGGGCTTTGGCCACCTTTCGGTTGAGGCGCATAGCCGTATCGTACCGAGCCACGACTCCCACTAGAACCATTTTCATCACCCGCTCCGGGTGCTGAGCAGCGAATTGCAGGCAGGTATGGCCTCCCGTGGATGTGCCGTGCAGGTGGGCCCGGGGGATCTCCAACATGTCCAGCAGGTCCCGAAAGTCGTCGCTCCAGTCCTGTATGGTGTATCCCCGTGGTGTTGGGCTGCTCTTGCCTGTGCCCACCGGGTCAAAGTCCACTACTCGGAAGTGGCGGGCCAGCACCGGAGAGACCCGGGAGAAGTTCTGCAGCCCCAAGGCGCCGCCGGGGACCTGCACCAGCGGCTCGCCTTGGCCGTTGATCTCGTACCAGATTCGCTTCCGAGCTCCCAACCCAGCAAACGGCATGCTCACCCTCCATGGTGGACCCAACGGGTTACCCTTATCCTATCCAGTGAAGGTAGTCTACGTACTCCTCCCGTCCTCGTCAACCGAAGCATGCGTGGTATGAGTCCGCCATAAAGCTCGCGGCTGCTCGGGTGAGGCTATGGCTGCCCCAAGAGATCAGCACGGGTGGAGACAGGCGATTCTGGGCTGCTATGCCTTGCCGGGAGGTGGCCGCCTCATGAGAGCGGGGCAATTGACTGAACCAGACAGCATTTGACGTGCCCCGGATACCGCTTTATAGTTTCGAGGCAACCCAGAGCGCCCAATACTCAGGGGAATTGGCTTGATCCGGGAAATCCAGGCCCAAAGGAGGAATTGAATGGATCTAATTGAGGCCATTCAGTCGAGGAAGAGCATCAGGGGTTTTAAGCCTGATCCTGTTCCGAAAAAGGTACTGAAAGAAATCATAGAGATTGCTAGCCGTGCCCCATCCTCATTGAACGCCCAGCCCTGGGAATGCACGGTTGTTGCCGGCGAGGTGATCGCGAAGATCAAGGAGGCCAACGTGGAGCATTTTGCCTCCGGAGTGGCCCCTCACCCGGACCTGTCCTGGCACGAAAGACTCACCGGTAAGTACCGGGAGCGCCAGGTGGCTCTAGGAGTTCAACTCTTTCAACTGATGGGCATTGCAAGAGAGGACACCGAGAAAAAAATCGAGTGGGCCAAGAAGGGACTTCGATTCTTCGATGCACCGGCCGCCATCATTCTTTCGATAGATGAATCGATGCGGGACGTGGCTCAGTTCGACATCGGCACCATCACCCAAACCATTTCTCTCACCGCATTGCACTACGGACTGGGGACATGTATCCAGGGGCAAGGCCTGATGTACCCAGATGTGATAAGAAAGTTCACTGGAATCCCTGAATCCAAACGGCTCAGCATTAATCTGGCAATTGGCTATCCCGACTGGGATTTTCCGGCGAACAAAGTGCAGAGCGAGCGTGAATCGATCGAGATCACGACGACCTGGTGCGGCATTTGATGACCGGAGGGAACAATTCACTCCGCTGACTGGTGCCCGCAAGCCGTTGGCTGCCGCTTTGAAATGTGAACGGCGGATAGTTGATGTACCACCTATCCATTTCAATCAGGAGCGGTGGGCTGCGCCGCGCCACATGGGAAAACAGCCACAGGGGGGGGGCGTGGTCTGTATGAGACCAGACTGGCTCCCCAGCTAGGATTCGAACCTAGGACCTAGCGGTTAACAGCCGCCCGCTCTACCGCTGAGCTACTGGGGAATGTTCGACGTCTGAATACAGCGGTTTCGTCCGAAAAATCCCGACGAACCGATCGCTCTATCGCCTCTCTTGTTAACGTTTCCGCTCTTAGAACTGGTGCCTCAGGGTGATGAGCGCTCTCGCTCTAACTTCTCCCTTATGGCCTCTTCGAGCCAATTACCGACCGTCTTACCTTCTGCCTTAGCCCGCTCGGTGGCAAGCCGTAGTGCTTCCGGTTCCATCCGCACCGACAGCCGTGGCTGGTGGCCTGTGGGCGGTCGGCCCATTCGCTTGCTCATGCTTAGATTGTACTTTCTGTCGGACAAGATATCAAGTGCGCGCTGTCGCAAGCTGGGCCCTGCAGAGCGGTGATTCCGTTCACTCGCTATTAATAGGGTAATAGGCAGTGAATGGAACTGCTGCGGTATGAGGCTTGCAGAAAACGGGCCACGCCAGCGACCCTGTTAGCCTGGTCAACGGTACTGGCCGCCAACTTTTTGATTGATTCTTGAGCGGCTGGCTAAATCGAAGCTGCCTATTAGTATACGTGGCGGATCTGGGTTCCTGGGAGGAACTCGGGCCGACTGCCCACAGTCTTCCACGCGCCGCTGATCACTCGGGTCCCAGTGTGCCCCACTTTTGCTGGTTGCCAACACTCTACCGGGAGGTCGCCGGGATCAACCAGGAACTGAATCTGAACATCAGATCGGCCTTCCATAACCCCGCCGGCCTCCAGGCCGCCGACCTGGCCAAGCTATCCGTCCCCACCCTGCTGACGGTCGGAGAAGAGGACGTGATCTTCCCGGTAAAGGCGATTCAGGCGATGCAAAAGATGATCCCCGGCGCCAAATTGGAAGTGGTGCCGGGGACGGCCCACGTCCCCCAATTTGAGGTGCCGGACGTGTTCAACCGGCTGGTTGGGGACTTCTTCGCCTGTGTCCTGACGGGCAAGCCTGCAACGGCCAAATAGGGGCCTGTCCTCCACACCGCCGCCATGACTCGACCGGGTTGCGGCAAAACCGCCGCTGGTCACGGCGCGGTCGTCCCTGCCCCCCACCCATGTGGAATGTTGACCAGGCCGGACTCCAACTCCCGGATGTTGGTCTGACCGCAGAAGGCCATGGCCCGGTCTATCTCTTCCCGTAGGATCTCCAGCACACCGTGGACCCCTTCCGCGCCGTCGACCGCCAGGCCCCAGTAAAAGGGCCGGCCGATGGCCACGGCCTTGGCGCCCAGGGCCATGGCCTTTATGACGTCACTCCCCCGGCGCACCCCCGAGTCCAGGTAGACCTCGGCCCGCCCTTTCACCGCGTCCACAATCTCGGGCAGCGTCTCGATGGCGCTCATGGTCATGTCCATCTGGCGGCCGCCGTGGTTGGAGACGAAGATGCCGTCAACGCCGTGCTCCACGGCCA